>DASXVK010000610.1:0-3091 GCA_036504295.1 Polyangia bacterium
ACTCGAGCTGGAACCGCAAGGCCTCGCCCGTCTGGCTGCTCCGTCGAACCCTGCGCTCACGCATCGGCTTCATTGGTCGGTCCCTCCGTGGGGGTGTGTAAGTGAACGTCTTTGTCCTACATCATCGCACCTTTGCTTACCGGGCGCAAGTATACCGGCGCTGATTCTTTCAAGTTGTTCAAATTATTAGCGAATTGTGGCGTTCCGGAGGATTTGGTAGAGCGACTTGTAGCCGGCGTCGAGCTTGGAACGGAGGGTCTCGGCCTGGTCTTCGGCGCGGCGGCGGCGGCGTGCGGCCGGCACCTCGGCCACGCGCAGGTCGACCTTGAGCGCCTTCACCCGCAGCTCCGTCGCGAACCCGGCGCCGTAGTCGTGCATGCCGAGCGCCACGAGCGCGGGGAAGCGGATGGCGAAGAACGTCGAGAGGTCGCTGTAGGAGTAGCCGTAGACGACGCGGATGAGCTGGACGGCGACCACGTTGCCGTAGCGGTTGAGCGGGCTCAGGCTCGCGCCGCGGCCCGGGCCGAGCATCCGTGAGCCGATGACCAGGTCGTAGCCGCCCTTGAGGACCGGCCGCAGCAACGCAGGGACATCCGCGGGATCGTCGGAGCCGTCGCTCGCCATGACCACGACCACGGCGGGCCGTGGCTCGAGCTCCTGGAGGTGCTCCATCCCCCGCAGCACCGCGGCCCCGAACCCCCGCCGCGGCGTCGCCAGCACCTTGAGGCCGGCCGGCACGCTGGTAGCGGGGGGGAGGCTCTCGGTCGTGGTGCCCGTGTGGACGACGAACACATGACGCAGCAGGTCACGGGGCAGTCCGGCCAGGACCGGGCCGTAGCTCGCGTCCGGTCCCTGGACGGGGACCAGCAGGTCGACGATGGGGCGGTCGTGGCTCACGATCTCCACTGAAGTGTACCTTTTTGCCACAGTCACTGTCAACTCACGCTGCGGACCCTTCCTCCGTCAGCGTACAGCGTTGACGCGGCAGGTCAACAGCAGGCGTCGCGAGGTCCGCTGGTTCTTTGGAGTGTCGGCCGCGCCGTACGGGAGCGGGCGCGGTGGAGCGGGCGCGGTTGCAGGGCTGGTGCCGGCCGCGTACCCTCACTCCGTGACGCGACCTCGCACGCATCTTCGCCGGCCTTGGCGCGGCGCGCGTCGCCCCGGCGCGCCTGGCCCGACCCGCATCATCTGTCTCGGCAACGAGCTCGTGTGCGACGACGCGGTCGGCGTGCGAATCGGGCGCGTGCTGGCCCGCCTGCCCCTCCCCGCCCGCGTCCGCCTGGAGTTCCGTCCGAGCCTCGGGCTCGAGCTCCTGGACACGCTCGAGCCGGGGCAGCGCCTCCTCCTGGTCGACGCCACGTCGACCGGGCGGCCCCCCGGGACCTGCCACACGCTCTCGCTCACCGAGGCGGCGGCCTGCGCGGTGAACCCCTTCTGCTGCCACGGGGTCGGCATCGCCGAGGTCCTGCAGATCGCGCGGCGAGTGGCTCCCGCGCGGCTGCCTCGGGACGTCACCATCCTTGGGGTGGAGGCGGCGATCCTCGACCGGTTTGGCACCCACCTCAGCGCGCGGGTTGGCGCGGCGCTCCCGCGGGCGGTCGCGCTGGTGCTGCGTCACGTGGGCGCCGGGCCCGGCCTGCTCGGGCGTGGGCTCAGTGAGGCGCGGCGCCCCAGCTATCGCCGCTGGGACCCGACCGAGGCGGCGCCGGGGGCTCCGCCGCCCGCGATCACCCGCCGAGCGCGTGACTGAGCCCGCTCACGGCGGCTTCGAGGGTCGCCTCCTCCGGCCGGGTGCGGCCCAGGGTGCTGAGGCTGTAGACCTCCTCGCCGAGGCGGAAGAGCACGCACGACAGGACCATGTCGTTGCGATCCCGGAGCCGCACGTGGCGCACGCCGTCGAGCGGCAGGAACTCCGTCGCGCGCAGCGCCATCTGCTCCGCGAGCCCCGCGATGGCCGCGATGCCCTCCTGGTGCTCGTTGTCGCCGGCCGCCGCGATCAGCAGGCCGCGGTCATCCGCGACGACGGCGACGCGGAGGTGCTCCCGGTCCACGAGCCGCCGCAGGTTGTCGTCGAGGCTCACCGACTCGCCGTCGACGGGTGCCGGCGGCTCCGGCACGACGGCCGCAGGGCCGGCTGAGAAGAGCTGCGCCTCGAGCGACCGCACGCGGTCCCGCGCCCGCGCGAGGTCGCTCGTCGCGGCCGCCAGCTCGGCGGCCGCTGGCCGGAGCTCCTGGACCTCGACGGCGTAGCTCTGCAGCTCCGCGACGCGTTGCCCGAGCAGGTGGTTCGTGAGCCGGAGCTGGCGCTGCTCGGCGCGGAGCTCCTCGAGCGCCGCGGCCGCGTCCCGCAGCCCCTCGAGGTGGGCCACCTCGTCGCGGAGCCGCGCGGCCTGCTCGCGGGCGGCGTCCACCTCGGCAGCGCGCGTCAGCGCGATCTGCAGCCGCACGCGGAGATCGCGCACCTCCGCCTCCACCACGCCGGTCTGTCCCGCCGCGGCGAGCGCCAGATCGTGCTCGGCGCGCCTCCGGGCGGCCTCCTCCCGCGCGGCGTCAGCGGCGGCCGTCGCCTCGCGGCGCGCCCGCTCCTCGTGCGCCAGCCGCGTCGCCGCGCTCTCCGCGGCCCGGGTGGCCGCCGCGAGGGTCGCGCGCGCCTCCTCGAGCTCGCGCGCCGTGGTCGCGCCGCGCCGGTCGAGGTCCGCGGCGCGATCCTCGGCCGCCGCGCGGGCCTGCCGCTCCGCGGCCGCGGCGGTGGTGAGCTCGCGCGTCGCGGCGGCGAGGCGCGCCGCCTCGGCGGCGGCCGCGGCGTGGTCGCGCCGGAGCCGGTCGCCGTCCGCGGCCAGGCGGGCGCGCTCCGCGTCGGTGGCGCCGATCTCGCGCCGCAACCGCTCCACCTCGGCCGCCAGCCGCGTCTGCTCGGTGCCGGCCTCGATCGACCCGCCGCGCAGACGCGCCACCTCCTCGGCCAGCCGGCGCGCGTCCTCGTGCACCGAGCGCAGCTCCGCCTGCGCGCGCGCCTGCTCGGCGTGGGCGCTGGTGAGCTCGGTGCGCGTGCGCGCGAGCTCGCCGCTCGCGCGGTCCCGGGCGGCGGCGG
>DASXVK010000611.1:0-15107 GCA_036504295.1 Polyangia bacterium
TGCGAACGTCACCGGGGACCACGCCGCCAATAGCCCGGTCACTCCCGGGAGCCTCCCGCAGCCCGCCGATCACCGACCCGGCCATCAGGTACCGGCGCGTGCCGCCCAAGGGAAGGCGCCCCCACTTCTTGAGAAGTTACCGGAATCCAGTGCTAAGATCCAGAAATGCTGCGTATTTCCGTTGTCGCTGTCGCGCTCGCGGCGTCCGCCTGTGCCTCCGCCTGGCCGGCCGACCCGCAGATCTACGGCTTCGATCTTCAGGTCGCCCCCCAGTGCAAGCAGGACTGGCCGGTCCGTGAGGACCTCAGGCCGCGCCTCCGCCGGGCCGTCGAGATGGCGGCAGCGTTCTGGGGCATCGAGCCGTCCGCGGTGTCAGGTTGGCGGCTGCTCCTCAATGAGGGGCTGGTGCAGTGCGGGTCCGATGCGGCCGCGACCGGGTGCACGACCACCAAGGACCAGACGGTGGCGATCGCGGCCGACTTCTACCGCTGCGTCGAGAGCTCGACCCTGATGCACGAGATCGGGCACATCGCCCTCGACGGCGACCCGGAGCACCGCGACCCGCGGTGGCACGACGACGCCGCCATGCTCGCGCTGTGGACGCGGATGCACGAGGGGTTGCCCGAGATCCCCGACTGCGGCGGCGAAGCGTACCGGCGGCAATGGCAAGCGTTCTGAGCCCGTGACGACGGCGCCGGGCGCGAGGGGCGCGACACACTTCGAGCAACGGGCCGCTCCGGCGAGACATCGAATGGCACGAAACGGGGCTCGTCCCCGGGCTTCCCCCTGAGAGGTAACGAGGAAACCATGCGTGCTGTCGTCTGGAGTGCTCTTGCTTTCTGCTCGCTGCTGGTCGTCGCGTGCGACGAAAACGAACACCCAGCGGCCTCCGCCGGTCCGTCCATCACGATCACGTCACCGGCCAACAACGCTGCCGTCTCTGCCGACGCCAACAACCCCGACGTGCCGATCAACTTCACGGTGAAGAACTTCACGTTGCAGGACATCGGGACGTGCGCCGGGGCGCCGCTCTGCGGGCACGTCGAGGTGTTCGTCGACGGCACCGCCTGCAACGATCCGAGCGGCAAGCCGTACAACAACGCGGGCTCCTCGAGCCCGATCACGGCGGGGCTCGACTACTGCCCGACCATCGCGGGTGCGCACAAGATCTCGCTCGAGCTGCACAACGACGACCTCACGGCGGTCAAGGACGCGACCGGCGCCGTCATCGCCTCGACGATCAACGTGACGGCCAGCCCGACCGGCGGCGGCGTGCCCGACGGCGGGGTCGCGGACGGCGGCCAGGCGGACGGCGGCCAGGTGGACGGCGGCGTGGTCCAGTGCCCCGGCGGCGGCGCGCCCGTCGCCACGACCTCCGTCGCGGTGGCCGACTTCCACTTCACCCCGGCCTGCATCACGGTGCCTGTCGGCTCGACGGTCACCTGGACCAACTCCGGCATGCCGATCCACACCGTGACCAGCGACACCGGGGCCCCCGTGTCGTTCAACAGCGGCGCCCTCGGCTCCGGCGGCACGTTCCACTTCACGTTCACGAGCCCCGGGGTCGTCGGCTACCACTGCATCCCGCACCAGAGCATCGGCATGGTGGGGACGGTCATCGTCAAGTAGCCGCCGCCCGGCCTCGCCTCGCCCCCGCCGCCCTCCCCGGGCGGCGCTGATTGACCCTTCCTCCCCACTCCGGGTACGCTCCTCTGGTGCGGTGAAGCGCGGTCCAGCCGCGGCGGCGCAGCAGCGTTGCCGCCGTCTGCGTCGCGACGCACGGGCGGAGGCGAGGATGAGGTGGCGCGCGGCGGTCATGGGGTGCTGGGTCGTGATCGGGGGCTGCTCCGGGAGCGTCGGGCACGCGCCCGCCGATGGCGGCGCGGGCGGCCGCGACGCGCCGGGCGATGCCCCGGCGCTCGTCGACGCGGCCCGCGACGGCGGCGCCGACGCCGCGCCCCCGGGCGACGCGCCGGGGCTCGCCGACGCGGCCCCCGACGGCCGCGCCGACGCCGCGCCGGACGCCGCGCCCGCCGACGGCCCGCTCGAGGGCGGCGCGGCGACGGACGCGAGCCCCGACGCCCCCTGTGTCGAGAGCTGGTCGTGCACCGCGTGGACGGTCGCGGGCGGCCAGGCCACGCGCACCTGTACCGACGGGAGCGGCTGCGGCACGACGGCGCAGAAGCCGCCCGTGGGCCCGCTGGCCCTGCCGGCCCTCGACCTCAACTACTACAAGTGCCGGGTCCAGCCGATCCTCGACCGCAACTGCTCGATGATGGCCTGTCACGGCACCGACACGGGTCACCTGTTCCGCACGTACGCGCGCGGGCGGTGGCGTAACGACGAGATCGTGTGTCAGCCCAATAGCTGCCTCGGCAACAACTGCGCGGTGACCGTGAACCTGCAGCGGGAGGGCAGCGGCACGATCATGTGCTCGGGCTGGACCACCCACACCGCGACGGAGTGGCAGAAGAACTTCGACAGCGCCCGGCTCTTCCGGCTGGCGGTGCCGAACACCGACGAGGTCGAGCTCCTCGCGCGCCCGACCACCGGGACGGCGTACCCGCACCTCAAGTTCTTCGCCAAGGACGACGCCTCGTACACCACGCTCAAGAGCTGGCTCGACGGCGCGACCCTCGCGACGTGCGACCCGACGCCGAACTGAGGAGACACCCATGCGGACGACCTTCGGCCTCGCTCTCGTCGCGCTCACGCTCACGACCGCCGCCCCGGCCGCCGCCTGGGACGGCGACGGGCTCTGGGAGAGGGACGCCAGCGGCGCCGTCCCCGGCGGCGGCGGCCTGTGGGGCACGGGTGGCCGCCGCGACCACGGCGTCCACTGCGGCCATTGCCACATGAGCGCCCCGGGCCTCATCAGCCTCGGCTTCACCTTCACGCCGGCGCTCGGGACCGTGGGCACGGTGCGCACCTATCAGCCCGGGCAGACCTATCAGGTCGACGCGCAGCTCACGGGCGAGACCCTCGGCTTCAGCGGCTGTGGCGCCTATGGCAAGAACAACAACAACTTCGCGGCGGCGATCGAGGACGGCACCGGCGCGACCGCCGGGACCTACGCGACGGACGGCGCCCCCGTGATGACCTCGGCCGCGTGCAGCGCGACGCTGCCCGCGAGCTACACCGGCACGACCATCACGTACGGCGACTGCCACGCGGTCGCCTCGCACAACACGGAGAACCGGACCGCGTGGCGCTTCACCTGGACCGCGCCCGCCGCCGGCCGCGGCACGCTCACGCTGTCGTACGGGGCCGTCGACGGCAACTGCGACATGATGTCGATGGGTGACGACGTCGCGGTCGGCGCGCTCACCCTGGCCGAGGCCGGCGCGTCGCTCGCGCCGGCCCGCCCCCGGGCGGCGGGGCGTCAGCTCGCGGCCGTGATCGGCATCGTGGCGCTCGGGCTCGCGGCCTGGTGGCGACGCCGCCGCGGCTGATCCGGTATGCTCGGGTCCGGAGGTCCCGCGTGATCCGTGCCCCCAGGTCCTGCCTCACCGTCACCCGACCCCTCACCGTCACCCTCGCCCTCGCCCTCACCCTGGCCCTGGCCGCGTGCGGCGGCGGCACCACCCGGGAGCCCCTGCCGCCCACGGAGCCGGCCGCGCTCCTCGCGACGCTCGACGACCTCGCCGCGTTCGGCGAGAAGCGCTGCGGCACCGACGCCGGGCGGCAGGCCGCCGCCTACGTCGCGGCGCGGATGACCGCCGCGGGCCTCGAGGACGTGCACGAGGAGCCGTTCGCCTTTCCGCAGCACACCGTCAGCGCCGCGAGCTTCACCGTCGCCGTCGACGGCGCGCCGGCCGCCGCCGCCTTCGACGTCTTCGAGGCCTCGGGCGGCGGCACGGCCGAGGGCGCCGCGGTCGTCTACGTCGGCAGCGCCCGCCCGAGCGACCTGCAGGGCGTCGACCTCACCGGCAAGGTCGCGATGGTCGAGCGGGATCAGACCATCCACCGCTCGCTGCAGTACCGCCACGTGACCGACGCCGGCGCGGCCGCGATGCTGTATCTCTCGACGGCGCCCGACAACCTCCGCCAGGTCGGCTCGGTGCGCCTCACCTGGGAGGCGCAGTCGACCATCCCGGCGGTCACCATCGGGGCCGTGGACGGCGCCGCGATCAAGGCCGCGCTCGCGGCCGGCGCCGCGGTCACGGCGAGCTTCGCCGTCGTCACGACGGCCGTGCCCGCGCAGGGCCAGAACGTCGTCGGGCGCGTGCGCGGCACCGACGAGGCGTCCGGCCTCCTGCTCGTCGGGGCCCACTACGACACCTGGTTCGTGGGCTCGACCGACAACGGCGGCGGGGTCGCGGCGCTGCTCGCCGTGGCCGAGCGGATCGCGGCCGGCCCGCCGCCGCGCTACGGCATCGTGTTCGTCGCCTACGACGGCGAGGAGCTGGCGCTCTACGGCGGCTACCACTTCCTGCGCACCCACGTCACCGAGGCCGGCGAGCCGATCCTGGCCGCCTTGAACTTCGAAGTGCCGGCGGCGAAGGAGACGAGCCTCCTCGGCCTGGCCTACTCCGGCGACGCGCCGCTCGAGGAGGCGCTGCGCGGCGCGGGGCTGAGCTCCGTCTACCCGCTCTTTCTCGGCATGGAGGGCGTGCCCTCGCTCTTCGGGGGCATCATCCCCACGGACATCCAGGGGCTCTACCGCGCCAACATCGCCGTCGCCAGCACGGCCTCGAGCTCGTCGTGGTACCACACCACCGCCGACACGCCCGACAAGGTGGACATCGACGCCCTCGCGCCGGCCGTCGATGCCTTCGCCGCCACCCTGCTCGCGCTCGGCGACGCCGCGCCGGCGACGCTGCGCACGAACGATCCGGCCCTCTGGCTCGCCCAGGTGACCGTGGCCCCGTCCGCCGCCGGCGGGCCGCTCGCGGTGACCGCCGCCATCACCGACGCGGCCGGCGCGCCCCAGGCGGGCGCCCCCGCGCACGCGACCCTCCTCTACGACGATTTCTTCCTGGCGCTCGAGGCCGACGCCACCACGGACGCCGCCGGCCAGGTCACCTTCAGCTTCCCCGCCGACCAGGCCGCGCTCGGCAGCGGGCGCCGCTTCGTCCACGTCACCGCGGGGCCCGCCTACCCGCTCGTCGAGGTGATCGCGGCCGTGCCGTAGGCGGCCGGCGACGCGCTACTCGAGGCTGAGCGCGAAGCTGTTCGCCCCGAAGCGCCACACCGGCTCGAACGAGGTCGGCGTGGTGTCGTAGACGCCGGGCAGGTAGCCCGGGAGGGCCTCGTCCTGCCAGCGGAAGCTGTGGTCCATGTTGACGTCGGCGATCACGGCCACGTCCCGGCCGACGGACGGGTCGACCGCCAGCGCCGCGTCGACGTCGTAGACCGTCTGGCCGCCGAACGTCTTCATCGTGAAGCCGCCCGTCTCCGGCTGGAGCGGCAGCGGCGCGTTGCTGCCCTCGGTGGGGTAGGCGTGGCCGGCGGTGAGGAAGGTGTAGCGGTACCAGCCGAGGGCGCGCACCTGGCCGTCGAGGGTCGTGCGGTCGCTCAGCGCCTGGAGGCAGTCGTAGTCCCCCGGGATGGCCGCGCCCGCGACGTGCAGCGTCGACGCGACGGTGTAGCGCGAGTGGGTGACGCCGATGCGGGCGCGGACGTACACGCCGGCCGGGATGCTCGCCAGCGCGGCGCGTCCGACGATCGTGTCGTCGCCGTCGTTGTAGCCGGCCTCGACGAAGTCGTCGCCGTGATCGAACACGAGGACCGGCGCGCTGTCGTCGGGCGCGCGGAGCAGGTGCAGGCTGCGGATGCCCTGCCAGGCGTCGCGCGCGGTCTGGCCGGCGAGGCCGTCGGCGTGGGGGAAGGGCGCGGTGCTCGTGCGGACGTGAAACACGAGCTGCGGGCCGGCCGGGCCGTCGGCGCCGCCATCGAGCGCCGGCGTGCCGGCGTCGCCGCCGGGCTCGCCGCGTTCCGGCGGGCAGCCGGCGAGCGGCACGAGGAACGCCAGCATCAGCGGGACGAGCAGGGCGGTAGCCAGGGCGGCAGGCAGGCGTCGGGGCATGGGCGGGGCTCCGTGGGCGTGGGACGGGTACGCCGCCTTGCAGGCGCCGTACCAACCGCGGTCGCCCCGCGATTCCGACTGGTTGGCGTTCTCGTTCGCTCCGGGCGTGAACGCCGGTCTACGCCCGCGGCCGCTCCGCGGTCACACGGCACGCCACGGCGCCGCGTCGGGTCAGCCCCCGTCGCGCCCGAGCCGCACGAAGAAGTCGGCCACCCCGACCACCTGCCCGAGGCGGCGGCCGGCCCGTCCGGCGCCGAGCGGCGGCCGCGCCGTGGCGCCGAGCCGGGCCAGGCACTGCTCGAGGGTCCCGATCTTCCCGCGGGCGAAGCAGCGCGCCACCTGGCGCAGGTCGAGGCCGCCCGGCGGCAGCCAGGCGCCCGCCGCGCGGAGGAGCTGCGTCGACGATGACCCCCAGGCGCAGACGACGTCGGTGGGCCGGCCGAACGCGCGCCAGCGGGCGTCGAGCGCGGCCGCGTCGCCGCCGGCGGCGAGCAGGCCGGCGGCGAGGCCGGTGTACTCGCACGTCCCCGGCGCCAGGGCGCGCGTCGGGGCCACGATCACCTCGAGCGACTCGCCCGACGCGGGGCGGTGCGCGACCAGGTGGATCAGCTCGTCGGGACAGGTGGTGGCGCGCTCGCGCGAGCCGTAGGGCCAGGCGTTGGCGTCGGCGTGGACGCACACCAGATCGGCGACGCGCCGCCGCAGCTCGACCGGCACGCGCGAGCGGAACGGCCGCTGCGGCCGGCGGGGCCGCGGGCGCGGGCACGGCCGCTCCGTGGCGCACGCGATCTGCATGTCGACCATGGCCCGGAACGGCTCGAGCAGCGCGCGGAAGCGCTCCGGCTCGCCCTCGAGCACGCCGAGCACGTGCATGAGGGCCTCGATGGTCGAGACGTAGGCCGCGTCGGGCTCGCGGCGGATGCGGTACTCGCTCGGCGCCGGCGGCGTGAAGGCGTAGCGCGGCAGCGCCGCGAGCACGGGGTTGCGGGCCACCGCCTGACGCGCCTGGGTCCAGGTGCCGTCGACCACGATGAGCGTCACGGGCCCGGGCGGCGGCTCGCGGACGATGTCGCGCGCGCCGTCGCCGGGATAGAGGAGCACGGGGGTGCGCGTCGGGTCGCGGAGCGCGCGCGCCAGCGCCGGGGCGTCGCCCCAGTCGACGCCGACGTGGAGCTCGGCGTTCGTGAGGCAGACGCGGGCCATGTGCGCCGTGCCGATGGCCACCTCGCTCTCGTGCGGATGCTGCAGCAGGACCACGCGTGTGCGCGTCGCGATCGGGGTGACGTCGCGGCAGTAGCAGACGCTCGCGGGCCGCCGGCAGCGCGGGCAGACGGCCCGGGGCTCGGGTTCGGGCGGGATGGGCATCGGGCGGCGACAGGGTAGCACGCCGGGCGGCGAAGTCCGTTGCGGCCGCGCCCCGAGGCGCTTACGTTGCCCTCAAGATGGGTGCTGCGGGGCGCCCCGGGAGGAGCTCGATGCGTGGGATGGAGGAGCTGCGGGCCTTGGGCGAGCGGTTTCTGGCCGCCTGGGACAGTCAGGACGTCGAGCGCGTGATCGCCTGCTACACGGACGATCTCGTGTATCGCGACCCGAACACGAAGGGCGAGATCCGCTCGGCGGAGGCGCTGCGGCACTACCTCCGGAAGCTCTTCGCCGCGTGGACCATGCGCTGGACGGTGCGCGAGCTCTTCCCCCTCGCCGGCGGCGACGGCGCGGCGCTGCTGTGGCGGGCTTCCTTCCAGCGCAGCGCGGGGGGCGAGACGATCACCCTCGACGGCATGGATCTCGTGCTGCTGGCCGGCGACCGCGTCCAGCGCAACGACGTCTACTTCGACCGCGCCGCCCTCGCCCCGTTGCTCGGCGGCGTGCGCTGAGTCGTCAGATCTTCGACCAGAACTCGCGGAACAGCACCGCCGACAGCAGGTAGCCCAGCGGCACGTTCACGAGCACGCCGATGGTGAAGGCCCAGAACGGCGCCCAGCCGAACCGGCCGAGCTGGCGGAAGCGGGTGGTGAAGCCGATCGAGAGGAACGTGAAGACGAAGGTCCAGGTGCGCAGGGTCTTGATCGGCGCGATCACGCCGGGCTCGAGCGACGCGCGGTAGACCTCCTGGGAGACGAGCGCCGCGACGGTGGTGATGAGCGCGGAGGCGAGGAAGAACCCGATCACGAACTTGGGGAAGCGCGCCCAGATCACGCTCGGGCCGAGGCGCGGGCCGCCCTGCTTCCGCTCCCACACCGTCACCGAGATGATCGCGAGCGCGAGCGACCAGATGCCGATCCAGATGTCGCGGCCGATGACCTTCATGAGGGTGAACGTGCGGATGGCCGACTCGTGGCCGATCGCGCTCGCGGCGGCGAACCCGGCCGCGTCGGCGAACTCGGAGGTCCCGATCCAGGCGCCGGCTACGCCGGGGGGCAGCCCGAGCGCGCGGCACGCGAGCGGGAGCAGGAAGATGACCACGATGGCGAAGACGGTGACGAGGCCGATGGTGATCGAGACGTGCTCCTTCTCCGCGCTCACCGCGCCGCCGACGGCGATGGCGGCGGAGACCCCGCAGATCGAGCCACCCCCGCCCATGCACGCGGCGAAGCGCCGGTCGAGCTTGAAGAGGCGCGTGGCGCAGAAGTAGATCGTCGCGAAGGTGGTCATCGAGACGATGGTCGCCTGCAGGAAGGCGCTCGGGCCGGCGTGCACGATCAGCGTGAAGGGGAGGGTGGCGCCGAGGAGCACGATGCCGGTCTTCACGTAGAACTCGGTGCGCAGGCACGCGTCGAGCCACCCGGGCACCGGCAGCAGGTTGCCGGCGAGCAGGCCGACCGCGAGCGCGACGAGCGGCGCCTCGAGGTTGTAGGTGCTCGCGTACCGCCACTGGCTCACGACGAGGATGAGCGCGGCCAGGACGAAGAGGACGGTGAACCCCGCGAGGTAGGGGCGGACCCGGTAGCCCATGGCGGCGCCCGCGCCGGCGAACACGGTGAGGAACGTCGCGCCGAGCGCCACGTAGCGGAACCACGCCTGCCCGAAGTGGGCCGCGAGCCCGGCGCCGGTGTCCCACCGCGGCGGGGCCACGGCGAAGCCGCGCAGCGACGCCCCGGCCCAGTGCAGGCCGAGGGCGAGGAGCACGAGGCCGAGCCCGAGCCAGATGGCCCAGTAGTCCTCCTTGCGGTACAGGTCGGCCCAGCCGCTCGGCGCGGCCGGCGCCGGGGGCAGGGGCGGCGCGGTCGCGGCCCTCTGCGCCGGGGCGCTCACAGCTTCACCCACCCGCGCCGGAGCGCCTGGTGCAGCGTGACCCCCGCGACGAACGCGGCGCCCATGTTCCACGTGGCGAAGCCGGCGACGACGAGCATGACGGCGACGTCCTCCTTCTTCTCACCGATGTCCCTGGCGGTGAGCGCCAGCTCCATCCCGGCGAAGAAGAGGATCACGCCGAGGACGGCCTTGGGAAACACCTGGAACGCGAGCGCGACCGAGCCGCTGAAGAAGAGCGCGAGCCCGACCGTGAGGGCGCCGAGGACCACGAGCGAGCCGCCGGTGCGCGCCCCGAAGCGGACGTGGCCCGCCATGCCGCCCGCGCCGTGGCACATGGGCACGCCGCCGAACGGCGCCGCCAGGAGGTTGATGAGCCCCTGTGAGATCGCCAGCATGCGGTCGGTGACGGGGCGCTCGGGGAAGAGCTCGTTGTTCTCGGCGCGCACCGCGATGATGGCGTTGCCGATCGTGAGCGGGAGCTGCGGCACGGCGAGGATCAGGCTGCCGGTGACGAGGTCGCCGAGGCTCATGCGCGCGACGACGAGGTCGGGCAGGCGGAAGGCCGGGCGCGTGGCGAGCACCTGGTGCGCCTCCGCCGGGCTCAGGAACCAGGCCGCGACCACGCCGACGAGGCACAGCGCGAACATCGCCGGGAAGCGGCGGTAGGTGAGCAGGGCGAACGTGAGCACCAGGGCGCCGCCGCCCAGCCACGGCGTGACCAGCATCGCCTTGATCCCCTCGGTCATGAAGATCAGGCCGAGCCCGAGCACGATGCCGCGGATGATCGGCTTGCCCGCGAGGCGCGTCACCAGCTCGACCGTCCGGGTGCTGCCCACGAGGAGCCAGAAGAGGCCGGTGAAGAGGCCCGCGCCGCAGAGCATGGCCGGGCTCACCGCGCCGCCCGACGCGATCGCGGCGCCCGCGATGGCCTTCATCGGCTGCACCGGGATGGGCGTCCGGTAGAAGAGCCCGACCAGGATCTGGCTCAGCCCGAACATGAGCAGGATGCCGAGCGGATCGACCTTGAGCACGACGATGTAGCCGACCACGAACGGGATGAGCGTCCCGAGGTCGCCGAACGCGCCGGCGATCTCGAGGTGGTCGTAGCGGTTGCGGCCCCGCGCCCGGCGCCGGTACCACGGCGGCGGCGGCGGGGGCGCCCCCTGGGGCTGCGGCGCGAAGTGCGGGGCCTTCATCGCCATCTCCAGCACCGCGCGGCGGCCGGCGCGGCCGCCGCTGTGCATGACATAGACATGCATATCACGACCGGAGGCCCCACGGAAGCGCAGATATGCCTTGACCGCTCCCCTCGCGGGGGGTAACAGGGAAGAGGCGTGCATGGTAAAAATATGCACGTGAGGCGAATGCCCGGTCAGCGCGCTCATGCCGCCCGCTCCTGCCACAGCTTCGCGCGGTCCCGCTGAAGGGGAGGACGCCCGCCCCTACCTCTCGGGCCGCGGCTACGGGCGGCTCCGCCGCACCGTGGTCCTGGCGACGGCCGCGGTCTCCATCGTGCCGCTCGTCATCATCTCGTTCCTGTACTCCGATCAGTACGAGCGCTCGCTGCGCGCCGAGGCCGTGGACGGGATCACGCGGCAGGTGACCAACAACAAGCGGGCGCTGGAGTTCTTCCTCACCGAGCGCCGCTCGGCCCTGGGCTTCATCGTCCGCGATCGCTCCTTCGCCGAGCTGTGCGACGCGGAGACGCTGCCGCGGATCATGAAGCACATGAACGAGTCGTTCGCGCTCGGCTCGTTCGCCGACCTCGGCCTCATCGACGCCGGCGGCCGTCAGCTCTGCTACACCGGCGCCTACGACCTGAAGGGCCGCGACTACCACGACCAGGACTGGTTCTACCGCGTGAGCCGGCGCGGCGTCTTCATCAGCGACGTCTTCCTCGGCTACCGCAACTCGCCCCACTTCGCCATCGCCACGAAGCACGACCGCGAGAACGGCGGCTACTACATCCTGCGCGCCACCATCAACGCGGACATCCTGGCCGAGCAGATCCTCACGGCCGGCCTCACCCCCCACGACGACGTCTTCCTGGTGAACCGGGACCGCGTGCTGCAGTCGCCGTCCCGCCGCTACGGGGCGGTGCTGAAGACCGTCCCGCTCGCCGTGCCCCACGCGACCCCCGAGGTGAACGTGCTCGAGCAGGAGGACGAGGCGCACCGGCCGATCGTCCTCGGGTGCGCGCAGATCGCGGACTCCCCCTTCGTCCTGGTGTCGATCCGGACGCAGGTGCGGCCCCAGGGCCGGGGCTTCAGCCTGCCGCGGCTCCTGGCCTTCCTGCTGGTGAGCATCGCCTTCATCCTCGGCGTGATCCTCTGGGGCAGCCGCCAGTTCGTGGCCAACCTGCGCGCCCAGAACCTGCGGCGCGCCGAGCTGATGCACAAGGTCGAGTACTCCAACAAGCTGGCCACCGTCGGCCGTCTCGCCGCCGGCGTGGCCCACGAGATCAACAACCCGCTCAGCATCATCAACGAGAAGGCCGGCCTGCTGAAGGACCTGGTCAACCTCGAGCCGGAGCTCCCGCGGCGCGACAAGGTGCTCGGCATCGTCGACTCGCTCCTGGGCTCGGTGGCGCGGTGCCGCAAGGTCACCCACCGCCTGCTCGGCTTCGCCAAGCACATGGACGTGCAGAGCGAGACCATCGACGTGGGCGATCTGCTCAGGGAGGTCGTCGGGTTCCTGGGCCAGGAGGCCGAGTACCGCGGCGTCGCCGTCACGGTGGAGGCGGACCCCGGCGCCGCGACGATCGTGAGCGACCGCGGCCAGCTCCAGCAGGTGTTCCTCAACATCCTCAACAACGCCGAGGCCGCGGTGAAGGACGGCGGCCACATCGACATCGGCGTGCGCGCCGTCGACGAGCAGCGCATCGCCGTCACGATCGCCGACGACGGCGTCGGCATCCCCCGGGAGAACCTCGAGCGCATCTTCGAGCCCTTCTTCACCACCAAGGAGGGCTCCGGGACGGGCCTCGGGCTCTCGATCACCTACGGCATCGTGCAGAAGCTCGGCGGCGACATCTCCGTCGAGAGCGAGGTCGGCGAGGGCACCTGCTTCACGGTGCTGCTCCCGACCCGCGGGAAGGGCTGACGGGGATGGCGGCGCTGCGCGTGCTCTTCGTGGACGACGAGGAGGAGCTGGTCTCGACCGTGGTCGAGCGCCTCGACCTGCGCGGCATCGACGCCACCGGCGCGACGAGCGGGCAGGCGGCCCTCGACCGCGTCGAGGAGAAGGCGTTCGACGTGGTCGTGCTCGACGTGCGCATGCCGGGGCTGGGCGGCCTGGATGTCATCCGGCGGCTGAAGCGGACGCACCCCGAGCTCGAGGTGATCCTCCTCTCCGGTCACGGCGCCAAGGAGGACGTCGAGGTGGGGCTGCGCCTCGGGGCGTTCGATTACCTGCAGAAGCCGGTCGACCTCGAGGACCTCATCGAGATCCTCCAGCGCGCGGCGGCCAGGAGGTGATCGTGAGCGACGGGCGCCCTGACGACGAGCTGCCCACGTTCGGCCGGGTCGTGGCTCGCCAGTGCCACGAGCTGGTCAACGTGCTCAACATCGTCAACGAGATGAGCGGGCTCCAGGAGGATCTCCTCCCCCGCGCCCGGCAGGGTGACGCGGCCGCCCTCGACCAGCTGGGTGGCCTGGCGGCCCGGATCCAGGAGCAGGTCAAGCGCGGCCGGGCGATCATCCGCAACCTGCAGCACGTCGCGCACGGCGCGGCGGCGGGCGGCGTCGACCCCGGCGGCGCCGGAGGAGAGGGCTGATGGCGATCGACCGAGTGCTCCTGGTGGACGACGAGGTGGAGTTCGTCGAGACCCTGGCCGAGCGCCTGCGCGCCCGCGGGCTGGAGGTCGAGGTCGCCCTGACGGGGCCGGCGGCCGTCAAGCAGGCCGAGGCGGCGCGGTTCGACGCGGTGGTGCTCGACTTCGCCATGCCGGGCGGCATGGACGGCATCGCGACGCTCAAGGCGCTCCTGGCGGCGACGCCGGACCTCCAGGTCATGCTCCTCACGGGCCAGGCCACGATCAAGACGGCCATCGACGCCACCCGGCTCGGCGCCGTGGACATCCTCGAGAAGCCGCTGGACATCGCGACGCTGCTGGAGAAGATCCGCGAGGCGCGCGCCCGGCGCGCGGGGTAGACCGACGCGCGCGCGCTCGCCCGGGAGAGAGTAGCTCGGCGGGCAGCCGCATCAGGCCGTCGTCCACCCGTTGAAAGCAGGCCCCCCGCGCATCATGATGTATTCATGCGTGTGGCCCACCACCGCTACACCTTTCAGCAGTACCTGGCGCTCGATCAGGTGAGCAACGTCAAGCTGGAGTATTCGGAGGGTGAGATCTACGCGATGGCGGGCGGAACGCCGGAGCACGCTGCCCTGGCGATGGCCGCCGGCAGCGAGCTGGTCCGGCAGCTCGAGGGGAGACCCTGCCGCGCCTACAGCTCGGACCTTCGCGTCCGCGTGCTCGCCACCGGGCTCGGCACCTATCCGGACGTGACCATCGTCTGCGGCCAGCCCGAGCGCGATCCCGAAGACAAGAACACCGTGATCAACCCCACCGTCCTGGTCGAGATCCTGAGCGACGCGACCGAGGCCTACGACCGCGGCGGCAAGTTCGACAGCTATCGACAGATCCCATCGCTGCAGGAGTACGTGCTGATCTCTCACCGGGAGCGCCTGATCGAGGTGTTTCGACGCGGTCCGGGCGGAGAATGGAGCCGGTCGGAGGCGCGCTCACGGGCCTCGGCGCGGCTCGAGTCGATCGGCGGCGAGCTCGACGTGGACCGCGTCTACGCCGGAATCGAGCTGGACACGAGCGGCTGAGAGCTGCTCGTCGACGGGCGCCGCGCGCTGCCGGTCATAGAGTCACGGCGCCGGTGCGGATGAGGTACGCCAGGCCCTCGCGCGGCTCCGGCGCCCTCGAGCTCGTGCGCCTCGCGCCGCGCGACCCGCGGCAGGCGCTCCCGCTCGCGGCCGCGGCCCGCCTCGGCGTCGTCGCGCACCTGCCGCTGGTCACCCGCGCGCTGCTCGCGACCGAGCTCGCGCGGACCGGCGGCGTCGCGGCGGCCCACCGCCTGCTCGACGCCGAGCCGCAGCTCCGGCGGATCGCCGACGCGCTCATCGAGCCCCCCTGGGACCTCTCGTCGGTCGACGCCGACCTCGACCTGCGCGCCGTGGTCACCTTCGCCCGCGCCCGGCGCGACTCGGCGCCGGAGCGCCGCGCGCGGCTGTACGAGGACGCCCGCCGCCGGGACGTGCTCAAGGCGGACGTGAGCACCGCCGTGTTCGCGTGGCCGCCGCCGTGACCGGGCGCGACGGCGCGGCCGGCGCGGCGCGGCCTGCTTGCGCCTCCCGCGACCGGCCGCACCACCGTCGAGAAGAACCGGTTCGCGGTAGGGAGTGCGCGCCTGCTGCCTGCGCTCCACCCCGAGTGGCGCCCTACGGCGCGGGCACGACCACCCGCAGCGGGCACCGCTCCGTCGGGCCCTCGCCGTGGGCCTCGGCGTAGATGACCTCCAGCGCCCGGGCCTGCGTGGGGCAGAACTGCGCGTGGGCCGGGTCCTTGCTCCCCGCGCTGCGGCGCAGCATGTCGAGCACGTCGTCGCGCAGGCCGCTCACCGCCACCCGGACGCCTTCCCCGCAGAGCCGCGCGAGCAGCTTGACGAGCTCCTCGGCGGCCTCGGTGTCGAGGCGCTCGATGGTGTGGCCGGCGAGCAGCAGGTGGCGCGCCTCCGGGCGGCGGGCGAGGCAGGCGGTGAGCTGCTCCTCGAAGTACCGGATGGTGGCGAAGTTCAGCGGCCCGTCGAAGCGTACGGCG
>DASXVK010000612.1:0-7375 GCA_036504295.1 Polyangia bacterium
CCACCGCTGGAGGACGCGCAGGATGAACCTCATCGAGCTTCACCGGGTCGTGGTGGGCTACCACCGGCAGCGCCTGCTGCCGCCCATCGACCTCACGCTGGCGCAGGGCATCTTCCTCGGCGTCGTCGGGCCCAACGGCTCGGGCAAGACGACGCTCGTGCGGACCATGCTCGGGCTCCTGGCGCCGGTCGCGGGCGAGGTCCGCTACCCGCTCGGCCGCCGGCCGCGCTTCGGCTACGTCCCGCAGCGCGGCGACATCGACGTGTCGTTCCCCCTCACCGCCGGCGAGATCGTGCTCATGGGGCGCTACCCTCGCGTCGGCCTCGTGCGCCGCCCCGGCGCCGCGGATCGCGCCGCCGCGCGGCGCGCCCTCGAGCAGGTCGGCGTCGCCGAGCTCGCCGGGCGGCGGTTCCACGAGCTCTCGGGCGGGCAGCGCCAGCGCGTGCTCCTCGCCCGCGCCCTCGCCGGCGAGCCCGAGATCCTGGTCCTCGACGAGCCCACGACCGGCATGGACCTCGTCGCCGAGCGCGGCATGCTCGACCAGATCGCGGTCTTCGCGCAGCAGGGCATCGCGGTCATGATGGTGAGCCACCAGCTCACCGCGGTCGCGAACTACGCGCAGGACCTGTGCATCGTCGACCGCGAGCGGAACGCCGTCGAGGTCGGTCCGGTGGCGGAGGTGCTGACCCCCGCGCGCCTCAGCCAGCTCTACGGCCGCGACGTGGCGGTCGCGACCGTGGGCGGGTTCACGACGGTCTTCATCTCGGCGCCGCGGACGGCCCCCGCGCCGGCGCCGGCGGCGCAGGAGGGCGGCGATGCCTGAGACCGCCAACGTCGGCTTCTTCGCCGCCTACGAGCTGTGGCGCGACCCGATGGTCGTCGCGCTGCTCAGCGCCGGCCTGTGCGGCTTCGTCGGCGTCTTCATCGTGCTCAAGCGCGTCGTCTTCGTCTCCGCCGCGCTGTCGCAGCTCTCGGGCGTGGGCGTCGCGCTCTTCTTCTGGCTCGCGGCCGTCGTCGGCCTCGACGCGCACCACCCGCCGCTGTGGGCGAACCCGCTCTGGTTCGCGCTCGCCTTCGCGGTGGGCGGCTCGGCCCTCTTCTCGCTCCAGCTCGGCCACCGCCGCCTCTCCGGCGAGAGCGCGATCGGCCTCGGCTACCTCGTCGCCGCCTCGCTCGTGCTCATCGTCCTCAACAGCCCGCGCATCGCGCAGGAGGCGCACGAGGTGAACGACCTGCTCTACGGCAACGCCGTCGCCGTCGCGCCCGAGCAGATCCAGATCATGGCCGCCGTCGCGGCCATCGTCTTCGGCACGCACGCCCTGTTCCACAAGGAGCTGGTCTTCGTGTCGTTCGACCCGGAGATGGCCCGCAGCCTCGGCTACCGCACGCGCTCGTGGAACCTCCTGCTCTTCGTCACGATCGGCGTCGCCATCTCGGTCGCGACGCGCGCCATCGGCGCCCTGCCCGTCTTCGGCTTCATGATCATCCCGCCCGCGGCGGCCCTGCTGCTCGCGACCCGGCTGCGCAGTGTCTTCGTCCTGGCGGTCGGCATCGCACTGGCATCCGCGGGGCTGGGGTACTACGTGTCGTTCGTCTTCTCGTTGCCGACCGGCGCGACCATGGTGGTCGTGGCCGCGCTCTTCCTCGTGCCGGGGCTCTTGAACCTCGCGCGGGGCGCGCGATGAGGCTGCGGGGGGGCACGCTACTCGTCGTGCTGGCGCTCGCCGCCGGGCCCGCCGGCGCGCAGCCCGCCGCGGCGCCGGCGTCGCGGCCCGCCTCCCAGCCGGCCTCGGCGCCCTCGGCGCTCGAGCGCGACCTCGCGGCCGCCATCGCCGCCGACGCCGCGCAGAAGGCGGGGGTCCCGGCCGCGGCGCGCGCGGCCGCGCCCGCCACGGGCGCGCGCGGCTTCCAGAGCCTCAACCCCGACATCAGCGTCATCGCCGACCTGGCCGGCGGCTGGTTCCAGCAGCTGCCGCGCGGGCTCTCCGGCGACGACCCGGCCGGCACCGGGCTGCACCTGCAGGAGCTCGAGCTCGCCCTCTCGGCCATCGTCGACCCGTACTTCCGCGGCGACGTCTACCTGACCATCGCGAACCTGCGCGCCCTCGAGGTCGAGGAGGCCGCGGTGACGACGCTCGCGCTGCCGGGGAACCTGCAGCTGCGGGCGGGCATGCTGCGCGCGACCATCGGCCGCCAGAACACGCAGCACCTGCACGTGCAGGACTTCGCGCGGCGGCCCGAGCTCAACGCCCTGCTCCTCGGCCCCGACGGCTTCCGCGCCCCGGGCGGGGAGCTGTCGCTGCTGCTGCCCGTGCCGTTCTACGCCGTCCTCTACGCCGGCGCCTACTCGGTGCCGCCGCCCGAGGGCCTCGCCGGCGTGCAGCCGCGGCCGACCTTCGGCGGCGGGGCCGCCGCCGACCTCACCTACCTCGGCACGCTCAAGCTCTTCTTCCCGCTGACCGAACGGACCTCGCTCTACGCCGGCGGCACCTTCGTCACCGGCATCGCCCCCTCGCGCGCCCCGCCCCTCGAGCCGGAGGCCCGCTCGTACCTCTACGGCGGCGACCTCTACGTCAGGTGGCAGCCGCCCAACAGCGCCGAGACCTACCTCTCGCTCGCCTGGCAGACCGAGTACTTCGCCCGCACCCTCGCCGCCCACGCCACCGACGGCGCCCTCTACTCGCAGCTCGTCCTGCGGGTCGCGCGCCGCTGGCTCGTCGGCGCGCGCGCCGAGGTGCTGGGCCTGCCGCGCGGTGACCTCTTCCCCGCGGTGGGGTTCGTCGGCTCGGCCGCGCTCACGTTCACACCGAGCGAGTTCGCGCGCGTCCGCCTGAGCGGCGAGGGCCACGCCCGCGACGTGATCGCGGCCGCCGCGGTGGTGAAGAACTTCGCCGTGGTGCTGGTCCAACTCGAAGTCTCGCTGGGCGCCCACGGCGCCCACCCGTTCTAGCCGGGAAGGAGCCTCACCGTGCGTCGTCTCGCCTGTGTCCTCGTGCTCGCGCTCGCGGTCTGCGGCGGCCGCCCGGCCGCCGCCGCCGTGCGGGTCGTCACCTCCATCGAGACCTTCGCCACGATCGCCCGCGCGGTCGGCGGCGACCGGGTGACCGTCCAGGCCCTGGGCCGGGGCTACAACGACCCGCACTTCATCGAGCCCAAGCTGAGCCTCGTGACGGTGCTCAACCGGGCGGATCTGCTCGCCTATGTCGGGCTCGACCTCGAGGTCGGCTGGCTGCCCGGCCTGGTCACCCAGGCGCGCAACCCGCGCATCCAGCCGGGCGCGCCCGGCAACCTCGACTGCTCGACCATCATCCCGGTGCTCGACGTGCCGACGCAGAAGGTGGACCGGTCGATGGGCGACATCCACCCGCGCGGCAACCCGCACTACTGGATCCCGCCGGACAACGCGGTGCGCATCGCCCAGGAGATCGCCAATCGGCTCAAGCAGATCGACCCCGCCGGCGCCGGCGCCTACGACCTCGGCCTGCGGCGCTTCCGCGACGAGGTGAGCCGCCGCGCCCCGGGCTGGCGCGACCGCGCCGCGCCGCTGCGCGGCCAGAAGGTCGTCACCTACCACAAGAGCTGGTCCTATGTCTCGGCCTGGCTCGGCCTGGTCGAGGTCGGCTACATCGAGCCCAAGCCCGGCGTCCCGCCCTCGCCGCAGCACCTCGCGAACCTCATTGCGTACATGAAGCGTGAGGGCGTGCGCAAGATCCTGGTCGAGATGTTCTATCCCCGCCGCACCGCCGACATGGTCGCGCGCAACGCCGGCGCGAAGTTGCTCTCGATGCCGTCGGACGTCGGCGCATTCCCCCAGATTACCGACTACTTCAAGCTCGTGGACGCCGTGCTCGACCTGCTCACCCGCTGACGTCCCGCCACAAACATTCGTTGCACCTGCCCGGAACCCGTGGCATGCGGTCGGTCTGGTGGCAGGGTTCAGCCGCGCCCGGCATCCCCTTAATAGCAGGGTCGTGCGGTGGACTGGTCCCCTACGACACCCTATACTTCTTAAATGGGCCAGGAAGATGGACTACTTCGTGCGTGATCGCTCCCAGCGTGAGATCTTGATGCGGCGGTACGGCAAGCCGCTCCTCGTGCTCGCGGCCCTCGTCGCGGCACTCTTCCTGACCATCTTCCGGACCGGGCCGGTCGGCACCGTGCTCGCCGGGGCGGAGGGGCCGTCGCGCGCAGCGGCCGATCCCTCGGCGCGGTCGTACGACCTGACCGCCCTGCGCATCCTGAACATGACGCTGGTGCGGATCAAGGACAACTACGTCGATCCCACCCGCATCGACCCGAAGGGGATGCTCCTCAAGGCCCTCGACAACGTGCAGAAGAACGTCGCCGAGGTCCTGGTCGAGCCGCACCCCGAGAAGAACCAGGTCACCGTCCGCGTCGACGTGGCCCAGCGGACCTTCAACATCGACGGCGTCGACTCGCCGTGGGCGCTCTCCGCGAAGCTGCGCGAGATCTTCCGCTTCATCCAGGGCAACCTGCACAGCACCTCGGACACGCGCGAGATCGAGTACAGCGCCATCAACGGCATGCTGCAGACCCTCGACCCCCACTCGCTGCTGCTCGACCCCGAGTCGTACTCGGAGATGCGCATCCAGACGAAGGGCTCGTTCGGCGGCCTCGGCATGGTGCTCTCGATCCGCAAGAACCAGCTCACCATCATCAACCCGATGAAGGACACGCCGGCGTGGGGCGCGGGCTTCAAGGCCGGCGACCGCATCGTGCGCATCAACGAGGAGTCGACCGCGAACATGACGCTGACCGAGGCGGTCAACCGCCTCCGCGGCGAGCCCGGCACCAAGGTCATCGTCTGGACCGAGCGCGACGGCTGGAAGGAGCCGCGCCGCAACGTCCTCACGCGCGACCTCATCCAGGTGCACAGCGTCGAGTCGCGCGTCCTGCACAGCCCCTACGGGCCGGTCGGTTACGTCAAGCTCAAGCAGTTCCAGGGCAACAGCGCCGACGACCTGCGCCGCGCGCTGCGCGAGCTGCACAGCAAGGGCGTCAAGGGCCTCGTCCTCGACCTGCGCTTCAACCCGGGTGGCCTCCTCGACCAGGCGATCAAGGTGTCCGACACCTTCGTCGAGACCGGCACCCTCGTCACGACCGTCGGCTTCGCCGGCAAGCAGCGCGAGGAGAAGCGCGCCACCGGCAACGGCATCGACCCGAGCACGCCGATGGCCGTGCTCGTCAACGGCGGCAGCGCCAGCGCCTCCGAGATCGTCGCCGGGGCCCTCAAGAACCTCGACCGGGCCGTGGTCATCGGCACGCCGACCTTCGGCAAGGGGTCGGTCCAGGTGCTCTACGACAACGACGACAACTCGGCGCTCAAGCTGACCATCGCCCAGTACCTCACCCCCGGCGACGTGTCGATCCAGTCGGTGGGCATCCAGCCCGACATCCTCACGGTGCCGATGCGCGTGCCCGCCCAGCTCAAGAGCTGGTGCGACGCGGTGTCGCTCTACCGCACCTCGCACTGGATGCGCGAGTCGGATCTCGACCAGCACCTGACCAGCAAGGGCGTGCGCCAGGGCGACAAGCCGCTCGAGACGCTGCGCTTCTTCGACCCGCCCAAGCCCGTCACGGGCGTCGCGGCCAAGGCCGCGTGCGAGGACCGCGAGGACGACGAGGCGGATCCCGACGAGCCCGAGCCGCCGCCGCCGGACGACGACAAGTTCGTCGAGGACTTCGACATCCAGCTCGGCCGCGACCTCGTCGCGCAGGCCCAGACCCACCGCCGCCGCGACCTGCTCGCCGCGGCCAAGGGGTTCTTCGGCCGCCGCCGCGCCGAGGAGGCCGACAAGACGGCCCAGGCGCTGCAGAAGCTCGGCATCGACTGGACCGCGGCCCCGGGCGCGGGCAAGCCCCAGCTCACGGCCACGCTGCAGTCGGACAAGCCGCAGAACCAGGTGCGCGCGGGCGAGCTCCTGCGCCTGCGCGCGACGGTCAGGAACAACGGCCCGGTGGCCGCCGGCCAGGTCGTCGGCAAGATCGAGAGCGACGACGGTCTCTTCAAGGACCGCGAGCTCGTCTTCGGCAAGATCCGGGCGGGCGAGACCCGCACCTTCGAGCTCATGGTGAAGGTGCCGAAGGACGCCTACACCCGCATCGACCCGCTCAAGGTCACGTTCCGCGACGAGCACGGCGCCGTCCCCGCCGTCGCGCAGCTCCCGGTCAAGATCACCGGCATGCCGCGGCCGCTCTTCGGCTACAGCTACCAGGTGGTCGATGACCAGGGCGGCAACGGCAACGGGCTCATCGAGGCCGGCGAGCGCATCCGCCTGCTCGTGACGGTCAAGAACCTCGGCGAGGGGCGCTCGTTCAAGCCCCAGGCCACGCTCAAGAACGACTCCGGCGAGGGCGTCGACATCGGCAAGGGCCGCTTCGACTTCAACGCGCTCCAGCCGGGCGAGACGCGCACGGTCGACTTCTCGTTCAAGGTCGCCAAGGACTTCCGCGCCCCGAACGTCCAGATCACCCTGGCCGTCGTCGACCGGACGCTGCGCGAGATCGTGTCGGACAAGATCAAGTTCCCGCTCGCGACCGACGCGCCGGCCGAGCAGCCGGCCACCGGCACGGTCACCGTCGCCGCGGCCCGGGGGGCGGAGGTGCGCGGCGGCGCGTCGGCCAAGTCGCCGGTCATCGGCACCGCCGCGCGCGGCGCCGTGTTCAAGCAGACCGCCCGCTTCGGCGACTTCGCCCGCGTCGAGCTCGAGGCGGGCCGCCCCGGCTTCATCCTCGCCACCGTCATCACCGCGGGCGGGCAGCTCCCGGCGGCCGTCGCTGGCCCCGGCGCGCCCGTCGGCTACGTGCCGGTGCTGCAGGTCTCGCCCCCGCGCATCACGATCGAGCCCGGCGCGCTCCAGACCACCGAGCCGATCTACCACCTCCGCGGCGAGGCCATCGACGACACCAAGGTCGCGGACATGTACGTCTTCATCGCGAACCGCAAGGCCAAGGTCGAGTGGCGCAAGGTCGCCTACCGCTCGAACCGCAACGGCGCCGACCCGCGCCGCCTGAAGTTCGCCATGGACATCCCGCTGCTGCCCGGCGTCAACCAGGTGACGGTCTTCGCCCGCCAGAGCGACAACGTCCAGGCCCGCCAGACGATCATCGTCACCCGCACCGGCGGAGCACAGGCCGCGGCCCCCACCGACGAAGCGCAGCGGCAGGCGGCGGGCGGGTTCTGACGACCGGCCACGTGGGGGCATCGGATTCTACAGGCAGCATGGAAGGGTGGCGGCCAAGCTCCCCGACCAGATGACCGAGTGCCCGCGCCGCGCGGCGAAGCCGCGGAGGCGTACTGACGAGCCGCAGTGCGCCGCGCGGTTGCGCCCCTCCGAGCAAGGCGGGCAGGTGG
>DASXVK010000613.1:0-2711 GCA_036504295.1 Polyangia bacterium
GGCCGAGCGCGCCCGGAGCGGTCCACGCGCAGAGCGCGTACAGGACCGCCACGCCGCCGACCGCGAGCGCCGGTTGGCCGAGCGGCCGCAACGGCGCCACCGCGCCCGGCGCCAGCGCGCCGACGCCGCGGGCGACCGCGGCTGCGAGGGAGTGCGCGAGCGCCGCCGAGAAGCGCGCCCCGCCCGCGCCGAGCTCGCGGCCGAGCTCCACGGCCGAGAGGAGGTCGCTGCGCAGCCGCGGGACCGCGGTGCCGACGACGCGGGCCACGGCCTCATCGCGGCCGAGCCGCAGCAGCGGGAGCCCGATGAGGCCGGCGCTCGCGGCGAGGGCCCCGAGCGCCGCCAGCACCACCAGCAGCCGCCACGTCGCCGAGGGTGGCAGCCGGCTCGCGATGAGCGCGATCCCGAGCCAGCTCGCGCCGACGGCGGCCGCGAGGTACGCCGTGGCGCGCACCACCCCGAGCAGCACCAGCCGCCGTCGGATGGCGGCGAGGAACAGCTTGATCTGCTGGAAATCCTGCACTTTAAGTGGCCGCCGGTCCGGTCCAGGGAAGCCTATCAGAGGCGTTCTCCGAGTCAAGGAGTGGGCCCCGTCGAGGAGCACCGCAAGGGCACCTGGCCGGGAGTCGAGAAGAACGCTCGGCCTAGAACTTTCTTCGCAATGATCTCGTGGAATTATCCAGATGAAGCGCTTTTTACCTTGCGCCTATAGAGGAATTGTTTATTCTGACTGTAGACAGCAGCTGGACGGATGCCTTTCTCCGCTGTCTTTCCCCCCCCAAGCGGCGGGAGGAGCCTCCGTCCTTTTCCCCGGCCGACCTTTCGTCCCCCCCAACGGAAGGTCGGCCCTTTTTTTGCCCGCCGATCGACCGCCGCCAATTGTACTCTGGGTTGCGCGGGAGCCAAGTGCGCTATAAGCTCCACTTCCCGTGAATACCCGCTCCCCCGGCTCGTCCATCCCCGTGACGAGCCATGCAGCGCGAGACGCTGTCGATGACCGGGCGCTGATTGAACCGGCGCGCCAGGGTGACAAGGAAGCGTTTCGTCTGCTGGTAGAACGGTACCAGAAGCGCGTGTACGGGATCGCCTACGGCATGGTGTTCAACGCTGATGACGCCCTCGACATCAGTCAGGAGGCGTTCATCCGCGTGCACCGGTACCTGGGGAGCTTCCAGGGGACCTCGAGCTTCTACACCTGGCTGTACCGGATCGTGGTCAACCTGTGCGTCGATCACCTGCGCCACCGGGCGCACGACGCGGGCGTCGATTATGACGACACGCTCCTGCACGAAGCCGACGGCACCGGCGCCCAGCCGGCGCCCCTGCGCGATCCGCAGCGCGCGGCGGTGGACCGGGAGCTCGGCGAGCAGCTCGAGCGCGCGATGCAGACGTTGTCGCCCATCCACCGCGCGGTGCTGAACCTGCGCGAGGTCGACGGGCTGTCGTACCAGGAGATGGCGAAGGTCATGGGGTGCTCGGTCGGGACGATCATGTCGCGGCTGTTTCATGCGCGCCATCGCATGCAGAAGGCGCTGCAGCCGTACCTGAGAGAGGCGGAGCCCGAGCGGGCCGCCGTGCGCGAGCCCAACGACCGACGGCGAGGAGGAGCATCATGAGCCGGCGCGACAAGCTGTTGATGCGGTACCTCGACGGGGAGCTCGGCGAGGCCGAGCGCCGGGACTTCGAGGAGCTGCTCGCCCGCTCGCCGGCGATCCGTGACGAGCTCGTCGCCTACGCCGACGCCGGCCAGCGCCTGCGTCGCGTGACGGCGGAGGCGGTCGCCGCCCAGAGCTTCACCGGCTTCGCCGACCGCGTCGCGCGCGCCGCTCAGACCGCGCCTCCCGCGGGCCTGCTCGAGCGGCTCGCGATGCGCGTCCGCGACTGGTTCCGCCCGGCCGCGCTCTGGCCGGCCGCCGCGGCCGCGACCATCGCCGTCGCGGCGCTCGTGGCCGTGGGCGTCGGCGCCGGTCGCGGCCAGCCGAACACGTGCACCATCGAGTCCGTCGAGTACGGCGGCACCGCGGCGGCGATCTTCATGATCCCGGACGACCGCGGCAAGGGCAGCACGACCGTGATCTGGGCCACCCCGACCGAAGACCAGGACGCGGGCGGCTCCGAGTAGACGACCACCTCGCCCCGTCGGCCCCCTGGAGGCTGCAACGATGACCTTCGCACCGCGCACCTTGGCCCTGGTGATGCTGATCGGCTCGGCGACGCTCGGCGCGTCGCCCGCCGCAGCGCAGAACCGCGCCTCGTGCGCCGTTCGCCAGGTGCTGGGGAGCAAGGATCCGGGCGGGCTCGCGCCCGACATCAAGTTCCTCGCCCCGCAGCTCTCGAGGCCGCCCTTCACCGCCTGGAAGTCCTTCAAGTACCTGAGCCGCACCGACCTGCAGATGACGAAGGACGAGCCGAAGGAGCTCGTGCTCGCCACCGGCCGCCACAAGCTCACGCTCACCTACCTCGGCCGCGAGGGTAAGCAGCTCCGGCTGCGGATGAAGATCGGCCCCAAGTACCTCGACGTGACCTACAAGATCGTCGGCGGCGGGACGTTCCTGCAGGTGGGCCTGCCCCACGACAACGGCACCGTCATCATCGCCGCCACCTGCAAGGGCTAAGCTCGGGCCAGGCTACATGTCCACGTCGACGCCGGCGCGGCGGAGGCGGCGCCGCGCCCCGGTGACGCGCGCGAACGGTCCCATCGCGACGACCAG
>DASXVK010000614.1:0-9441 GCA_036504295.1 Polyangia bacterium
ATCCTCGGCTTCATCGCGCTCGCCGGCGGCACCTCGTACAAGGTCGTGACGCATCCGGGGCGCGTCCTGCCGCCCGTCGACGCCAGGGTCCGCGCCGCGCCGCCGCCCCGCGGCGGCGAGAGTGACGAGCCGGACGAGGGCGACCCCGGCCCGAAGCAGGCGGGCACCCCGGCGAAGCCGCCCGCCCCGAAGACGCCGGCGCCGGGCGGCGGGGGCAAGGCGCCGCCCCCGGTCGCGCCCACCAAGACCGTCGCGGACCCGAAGGCGCCCGACGCCAAGAAGCCCGACGCCAAGACGCCCGACGCGAAGAAGCCCGATCCGCCGAAGGAGCTCGGGCCGCCGCCGAGCCAGGGCGAGATCCGCGGCTGCATCGACAAGCGCAAGAGCAAGCTGCGCAGCTGCGCCGACGAGGCCGCCCAGCGCATGGAGTTCCCGGGCGGCGGCACGGCCCGCGCCCGCATGAACCCGAACGGCAAGTTCACGAACGTCTCGGTCCCCGGCGGCGGCTACTTCGCGAGCTGCGCCGGCCGCGTCATCCGCGGCCTCTCCTGCCGCGCCTACAAGGGCGACCCCATCGACGTCAGCTACCCCCTCCGCTAGGGGACACGCAGCCCCAAGCTAAGCGCGCGTGCCGCCATGTCTTTTCAGAGTGACCGCGCACTTCGCCGGGGGATCGGCCGGCCCTGAGCTTGCCTGGCAACCCTACCGCCCCAGCAGAACCGCCGTCCGGATCTCCATCTCCATCTCCTGGCCCGTTGCCCGCAGTCGCATGGTCACCCGCTGACTGGTCTTGCCGCGGGGCGCCGCGGCGCACCGCAGGTCCCCGGTCATCTCCCCTTCGCCCTTCCCCGTGAGCGAGACGAGCTCGCCCGCCGCGATGGTCTGAGCCGGCGCCGTGATCTTCGTCTCGGTCTTCACCTGGTAGCGGCCGCCTGCCAGCGCGGTCAGCAGGTACACCGTCCGCGAGTCGGACGTCACTCCGCCCGCGACGTGGCGCGCCTTGACGGCCCACCGCGCGCCGAGGCCCACGGGCGGCTCCGGCAGCACCGTCGACGCCTGCTTCAGGGAGGCCTTCATCTGCCCGATGAGCTGCCGCAGCTGCGCCGAGGCCTGCGCCGGCTCCTCGAGCCGCACGCTGGTCACTTCCCCCCGGTCCGTCATCACCGTCGCCCCCGTCAGCCCCTCCAGGCTCTTGAGCAGCGGGCGCAGCTTCTCAGCCGCCGTGCGGGACCCCGCGTCCTGCTCGTCATCGAGGATCTCGGCCCCGATGATGCCGAACTTCCATTGGATGTCGCCGCGCGCGTCGACGCCGGTGACCGCCTGGTCCATGGTGAAGCGCATGGTGGGAAAGGGGGGGACGGGCTGCTCCTGGCCGCCAACCACCACCCGCATGCCCATCTTCAGGGCCATGACCGTCTGGAAGTGCTGGCCGACCTTGGCCGTCAGGCGCAGCTTCTGGTGCGGGGCCCGTCCCGGGTCGAGCAGCTCCACGGTGGGGCCGTCGCCGGGGCTGCCGGCGGCGCGGCCGGCGATGAACAGGCTGCCGAGCGCCGTGGCCGAGACCACGAGCACGCGCGTCATGGTGCGGGTCGACATACCAGCACGGTAGCGCCAGGGCGGCTCGGGCTCAACCACGGTCGCGGACCGCGGGACTCCCTAGACCGGCTTCTTGCGCCACTGGAGGGTGAGGACGAGGACGAAGAAGAGGACGACCATGCCGGCCATGATGGCGAAGTCGTTCTGCATGGAGTAGGCGCCGTCCTTGATGAGCAGCACGATCTCGCGGCCGGGGGCCTTCATGTGGCCCATGACGTCGTTGGCCTTGTTCGGGTCGAACGACGCCAGGCAGTCGGGCGCGCGCTTCATCACCAGCTCCTCCGGCGTGCACGCCACCTCGCGCCGGAAGAGGTCGAACGACCAGTTGACGCCGACGATGTAGCCGGCGATGCGGGTGAAGGTGCCCTCCTTCGGCACGGCGAGCGCGCCGGCGAAGAGGATCTGCGGCAGCAGCGCGATCGGCACGAGGCTCATCGCCTTGTCGCTGTTGCCGGCGATGCTCGAGATGACGAGGCCGAGGCCGATGCCGCCGAGCGCGGTGACGTAGAGGTTCGCCAGCGCCAGGCCGTACGAGCCCGGGATGCCGCCGAGGACCACCGCGAAGCCCCCGCCGGCGACCATTTGCCGCGGCGGCCCGAGCCAGTCGACGACGAGGAGCAGGATGGCGACCTGGACCAGCGCGAGCAGCTGCAGGACGAGGAACTTCGATAGCACGTAGGGCCAGACGCCCACCCCCACCATCCGCTCGCGCGCCGTGACGGGGGCCTCCTTCGTGATCTCGCGGGCCGCGTTCACGCAGCCGAACCAGAAGGCCGAGAGCGAGAGCATGAGGAAGAGCACCGAGGTCGGCCGCCACCCGGGTTGCCCGCCGCGCGTGGCGAGGGCGATGAGCACGCCGAGGATCGGGGCCTGGAGCAGCAGGATGAGGGTGTGCTTCGGATCCTCGGTGAGGATCCTGGCGTAGCGCGCCGACAGGACCGCGAGCTGCCGCAGCGGGCCGGGGCCCGAGCGCGCCCGGGACGGCCGCGGCGCCGGCCCGGTGACGTTCGGCGGCGCGGGCGGCGTGGCCGCGCTGAGCTGCGCCGAGCGGCGCTGGAACTCGTCCTTCCAGTGCTCCGGCGCGTGCTCCTCGAGCACGTGGTAGGCGTCCGCGAGCCGCCGCACACCGAAGTACCCGAGCGCCTCGGCGGGCTTGCCGAAGAAGGCGAGCCGGCCGCCGTAGAGCAGCACGATCTTGTCGCAGAGATCGATGTGGTCGAGCGTGTGGGTGACGCAGCAGACGGTCTTGCCCCGCAGCGCGAGCTCGCGGAACAGGAACATCATCTTCTCTTCGAGGTTCGGGTCGAGACCCGCGGTCGGCTCGTCGAGGTACAGGAGGTTCGGCTCGGTCAACAGCTCGACGCCCATGCTCAGGCGCTTGCGCTGCCCGCCGGAGAGGCGCCACGCCGGGAGGTGGCGGTGGTTCTGCAGCTCGAGCGACGACAGCACCTCGAGGACGCGGCGCTCGCGCGCCTTGGCCCCGAGCTCGGGCGGCAGCCGCAGCGCCGCCGAGTAGCGCAGCGTGTCCTCGACGGTGAGCTGGGAGTGGATGATGTCGTCCTGGGGCACGTAGCCGACCAGGTTCCGCAGCTGCGCGTAGTTGCTGTAGAAGTCGAGCCCGTTGACCAGCATCCGGCCGCCGGTGGCGCGCATGCTGCCGCACATCGTCTTGAGCAGCATCGACTTGCCCGCGCCCGAGGGGCCGAGCAAGCCGACGAACTCGCCCGGCTGGGCGGACACCGAGATGCCGTCGAGGATGAGGGCCGAGCCGATGTGGTGCTCGATCTCGCGCGCGTCGACCCACGTGCGGCCGCGCGTGTCGAAGAGGATGAGCGACTGGCCCGTGAAGCGCAGGAAGAAGGGGCCGATGATGAGCTCGGCGCCGGGCGCGAGCGGCACGTCGGTCACCCGCGTCCCGCCCACGAAGGTGCCGTTGGTCGAGCGCAGATCGCGCACGCGCACCGCGCCCGCCGCGTCGCGCAGCACCTCCGCGTGGCGCGCCGACACGTGCAGCGAGTCGAGGTGGACGGGGCACTCGGGCGCACGGCCGAGGACGAGCGGCTGCGGGCCGACCGGGAACTCGCCGAGGACCAGCGCCTCGCCGACCGACGGCATGTCGGTGACGGCCTGCATCCCGACGGTGAGCCCCTGGCGCAGCGCCTCGGCCATCGACGGGCGCTCCTCCTCCGCGCGGTAGGTGAAGCGCAGCTCCGGGCCGCTCGGCCCGAGGCGCACCACGTCGCCCGGGTTCAGCTTCGCGCGGGTCACGCGGTGGCCGTTGACGTAGACGCCGTTCTTGCTCTCGGTGTCGAAGATGAGGAGCTCGCCGCCCTGGCTCACGACCTTCGCGTGGTTCGCGGAGATCGCGGTGTCGTTCGCCGGGAAGACGACGTCCGCGGCCGGCGACCGGCCGAGGCGCACGACGGGGCCGTTGAGATAGAGCGGCGGCTGCCGGCCGTCGAGGTGCTCGACGGTGATCGGCGCGTCGGCGGCAGACGGGTTCGCGGCTGGTCGCACGGACGCCAGGATACCGGAGAGCGAAACGGAGGTCCAGAAGCGCGGGCGAGCCGCGCGGGGGAGGCGGAGGACGGCGAGCGAGAGCTACTTCGCCTTCGGGACCTCGATCTTGATCTCGCCCATCGACTTCTGGAAGGCCGACGCCGCCTGCATGGCCGCGACCTGGTAGAGCGCGCCGCCGATGATGTAGCCGCCGAGGAACATGCCCAGGATCAGGCCCTTCTTCGAGTGCTGGAACTTCGCGAAGGCGTAGTAGAGGATGTAGAAGGGCACGCACAGGGACAGGAAGCCCTGGCCGACGCTGGCCTTGAAGGCGTGGATGATGATGAAGAGCCAGCCGACGAAGCCCACCAGCGAAAGAAGGCCACCGAGAATCATCAACATGAGCATCTCCTCCGGTCTTTGTGGTCCGTTACCCGTTCAGGTTCGGCCACCCATTGGCCAAGCCTGAAACCGCGAGCCGTCCGATACCAAACAAGAGAAACGCCGCGACAGCGACGTGATACGTGCGTCGAACCGTGTTCTCCCTCGCGTCGAGCCAGGCGGCCACGGCGGCCTGGAGCCGGCGCGGCAGCACGCTCACCGCGACGACGGCCAGGAGCAGGGCGAAGGCGATCACGCCGAACGGGTGATAGCTCACCGCGTCACCCAGCCGCAGGTGCGCGATGCTGGCGAAGCTCCGCGACAGGCCGCAGCCCGGGCACGGCAGGTGAAACAGCGTGCGGAAGTAGCACAGCGGCACGCCGAGGCCGGTGGCCGGCAGCACGAACGCGAGCACGAGCGCGATGAGCGCGTAGACGCGGGTGAAGCGTCCCAGCAGGATCTGCGACACCGGCCGCCGTTGCTCACGGTCGGGGGCAACTCCTGCGCTTGCGTCGGTGGCGGCCATCACGTTTCCCTGCATCGGAAGCCAGGATCGCAGCGCAGGTTACGCGAACCGCCGTCCAGGTGTCAACCAGTACTGACGGGCGGCACCCATTGCGCGGCGGCGACGGTTCCGGCTAGTATTCCTGCCTGATGAGCAACCGGGTCGTCGGGCTGGGCCAGGCCACCGTGAACTACCTCGGCGTGGCCTCGCGCTACGTCGAGCCGGACAACCGGCGCGAGCTGCGGACCTTCAGCATCCAGGGCGGCGGCACGGTGGCCACCGCGCTCGCCGTGCTCGCGAACTTCGGCGGCACGGCCGCCACGTTCGTCGGCAAGCTCTCGGATGACGACTTCGGCCGCCACATCGTGCGCAACCTCGGGGCGCACGGCGTCGACGTCGCCCACGTGGTCGTCGCGCCGGGCTTCGTCTCGCCCTTCGCCTTCATCACGGTCGAAGAGGCCCAGCGCCGACCGGCGGTCTACTACACCCGGGGCAACGTCCCCGCGCTCGCGCCCGGCGAGGTCGACCTGGCGGTGCTCGACGGCGCGGCCCTGCTGCTCATCGACGGGCACCACGTGAAGGCCCAGGTCGCCGCCGCCGAGCGCGCGCGCGCCTGCGGCGTCCCCGTCCTGCTCGGCGCCGCCGGCCCGGCCGAGGGCATGGGCGACCTCATCGCCCTCGCGGACACGTTGCTCCTGACCGAGCGGTTCGCGACCGAGCTGTCCCCGCGCGGCGAGCTCGAGGACAGCCTGGCCGAGCTCCATGCCATGGGGCCGCGCACGGTCGTGATACTGCTCGGGGAGGCCGGCGCGATCGGCCTCGAGGAGGGCGTCGTCGTGCGGCAGCCGGCCTTCGCCGCCGACGTAGTCGATGAGACCGGCGCCGCCGACGTCTACGCCGGCGCCTTCGCCTACGCCCTGACCCGCGGCTGGCCGCTCGAGCGGCGCATGCGCTTCGCGTCGGTCGCGGCCGGCCTGTCGTGCCGCGCCCTCGGCCGCCGCGCCGCCCTGCCCGACCTCAACGAGACGCTGCTCGCCTGCGGCTGGCGGGAGTAGCGGCGGCCGACGCGGCACCGCGCGGAGTCAGCCGCCGCGCGTGAACGGGTTCACGGCGCGGACGCGGCCATACAGCCGCCCGTCCTGAAAGTCCTCCGAGAGCAGCTCGTCGAGGCCGTAGTGCTCGGCGTACGCCCACAGGTGCGCGTCGAACCACGCGAGCCCGTACGCGGCGGCGCCGCGCAGCGCCAGACGAACGAGGGCCTCGTTCGGGTAGAGGACGACGAACTGGGCCAGCAGCTCTTCGGCCTCGCGCCCAGCGTCGGCGGGCGCGAGCAGGGGGCCCCGGCCGCCGAGCGGTCGGGTGACCGCGGCGACGAACTCGACGACCGCCTGATGGGAGATGCGGACCGAGTCGTCGGCGATCCCGCGGCGCAGAACCTCGGTCGCGATCCGCTGCTTCTCGGGGAAGCGCCCGTCGAAGCGGTAGACGAGGACGTTCGTGTCAACGAGGGCGGCCACGGTCGTAGAGCTCGTCCCGGGTCCAGCCGCGCTCCGCGGCGCGCGTGACAGGTTGCTCCGCCTGCCGCTCCTGCTGCCGTCGAGTCGCGGCGTCGAAGAGGCGCAGGCGGGCGCGCACGTTCAGCGCGGGGCTGGGTCGCTTCTTCGGCGAGACCCGGATCGCCTCGCCCGCGGCGAGCCACTCGAGGTCGTCGCCCGGCCGGATGCCGTACTCGTCGGCGAGCGCCTTGGGGATCGTAACTTGAAGCTTGGACGTGACCTTCGCCATCCGTCCTTACTGTAACAAGGATGGCGTCCTTGTCAACGGCGGCCCAGATCGAGGGCGAGGCGTGCTGCCCGTCGGTGAAGCGCCGGAAGCCGAGGAGAGCGGGGGAGCCGCTACATCCCGATCTCCCCCGCGAACGCCGGCTTCAACGCGCCCGGCGACCCCCACTTCACCTTGTGCCAAAGTTTCTCGTACGCCTGGCCGTACGCGAACACGTTGCGGCACAGCCGCACGGCCAGCGGGCTCTTCTCGCTGACGTCGGTGAGCTCGCGCTTGTCGCGCGGCACGTCGTACAGCTCGGTCCGGCCCGAGCCCCAGTTGATGAACTTCCAGCGGCCGATCTTCATGCCCTTGTGGACATAGGGGACCTCGCCCATCCACGAGAACGCGGCCCGCGGCATCACCGGCCCGTCGCCCACGAGGAGCGGGACGAGCGACTCGCCCTGCGCCTCGGGGTTCACCGGCGCGCCCGCGAGGTCGATCATCGTCGAGTAGGCGTCGATGATGTCGGCGTCCACGTCGACGACCTTGCCCTTGGGCAGGCCCGGGCCGCCGAACATGAGCGGCACCCAGACGAGCTCCTGGTGGGTGCTGTGGCCGTGGCCGGCGGAGCCGTGCTCGAAGAACTCGTCGCCGTGGTCCGAGACGACGACGATGACGGTGTCGTCGTAGATGCCCATCGCCTTGAGGTCGGCGATGAACTGGCCGAAGTAGTGGTCGTTCTGGGTGATCTCGGCGTCGTGGAGCGCCTCGAGGTAGGCCTTGTCGGTCGCGTTGAGCTTCATGCGGCCGGTCTTGATGCCCTCCATCTGCAGGCCCGTCTTCACCGGCACGATCGGGCCGCTGTACGGCCCCTTGAAGTAGAGCTTCGCGAACTCGGGCTTCGGGTTGTAGATGACGTGCGGATCGACGGTGGCGATGTAGACGAACAGCCGCTCGTTCTTGTGCTGCTCGACCCACGGCTTCGTGATCTTCCACAGGTAGTCGGCGGTGTTGGGCAGGCTCTCGCGGATGACGTTGCGGTAGTGGTCCCAGCCCTGCTTGAAGCCCCAGTTGTCCGAGACGTAGCCGTTGGCCGAGAACATCGCCGTCGTGAAGCCGTGCTTCTTGAGCTGCTCGCCGATCATGGTCGCGCTCTCGGGGAGCTTGCGCTTCGGCGAGACCGCGCCGTGGGTCGGCGGCTGCAGGCCGGTGAGGAGCGAGGCGTGCGACGGCATGGACCAGGTGCCGGGCACCATGGGCCACTCGACGCGCACGGCGCTCTTCGCCCACTCGGTGAGGTTCGGCGTCTTCACGCGCGTCTGGGGGTTGTAGGCGGTGAGCTTGTCGGCCCGCAGCGTGTCGATCATCCAGACGAGGACGTGCTTCGGCTTCGGCTTCGCGCCGGCGGTCGCCGGGGTCGCGGCGACGAGGCGCGGCGCGGCCCAGGCCGCGGGCCCGGTGGTGGCGAGGTCGAGCCGCACGGTCTTGCCCGCGTAGGCGCCGAGGTCGACGCTCGCCTGTTGCCAGGCGGCCGCGCCGGTGCCGTGCCACGCGGCCGCCGCCGCCTTGCCCTCCTCGGCGATGCGCACGTCGAGCTCGCTCGGCCCGCCCGTGGCGGCGTAGGCGAACGCGAGGCTGACCTTGGGCGGGATCTCGAGGTAGTAGGAGAGGCGCGAGGCGCCCTTGGCGACGAGCGCGCGACGAGCGTCGGCGCCGGCGGTGCCGGCGAGCGGGGCGGGCGCGGGCAGCGCCGCCAGGCCGGCCGGCGCGATGACGATGCGCTCGACGAGCGCGGCCGCGCGCTTGCCGTTCGCGTAGTCGACGGCGCCGCGGAAGTGGAGGCGCAGCGCGTTCTCGCCCGCCTTGAGCACCGCCTGGGGCAACGTGATCACGTACGTGCCGTAGTCGGCGTTCTCCATCTGCACGTCGCCGAGCTTCTGCTCGTTCAGGAACGCGGTGCAGCGGCCGGGCTGGGCCAGCGCCTTGAGCGTCACGTGCGCCTTGAGGTCGCCGCCCGCGGCCCACGGGCCGCCCGGATCGCGGTCGAGCGGGAAGCGCAGGGTGCCGGCGACGCCGATGACGACCGCGACGCCGCGGCCACCGTCCTTCTGGCCCGGCAGGAACGAGGATTTCCAGCCGCCGTCGACGTACTTCAGCACGTCGGGCGTGCCGGCCTCGATCACCAGGGCGCCGTCGCGGTGGACGTTCGCCACCGGCCGGTTCGCGAGGAAGTCGTAGAGCCCGGCGGCGTCCTCGGCCGCCGGCGCTGCCGGCGTGACGCCGGCGGAGGCGACCTTCACCGGCTCGGCCGCAGCGGCCTTCGCGGGCGCGGCCTTGCCCGGCGCGGGTGGCGGCGCGGGCGGCGGCGGGGCGGCCGGCTCCTTGCCGCAGGCGGCGAGACCAAGGAGCGCGAGAGCGACGACCACGAGCGGGCGCGCCTGAGGCGAGTCAAAGACGAGCCTCGTTGTAGACAGAGGCGAGTCAAAGACGAGCCTCGTTGTAGACAGACGATCCACGTGCTTCCTCCGTTGGCCGCGAAAGGTAGCACACGGGTACGGGCGGCCAACTTTTTGGGGGCGGCGGCGTGCGAGGGAAATGCCGGGCAGGGGCAGGGGCACGGGCACGGGCACGATCCCCGAGCCCGCAGGCGCAGCCCGGCGACGTGCGGGCGCCCTCGTGCCCCTGCCCGTGCCCGT
>DASXVK010000615.1:0-18477 GCA_036504295.1 Polyangia bacterium
GACGAGTGGCCGCGCACCAAGCGGCCGCCCCCCGGGTCTGGCTCAACCCAGACTCGGGGTGCGTGCCGCCCTGTGCGCGCGGACTCTCCTACGTGATGGACGTAATCAGCAAGGACCTAGCCACGGCCCATGCCGGACTAGCCTGGATTTCCACGCCTGGGAAACCCGCTAACCTGAGAGATCGGTGCTGAAGACGAGGCTGGCGCCGTTCCACCACGGCACGGTCGGCGTCTCGGCGAAGATCTCCGAGGCGAGCACGATCGGCAAGTGCGCGCGGCGGTGGAAGCACACGCGGACCTGCGTTGGCGTGACCTTGACGGTCGCGGGCATGTCGAGGAGGTCGCGGAAGATCTGGCGAGCTTGCGCCGCCGAGTAACCGCGCATGCGCCTGGCGACACGCCGGTAGAGTCCGCTCGCGATGACGAGCAGGGCCAAGTCGAAGTCCACCTTCATCGCCACCGCTGACGAGAGCGCGTTCGCGTGAAAGAAGCGCACCGCGTCGGAGAGCGCGTTTTCGATCAGCATACGCTGGGCATAGCGCGTGATGAGTTGCTTCACGGGCCTGGTGCGCTGATTGGTGAGCAGGATAGTCGGCTCCTCGTGGCCGAGGTCCTCGATGAAGAGCTGGCGGAACGAGTGCTTGGCGATCGTCACCGGCTGCTCGAACACCCGCGGCGTGCGGAATCTGCGGGTGACCTGCTCGAGGGCCACGACGCGCCACGCAGACGGGGGCAGTGCCCGCGCCTCGGCGAGCAGCCGCGCATCACGCCGCCGCAGCGTGATGAAGGGCACCCCCAAGGCGTCGAGGCGGGCCAGCCCCGCGTGGGTGGTGAGCTTGGAGTCGAACACGAGCTCGCCAGGCAACTGATGCGCATGGTGCTTGGTCCAGAAGTCGAGGAAGCGGAAGACCTCCTCGGCTTCCTCGCCCTTGCGCAGGTCGGCGTTGGCGTAGCAGAAGACGTTCGCGGCCGCGTCCTGCGCCAGGAACGCGAGGATGCTGGGCTGGCGCCGCGAGCGCATCGCGACGTAGTGCTTCTCGACTACGGGGTGCTCGCCCGCGTAGGGCATGGAGTGAAAGTCGAGATTGAGCGAGGCGCCGGTGACGAGGTCGCTGCCCACGAGCGCGTCCTGCCAGGCCCCGAGGAGGCGCAGCGTGTGGCGCCGCTCGAGGCGGTGGGAGTACTCTGAGAGGAAGCTCTTCTTCGGGATCGCGTTGAGCCCGGCGAAGAGCGCGAGCCCCTGATCCGCCGCGAGCGCCATGACGTGGCTCTTGCGCTCGATGGACCAGAGCTTGAGCGCCAGGGTCGCGAGCAGCGCCTGGGCGGCGGGGATCGGCTTGGAGCCCGGGAGCCCGGCGGTAGTCGCGAGGGTGGGGACCGCCAGTCGAACCAGATCCGGCACGAAGAGGAAGAGTCCGCCGCAGGCGGTGACGAACTCGCGCGGGGCGAGCGAAAAGTCGCGGACGTCGGCGACGGGCTGGACGGCCGGGCCGAGCTGGGTCGGACGCTCCTCGTCGAGCCGCCGTGGGAGCGGGGCGAAGCCCTCCTCGCGCAGGATGTCGCGGGCGGCGGCCGGGGTGACGCGGAGCCCGCGCTCGGCCAGAGCCTCGCTGATGTCCTGTACCGAGTAGTTTTGCTTGCGCAGCGCGATGACCTCCTCGCGCACGGGCTCGTGGCGGCGCACGCCGACGGGACGGCCGACGGCCGCGGACCGGAAGAACTCGCGGGCGCGTGGGTCATGGCGGAACTGGTGGCAGAGGACGCGGAAGGCGCCCGGGGAATAGCCGAACGCGCGGGCGGCCTCGGCCGAGGCGCGACCCTCGAGGAAGAAGGCGCGGAGGGCCTCGTACTGGCGCTGGCGCGTTGACGATGGGACGCGGAAGAAGCGAGCGGGGTCGGTTAGCGCGTTTGTGTCACCTACCGTCATATGTGCACTTTGCTACATAGCAGGAGATCCGTCAAGAAATCCCGACTCGCCCGGGCGCGAGGCGCGCGAAGCCCGACGGCGCAGCGACGAAACAGTAACGTTGGAGCGGGGGCCGACCGCGGTTGCCGCAATGGTGGTCGAGGGGCGGCGCGGAGGTGGTGTGGCTGCAGCTTCGCGTCGCTAGGCGTCAGATACGGCTAACGCGCATCCGTGACTGCCCACAGCCCTCCGACAGTCCGGTGGACGCTACGAGGCTGGTTGACGTTAGTGCTTCGCGCTGCGTGGAAATCCAGGCTAGCGCTCCTCGGCGCGTGCTCCTCCGCGCCCGCGATCCCCGCGGCCTGCGCGGCCTATGCGCGCACGGTGTGCGCCCTGCGCGACGGCTGCACGGCCGGGCTCGGGGTGCTGGTGCGGTACGGCGACAGCGCCACGTGCGAGGCGCGCGAGGCCGTGGCGTGCGGGCGGGAGCTGGCCGCGCCCGGCACCGGCGTGACCGCGGCCGTGCTCGAGGCGTGCACCGCCGCGCTGCCCGCCCAGTCGTGCGGGACCTTCTTCGAGGATCGCCCCATCGCGGCGTGCGCGGCGGCCGGCGCCCGGGCGATCGGCGCCGGTTGCGCCGTCAACGGCCAGTGCGCCGCGGGGTACTGCCAGCTCGCCGGCGGGAGCGCCTGCGGCGCGTGCGCGGCCGCGCCGGCCGCCGGCGCCCCGTGCCCCAACACCGGTGAGGTCGCCGCCGGCCTGGCGTGCTCGAAGGTGACCCGCACCTGGGTGCCACTCGGCGGCGCGGGGGCGGCCTGCGACGCCGGCGATCCCTGCGGCGCCGGGCTGGCCTGCGTCGGCGCGGATCCGCCGCACCAGGTGCCCGGCGCCTGCCTGGCCGCGATCACGACCCTGGACGCCGCCTGCGACCCGCAGCGCGCGACCGGCGCCGACTGCGACCGCAACCTGGGCCTGTACTGCACCGCCGCCGGCACCTGCGCCGACATCATCCTGGCGGAGCCCTGGGGGGACTGCGGCCGCCTGCTCGACGACTCGGTGGCGATGTGCACCTACGGCTCGGTCTGCATCTTCCCGGTGGGCAGCCGCCAGGGCACCTGCGTCCAGCCCGTGCCGGACGGGACCACCTGCGACTCGGCCAGCGGCCCGCCCTGCCTGGCCCCGGCCCGCTGCGTGAGCCCGGACGGCGGCACGACCGGCACCTGCCAGCTCCTCGACCCGGCCGCCTGCGGGTAGGGGCGAGGCGGTGTTAGGAATGCAACAGGGAGACGGGGAGACGGGGAGAATGCTTCTGTTCTGACGCGCGACGCACGCGTCATGCACATGGCGAGCATAGGCGCGACCCCAACCTGACGTTCTCCCCGCCTCCCCGTCTCCCTGTTGTCCTTCCGTGCTCCTCCGTGTCCCCGTGTCTCCGTGTGATCCTGAGGCGCCTACCCGCTGGGCAGCGCCAGCGCGGAGCGTTACAATAGGACGTATGCGGCTGATCGACCGTCTGGGCCTCGTGGGTGCACGTCGTGCGCTCGCGGTCATGGTGCTCGGCCTCTTCGCCGTGCTCCACCTCGAGCTCGCCCTCCTGCTGCTGCTGGGGGGCGACGACAGCGGCGCCTGGCGCGTGCCGATGGGCTTCGCCGTGTGCTACGGGCTGTCGGCGTTCGCCCTGACGGCCGGCTGGTTCTGGGCGCGCTGGTTCGCGAACGGCATTGCCTGGTACTGGTTCGGGCTGGGCCTCATGCTGCTCGCCTTCCTCCTGATGCGGCACGAGTCCCCGGCGGCCTGCATCATCGCCGCGGCGTTCGCCGGCATCCACGGCCTCGTCGTCTTCTGCCTCTCCGGCCGCAAGATGGGCGAGGCGTACGAGCTGACCCCGGGCTGGCGCGAGCGGTTCAAGCTGGATGAGTACGCGATCCGCCCCGTCGGACGGGTGGTCACGTTCACGGCCGCGGCGCTGCCCGAGCTGATCGTGCGCGTGGTCGGCCCCCGGCCCGAGGCGGTCGGGGTGGTCCTCGGCCTCGCCGGCCTGCTTGGCCTGTGGGGCGTGCTGCGGCTGCGCACCTGGGGCGTGCTGCTGGTCGGCGTCACCGCCGCCGGCGTGACGCTCGCCGCGGCCGGGCCGCTGATGGGCGCGCCGCGGCTGCTCGACCTCGGGCTCCTGCCCGCCGTCCCGCTCCGCCTCATGGACGCCACCGCCGCGGGCCTCCTCGCCGTCGCGTTCCTGCCGTTCGTGCGGCCGATCGGCCGCTTCCTCGCCGCCCGCCGGTAGCTACTTCAATCTGCACGAGACCTCTTCCGTTTTGAAGCGACGCGGCCGCGCCCGCGCCGGGCGTCCTCCTCGCGTCGCGGATCTGGCCCCGCGCTTGCTATCTCTCGCTGCGCGTCGGCGGCGCGACCCAGCCCGGGCCGCCGCCGGCCTTCGCAGGAGCGGACGAGCATGCACGAGATCAGGTTCCATGGACGCGGTGGTCAGGGCGCCGTCACCTCGACGGAGCTGCTGGCGCTGGCGGCCATCAGCGAGGGGAAGTATGCGCAGGCCTTCCCGAGCTTCGGGCCGGAGCGCCGCGGCGCGCCGGTCATCGCCTTTGCCCGCATCGCCGAGGAGGCGATCCGCAACCGCACCGCGGTCCGCGAGCCGGGCGCCGTCGTCGTGCTCGACCCGTCGCTGCTGCGGCTCGTCACGGTCGACGAGGGCCTGACGCCGGGCGGCGTCATCGTCGTCAACTCGAGCCGCAGCGCCCGCGAGCTCCGGCTCCAGGCCGGCCTGCACGCCCGCCTCGCCGTGGTCGACGCGAACCGCATCGCGCACGAGGAGCTCGGGCGCGTCATCACCAACACCACCATGCTCGGCGCGCTGCTCGCGGCGGTGCCGCTCGTCTCCCCCGCGGAGCTCGAGCGCGCCATCGAGGAGCGCTTCGGACCGCTCGCCCCGAGGAACATCAAGGCGTTCCGCCGCGCCCTGCGGGAGACCGTGGTCACCGCGGCCGAGCGCACGGAGAGCGCCGCCGCCGTGGCGCTGGGCTGAAAAGGAGTCTCACATGGCGCAACTCAGCGCTCGTCCCGCGTGGACCGAGCTGCCGTACGGATCCTCCATCCCGGAGCCTGGCACGGCCCGCAACTGCAAGACCGGCACGTGGCGCTCCGCCCGCCCCGAGTGGAGCCACGCCGAGTGTGTGCGCTGCGGCGTCTGCGTGCTCTTCTGCCCCGAGGGCTGCCTCGCGCTCGACCTGCGCGGCTACCCCGGCGCAGACCTCGACTACTGCAAGGGCTGCGGCATCTGCGTCCACGAGTGCGTGACCGGGTGCATCCGCATGGTCGACGAGGTGGAGTGATGCAAGAGCGCATCGGCATCGAGGCGTCCCTGGCCATCGCGGAGGCGGTGCGGCTGTGCGACGCCGACGTCGTCGCCGCCTACCCGATCACGCCCCAGACGCACATCGTCGAGCGGCTCGCCGAGCTGTGCGCCTCCGGCGAGCTCGACGCCGCCTACGTGCCCGTCGAGAGCGAGCACTCCGCGATCAGCGTCTGCTGCGGCACCTCCGCGACCGGCGCCCGCACCTACACCGCGACCAGCTCGCAGGGCCTCGCGCTCATGCACGAGATCCTCTTCATCGTGCCGGTCCTGCGGCTGCCGATCGTCATGTCGGTCGCGAACCGCGCCCTCTCGGCGCCGATCAACATCTGGAACGACCACTCGGACATCATGGCCGAGCGCGACATCGGCTGGGTGCAGATCTTCGCCGAGAACGGGCAGGAGGCGCTCGACCTCACCATCTGGGCCTTCCGCCTGGCCGAGGACCAGCGGGTGATGCTGCCCGTGATCGTGAACTTCGACGGCTTCATCGTCTCGCACATGATCGAGCCGCTGCTGATGCCCGAGGAGGCCGACGTCCGCGCCTTCCTGCCGCCGTTCGCGCCGGTCCAGCGCCTCGACGTCGACCGCCCCATCAGCATGGGCGTCGTCGGCATCCCCGAGATCTACACCGAGTCGCGCCACCTCCAGCAGCAGCTCCTCACGGACGCCTACGGGCCCATCGTCGAGACGCTGCAGGACTTCGGCGCGCGCTTCGGCCGCGACTACCTGCCGGTCGAGACCTACCGCGCCGAGGACGCCGAGGTCGTGCTCCTCACCATGGGCTCGCTCGGCGAGAGCGCCATGACGGTCGTCGACCGCTGGCGCGCCCGCGGCCGCAAGGTGGGCCTCGTGCGGCTGCGCCTGTGGCGGCCGTTCCCCTTCGCGGACCTCAAGCGCGCCGTCGGCGACGCCCGCGTCCTCGGCGTCATCGACCGCGCGGTCAGCCTCGGCGGCCCGCCCGGCCCCGTCGCGAGCGAGGTCAAGGCCGCCTTCTACGCCGAGGCGCGGCGCCCCGCGATCGTCGAGTTCATGGTCGGTCTCGGCGGCCGCGACGTCCCGTTCAGCGACATCGACAACCTCTTCAACCAGCTCTGCGCCACGCACGAGACGGGCACGGTCCCCGCGCCCGCCCTCGTCGGCCTGAGGGAGTGACATGGAGCCGCTCAACGTCTACGCGGCGCGCCTCTTCCCCCGCGAGAACTACCTGACGCCGGGCCACCGCGCCTGCCAGGGCTGCGGCGAGGTCCTGGCCGTGCGCCTGGTCCACCAGGTGCTCGGCCGCAACACCATCGTGGCCTCGGCCACGGGCTGCATGGAGATCATCTCGTCGAGCTACCCCGACACCGCCTGGGCCATCCCGTGGATCCACGTCGCGTTCGAGAACGCGGCCGCCGTCGCGTCCGGCGTCGAGACCGCGCTCAAGGTGCTCGCCCGCAAGGGCCGCATCGCGCCGCGCCCGGTCACCGTCGTCGGCATGGGTGGCGACGGCGGCACGGCCGACATCGGCCTGCAGGCGCTCTCCGGCGCGCTCGAGCGCGGCCACGACATGATCTACGTCTGCTACGACAACGAGGCCTACATGAACACGGGGATCCAGCGCTCCAGCTCGACCCCGTTCGGCGCCGCGACCACGACCTCGCCCGCCGGCCCCGACGGCACCGGCCAGCGCACCTGGAAGAAGAACGTGGCGATGATCGCCGCCGCGCACGACGTCCCCTACGTCGCGACGGCGAACCCGAGCTACCCCTTCGACCTCATGCAGAAGGTGCGCAAGGCGGCCGCCACCGCGGGCCCGGCCTACCTGCACATCTACAGCTCGTGCCCGACCGGCTGGCGGCTCGCGCCCGAGCTGGCCGTCGCCATCGGCCGGCTCGCGGTGGAGACCGGCGTCTTCCCGCTCTACGAGATCGAGCACGGGAAGCTGCGCCTGACGGTGCCCACCCCCGAGCTCCGGCCGCTGCGCGACTACCTCGCGCCGCAGGGGCGCTTCAAGCAGCTCAAGCCCGACGCCGTCGCCGCGATGGCCGCACGGGTGCAGCGTGAGTACCGCCGGCTCGAGCGCCGCGAAGGCCTCGAGCTCTAGAGGGAACGACCATGGAGACCCAGCGGCTCGACACGATCCTCGAGAAGCACCACCACGACCCCGCGGCCCTGCTCGCGATCCTGCAGGACATCCAGAAGGACGCGAACTACCTGCCGCGCGAGAGCCTGCAGCAGGTCGCGGCCGACCTGTCGATCGCGACGTCGCGCGTCTACGCGATGGCGACGTTCTTCTCCTCCTTCAGCCTCAAGCCGCGCGGCAAGCACGTCTGCACCGTGTGCATGGGCACGGCGTGCCACGTGCGCGGGGCCCCGAAGCTCGTCGACCACGTCGGCCGCGAGCACGGCGTCCGGCCGGGCGAGACCAGCGCCGATGGCCACCTGACGCTCGAGACCGTGAACTGCGTCGGCGCCTGCGCCCTCGGGCCGCTCGCCATCGTCGACGGCGAGTACCACGGCAACCTCACGACCAAGGGCCTGGACAAGGTGCTCCGGGGCCTCAAGCGCGGGAGCTAGACCATGGCCCGGTTCCATTCCGCCACCGCCCTCGAGTCGTACCGCCGGGAGCTCACGAAGCGCCGCGACCCGGGCCGCACGGTGGTCGCCATCTGCGCCGGCACGGGCTGCTGCGCCTACGGCGCGCTCAAGCTCGTGGCGGCGATGCGCGCGGCGCTCGCGGCCCGCGGCCTCGAAGGCACCGTCGAGCTGCGCCAGACCGGCTGCCACGGCTTCTGCGAGCGCGGCCCGGTGGTCGTCATCCACCCCGAGGGACTCTTCTACCAGCACGTCCAGCCGCAGGACGCCGCCGAGGTGGTCGAGCGCACCGTCCTGCGCGGCGAGATCATCGACCGCCTGCTCTACCGGGACACCGACGGGCGCACCTACCAGCGCGAGGCCGAGATCCCGTTCTACAAGAACCAGCTCCGCGTGCTGCTCGCGTACAACGGCCAGCTCGACCCCACCAGCATCGACGACTACCTCCTCGCGGGCGGCTACCAGGCGCTCGCGAAGGTGCTCACCAAGCTCCGGCCCGAGCAGGTGCTGGACCTGGTGAAGCGGTCGGGCCTGCGCGGCCGCGGCGGCGGCGGCTTCCCTGCCGGCGTGAAGTGGGAGACCTGCCGCACGGCGCCGAGCGAGGACGGGGTCCGCTACGTCCTCTGCAACGGCGACGAAGGCGACCCCGGCGCGTTCATGGACCGCTCGCTCATGGAGGGCAACCCCCACCTCCTGCTCGAGGGCATGATCATCGGCGCCTTCGCCATCGGCATGCCCGGCTTCCCGCAGGGCATCATCTACGTCCGCAACGAGTACCCGATGGCCGTCGAGCGGCTGACCCTCGCCATCGAGCAGTGCCGGGCCCTCGGCCTGCTCGGCGAGAACATCCTCGGGTCGGGCCTCAGCTTCGATATCCACATCAACAAGGGCGGCGGCGCCTTCGTGTGCGGCGAGTCGACCGCGCTCATGGCGTCCATCGAAGGCAACGTCGGCGAGCCGCGGGCCAAGCACATCCACACGGTCGTGCAGGGGCTCTACGACAAGCCCACGAACCTCAACAACGTCGAGACCTGGGCCAACGTCCCGCTCATCGTGAACCGCGGCGTGGACTGGTTCACCGCCATGGGCACCGGCGACGTCTCCAAGGACCCGTGGGGCGGCAGCAAGGGCACGAAGATCTTCGCCCTGGTCGGCAAGGTCAACAACACCGGCCTGGTCGAGGTGCCGATGGGCGCCTCGCTCCGGCACATCATCTGGGACATCGGCGGCGGCCCCAAGGACGGCAAGCAGTTCAAGGCCGTGCAGACCGGCGGCCCGTCGGGCGGGTGCCTGCCCGCGGCGCTGCTCGACCTGCCCGTCGACTTCGACCGCCTCACCGACGCCGGCTCGATGATGGGCTCGGGCGGCATGATCGTCATGGATGAGTCCACCTGCATGGTGGACGTGGCGCGCTACTTCTTGCACTTCCTCGCGGACGAGTCGTGCGGCAAGTGCGTCTCCTGCCGCGAGGGGCTGCGCCAGCTCTGCCACATCGTGGACCGCATCTGCGACGGCAGGGGGCGTCCCGACGACGTGCAGCTGCTCAAGGACCTGAGCGAGACCGTCGCGGACGTCTCGCTGTGCGGCCTGGGCCAGGCGGCCCCGAACCCGCTCCTCTCGACGATGCGCTACTTCATCGACGAGTACGAGGAGCACGTCACGGCGCACCGCTGCCGCGCCAAGGTCTGCAAGGGCCTCATCCATTACCGCGTGCTCGCCGACAAGTGCGACGGCTGCGGCGCCTGCCTGAAGATGTGCGGCGAGAAGGCCATCACCGGCGTCCGCAAGCAGCTCCACGCCATCGACGACGCCAGGTGCGTCCGCTGCGGGGTGTGCGTCGACATCTGCCAGCGCGACGCCATCCTCGTGCAGTAGCAGGAGCAGCCATGGAGAATCCCGGCCAGAAGGTCACGTTCACGATCCAGGGGCGCAGCGTCCGTGGCGTCCACGGCGAGAGCCTGCTCGGCGCGGTCCGCCGCGCGGGCTTCGAGGTGCCGTCGCTCTGCCATCACGAGGCCGTCTCCGCCTACGGCGCCTGCCGCCTCTGCCTCGTCGAGGTGCAGAAGGGTCGCAAGCGCAAGGTGACGACCTCGTGCAACTACCCGGTGCAGGAGGGGATCACGGTCCTCCTCGATACCGAGAAGGTCGTGCGGCAGCGCCGCGTCGTGTTCCAGCTCCTGCTCGCGATGGCGCCGGCCGCGGCGCCGGTGCGGCGGCTCGCCGCCGCCTACGGCGTCACCGACACGCCGTTCGCGCCCGACCCGGGCAACGACTGCATCGACTGCGGCCTCTGCGCGCGGGCGTGCAAGGAGATCGTCGGCCTCGAGGCCATCGCGTTCGCGGGCCGCGGCACGGCGAAGAGGATGACGACCCCCTACGACGACGTGAACGCCGCCTGCATCGGCTGCGGCGCCTGCGTGGTCGTCTGCCCGACGGAGTGCCTGCAGATGAGCCAGGTGGGGCTCGTGCGCCGGCTCCCGCGGTGGCAGCGCGACCTCGAGCTGCAGCAGTGCCCCTCCTGCGGCCGCCCCTTCGCCCCCGCCGCCCAGCTCGCGCACTTCGCCCGCGAGATCCACGCGGACGCGAAGCGCTTCGAGCGGTGCCTCGACTGTAGGTGAAGATCGGAAATCAACAGGGAGTCGGGGAGGCGGGGAGGCCGGAAGAGTGTGTCGGGTTGGGTTCTGCCAAGTGCGCACGGGCAACAGCCTCGCGCACTGGCGCGACCCAACCCAGCAGTCCTCCCCGTCTCCTCGTCTCCCTGTTCAATTCCCCCCGTCCATCTCCTTCAGCTTCCGCCACAGGGTGCTCGGGCTGACGTCGAGGACCCTCGCCGCGTGCGAGCGGTTGCCGTTGGTCATCGCGAGCACCGCCCGGATGTGGTCGCGCTCCATGTCCGCGAGGCTGCGGTTCGGGTCCCCGGGGAGGCCGCGGTGGCCGTTGCCCGCTTCGAGCACCGCGGGGGGCAGCCCGTCGGGCAGGATGAGGCCGCCCTGGGACAGGACCGCCGCGCGCTCGAGGGAGTTCATCAGCTCGCGGACGTTGCCCGGCCAGGAGTAGCGCGTGAGGTACTCGAGGCACGTGGCGTCGAGCTGCAGCTTCGGGATGCGGAGCTTCTTCGCCAGCGATTTCACGAAGAAGCGCGCGAGCGGCAGGATGTCCTCGCGGCGCTCGCGCAGCGGCGGCACGCGGATCTCGATGACGCTGAGCCGGTAGAAGAGATCCTCGCGGAAGCTGCCGGCCTGCACCATCTGCCGGAGGTCGCGGTTGGTGGCCGCGAGCACCCGGACGTCCACCTTGCGCGGCGTGTTCTCGCCCAGGCGCAGGACCTCCTTCTCCTGCAGCACCCGCAGGAGCTTCACCTGGAGCGCCGGCGTCACCTCGCCGATCTCGTCCAGCAGGATGGTGCCCTTGCGCGCCTCCTCGAAGAGGCCGACGCGGTCCCGGGTGGCGCCGGTGAACGCGCCGGCCTTGTGGCCGAAGAGCTCGCTGTCGAGGAGGGTCTCGGGCAGCGCGCCGCAGTTGATGGCCACGAACGGGCCGGCGGCGGCCTGCGAGCTCTCGTGGATGAAGCGGGCCAGCACCTCCTTGCCGACGCCGCTCTCGCCGGTGATGAGCACCGACGAGTCGAACGGCGCGATGCGGGCCGCCATGTCGAGCACCTGCTGGAAGGCGCGGCTGCGCACCTCGGCGAAGCTCGGGTTCTGGATCTTCTCGAGCTGCTGCAGCCGCTGCTGGTGCCGCTGCAGCTCGTGGTTGCGCTCCCGCAGCTCCTGCGTCAGCCGCCGGATCTTGCCGCGGATGTCGTCCTGCTGGAAGTACGGCAGGTGGCGGCGCAGCGCGTCGCCGTGGCCCTCGGCCTCCATCCCGACCGCGTGGCAGATGCGGTCGCCGCACGCGCGGCACTTGTCCTCGACGAAGAAGACGTTGCGGCCGAGGCAATAGGAGGCGAACCCGCTGGCGTACCCACACAGGATCCAGCACGCGGGTTCGGTCGCGGGCCCGAGCTCGAGGAGGTGCTCCTCGGCCTCCCCGCTGCCGTGCCACACCACCTCCATCCGGAGGCCCCCGTCCAGCGTCAGGCTCTTCACCACGCCCTTGGCGACGCCCTCGACGGTCTGCAGCCGCGGGCCGGCCTTCAGCAGCTCCTCGAGGCTGTCCCAGTCGAAGAGGCGCTTCATGGCGGCGGCGTCCGCGTTGCCGTGGAAGTAGCCGAACCGGGTGAGGATGCGCCGGGCCTGGTCTTTGCCCGCCATCTCCACGAGGTCCCGGCGGAACTGGGCCATCGCGTTGAGCGAGTGCAGGAGCAGGCGGCGGCCGTGGAAGCCGAGCGAGCCGTCGGCGAAGGTGACCAGCTCGTCCAGGCGGAGGTCTTCGGCGCGCATGCACGGGGACTCTGTCACGCGGTACTCCATTTTGCAATGCAGCGGGATGCAGGTCTCGTGCCGCGTTTACCGAGGGAGAGGCCGGGAGCGACTATTCCATTCTGCACTGGTGCCCCGCCGCGCCCCCCGGGGAAGGCCGTGGCACACCGCTTGCTTCGCTCGGCTGCCGCGGCGGCAACAACGCAAACGCGAGGACGAGGTGGATCATGTATCGCCAGCTCCGACGGGATAACGAGAAGATCAAGGACGACGTGGTGGGGCTCGCGCAGGAGCTCATCCGCATCCCCAGCCTCAGCCTGGCGGAGGGGGCGCTGGCGGACCGGATCGAGGACGCCCTGCACGACCTCGAGTACAACCTGGTGCTCCGCGACGACTACGGGAACGTGGTCGGGGTCATGCTGGAGGATCCGGCGGGCCCGACGGTGCTCCTCAACTCGCACATGGACACGGTCGCGCCCCGCAGCGAGGAGTGGGAGCGGCCGCCCTTCGCCGGCGAGATCGTCGACGGCAAGCTCGTCGGCGTCGGCGCGGCGGACTGCAAGGGCGGCCTCGCGGCGCAGATGTACGCCGGCCACCTGCTGCACGGGACGCTCCTGCCGCTCAAGGGCAACCTCGTCTTCGCGGCCACCGTGGCCGAGGAGAACGGCTGCAGCGTCGGCCTGCGATACCTGCTCGAGAACACGCTGCCGCAGCTCGACCTCAAGCCGACCTTCGCCATCCTGGGCGAGCCGACCTCCCTCAACCTCTGCTACGGCCACGACGGCTGGGTCGACGCCGACCTCACGCTCGAGAGCGAGTCGCTGGCGAAGGTGGAGGACGCGCTCAAGCTCGTCGCCCGCGCGCTCGACTGCACGCCGGGGCAGGCGCACGCGAAGGGCGGCCGCACGATCATGTGTACGCGGCCCCCGGAGTTCCTCAACCACGACGGGCACCGCGCCGTGGTGCGCGTCTCCCGGCGCCTCTACGCCGGCGAGTCGGCGTCGAGCTTCATCGCCTGGGTGCAGCGCCGCGCCGAGACCGCCGCCGCGCCGGTCGGCGGGGTGCGCGTCGGCGCCGGCGCCCACACCGAGAAGCAGCGCCTCTACAACGGCACCACCAGCCAGGTGAAGCTGCAGACCGAGGCGTGGTCCACCGACCCGTTCGACCCGATGCTGGACCAGGCGCGCGAGGCCCTGCTGGCCGCGGGCTGCGAGTGCGCGCCGCGCACCTGGTGGCTCGACCGCCTCGGCATGGGCACCGCCGGCAGCGTCCTCGTGAACCGCCAGATCCCGACCGTCGGCTTCGGCCCCGGCGAGGAGTCGCAGGCCCACGCCGGCAACGAGTCCTGCGCGCTGGCGAGCCTCACCGGCGCGGTGTACGGCACGGCGGTCCTCGCCCACCGCTTCATCGGCGCTCGGGTCTACGGGGTGTCGAGCTAGTCGCGCACGGGACCCTCCCCGGTTCCCGGCTTCCTGTGAATTCCCCGGCCACGCTGGGCTAGAAGCTGAAGGTCGCGGCCAGGCCGCCCATCGGGCCGCCGAGGGTGTAGTCGCGCGCCTGGTAGCCCACGCGCAGGGTGAGCGCGAGCCACTCGCTCGGGGCGTAGGTGACGTCGTAGACGGCGCGCAGGGCGACGTCCGACTCGCCCGGGAAATCGCTGAGCTCGAGCGTGAAGCCCATCGGGAAGCGCGGGATCGTGCGCCAGCCGAGGCGGAACGAGCCGGTGGCGCCGATGCCGTGGATGTACTCGAGGCCGAGGGAGACCTGGGTCCCGGCGAGCCGGCCCAGGTGCAGCGCCGTGCCGAGGCCGCCGTCGAAGCCCTTCTGGGTGGCGCCGAGGATCGGCTTGAGGTCGAGGTGGACGACCGGCGCGAAGCGGAGGCGCAGCTCGGCGAAGCCGTAGTACATGCCCTTGTCCGCGGCGAGGCTCAGCGCCTGGTCCGGCACCTGGCCGCGCACGATGCCGAAGCCGAGCCGGCCGATGCGGATGCGCCCGTCGCGCAGCGCCCGGCTGGCGGGCGTCCGGCGCTCGCAGACGGCCGGTTCCGAGTCCTACAGCGAGCCGTCGGTGGTGCCGCGCGGCAGCCGCTGCGGCGGGGGCGGGGGGCGGCGCGGCACCGCGGGGCGCGGGGCGGGCTTCGGGTCGGCCAGCGGCGGGCCGTGGCGCAGGTAGTACGCGGACATGTCGTACTCGAAGTAGCCCATCATCCCGGTGCCGAGCACCTTCTGCCACAGCTCCATCGCGGCCTGCTTGTCGCCGGTGGCGAGGCGGCGCATCGACTCGTAGAAGAAGAGCTCGGCCTTCTTGCCGGGGGCGTCGGCCTTGGCCTCCAGCTCGGTCGCCGTCGCGCGCCCGAGCACGAGCCGCGCCAGGTGGTGGTACCAGCGGCTCCCATCGAGCTGCTCGAGGTATGCCCGCGTGAGGCCGTCGGGCGGCAGGCCGCGCAGGCGCAGCAGGTCCAGCACCCAGAAGGCGGCGTACACCTTGAAGTACTCCGACACCTCGGCGTCCGAGCGGGCGAGCGCACGATGGAGGATCGCGATCAGCGGCTGGAGCACGCCCCGCTGCGCGAGGAAGGCGAGCGCGTCGACGTACGTCTCGGCGCGGGTCGGGTCCGTGTCGACGGCGCGCTCGAAGCTGCGCACGCCCTCGTCGATGTCGCCGAGGCTCACGTGGATGCGGCCGAGCTCGCTGAGCATGTCCGGCAGGCGCTCGTCCTGCGGGCCGGTCGTCTGCAGCAGCTCCTCCCAGATCGCGCGCGAGGCGCGCCACGAGGCCGCCGCCGCGTCGGGCTTGCGGGCCCAGTCCTGGGCGTCGCCGATCATGCGCAGCACCCGTGCCTCCCAGGCCCGCTTGCGCTCGCGGCTCTGCTGCGGCATCGCCGCGGCCTTCTCGAAGGACTGGATGGCGCGGTCCGGCTCGCCCTTCTTGACGAGCGTGAGCCCGAGCTGCTCGTACGCCTCGGCGAGCGGCTCCAGGGCGAGGGAGCGCTCGAAGAGCGCGATGGCCTCGTCGGCGCGGCCGAAGTTGTAGAAGCCGCGGCCGAGCTCGAGGTAGCTCGCCGCGAGCGGCGGCTGCAGCGCCTGGTCGGGCCAGCGCCGCTTCACCTCGGCGTGCAGCTTCTCGAGGTTCGCGACCTCGGTCTTCGCGTCCGCCAGCATCTCCTCGGAGAGGCGGCCGCGGAAGCGCTGGTAGTAGAGGATCGAGAGCGCGTCGTAGGGCTCGCGGCGGGCCGGGTCGAGGGTCTGCGCGGCCTCGAAGACGCGCACCGCCAGCCCGCGGCGCCCGCTGTGGAACGCCATCTCACCGGCGCACAGGTAGCCCATGATCTCGCGCGGGTAGCGGTCCATCACGCGCCGGCAGACGCGCAGGGACGCGTCGAGATCGGCGCCGCGCTCCGGCACCTGGTTCTGCCGCTGGGCGGCGGAGATGCCCATGCGGCGCGCGACCGCGAGCCACTCCTGGGCCGTGGCGTCGGGCGCGAGCGCCTTCTCGAGCGCCTGCATCAGGTCCGGGTCCTCGCCGGGCTGGTTGGCGCCGGCCTTGAGCGCTTGCAGCGCCTGCTCGGGCCGATCGATGCGCAGGTAGAGGCGCGCGAGGTTGAAGCCGGTGCGCAGGAGCGAGGCGTGCGCCGCGAGCATCTCGCGGATGCCGCCGCCGCCGCCGAGCCCGCCGCGCATGCCGGCCATCGCGGCCTGCCGCCCGACGTAGAGGGCGTGGAGGCGCTCGATCGCCGGGGACGACGGCCAGAGCCGTACGATGGCCTCGTAGTCGTCGATCATGCGCTGCGCGCGGACGCCGGGCGCGTCGCCGCGGCCGGCGTCGTTCAGCCAGCCGTGGATCTCCTCGATCTGGTTCGCGACCTTCGGGTCGTTGCCGCCGAGCGTGAGCGCGACGGTGAGGCCCGTGAGGACCTCGCGGGTGGCGCCGCTGCGCGCGAAGGCCCGCGCGATCGCGCGGGCGGCCTGGGCCAGGCGCGGCTCGTTCAGCTTCCCGGTCAGCTCGACGGGGTCGAAGAGCGTGAGGCACTCGCCGAAGGCGGTGAAGGCGGCCTCGAGCCGGTTGCGCTTGAGGCCGCGCTCGACGCGCTCGAGCTCGAAGTCGAGGATCGCGCGGCGGAACGGGCCGCGCTCCGGCGCGGCGACCGGGATGCCCCCGTAGGTCGAGCGCGCCTCGGCCACGTCGGCGTCGGTGATCGCGCGCGGGACGGCGACGGGGCGGTAGGGCAGGGCCGGCGGGAGCTCCACCTTCGGCTTCGGGGCCGCGCCGCACGCCGGCAGGACGACGAGGAGCGCGAGCGCGGCGGCGAGGCCTCCGCGCCGGCGCCCACGAGCTGATCCAGTGTCGTCGCTCACGATGGCGTGTATCTTAGTGTCCGTGGCGGAGGGCGTAAAGGCTCGGCGGCCGGCCATGTGGGTCCCGTCTCTCCTGGGTGTCACCCTGGGCGTCGTGGTCTTCGCGACCACCTTCGTCGTGCCGGTGCGGGCGGACGACGTCTTCTGGCACCTCAGGGTTGGTGAGTTGATCGTGACCGAGGGGGCGGTCCCGCGCCAGAACCGCTTCAGCTTCAGCGCCGCCGCGCACCCCTGGGTGGCCCACGAGTGGCTCGCGGAGGTCGCGCTGTACGGTGCCCGCCGCGCCGCCGGTGATCGCGGTCTCGTGCTCCTCGCCGTCCTCCTCAACGCGCTGGCGTGCGCCGGGGCCGGGCGGCTGGTGCTGCGGCGCGCGGGCTCGCCGCTCGCGGCCGCCGCGGTGACCCTCGGCTGCGGCCTGCTCCTCCTCGGCAACTTCGCGCTGCGGCCGTACCTGTTCGGCAACGTGGCGTTGATCGCGCTGCTCGCCCTGCTCGAGGAGCCGCGCACCGGCGGCCGCGCGCGCCCAGCGCTGCTCCTGGGGCTCTTCGCGCTCTGGGCCAACCTGCACGGCAGCGTCGCGCTCGGGCTCGCCGTCGCGGCCGCCTACCTCGTCCTGGGCGGGCGGTCCGGGTGGCGGGGCCGGGGGCTCGATCTGGGCGTGGCGCTCGCCGGCGCGCTCCTCACCCCGCATCACGTCCACGGCCTGCTCCTGCCCCTGGCCTACGCGCGGCAGGCGCTCGGCGGCGGCGGCTTCGTCTCCCACATCCGCGAGTGGCAGCCCGTCGCCCTCGGCAGCGCGCCCGGCGTGCTCCTCGCGACCGCGTTCGCCAGCGCCGTACTCGCGGTGGCGCTCTCACGCACGCGGCCGCGAGCCGTGCACCTCGCGCTCGGCGCCGCGGCCGCGCTGCTCGGCTTCTCGGGCCTGCGCCACGCCGGGCCCGCCGCGCTGCTGATGACGCCGCTCCTCGCGCGCCACCTGCCGCCGGCCGGGGCGGCGGTCGCCGCGTGGCTCGGGCGTGGGGGCGCCGCGCTCGCCCGCGCCGACGCTGGCGCGCGGGATGTGGCGGGCGTCGCCCGGCTCTGGCCCGCCGCCGCGCTCCTCGTGGTCGCCGCCGCTGGCGCGCCGGTGGCGCCCCTCACCGCGCGCGCGCCCGCGTTCTACCCGCGCGGCCTCGTGGCGCACCTCGTGGCCCACCCCGAGGGTCGCCTCTTCCACCATCTCGACTGGGGCGGCGCCCTGATCCACGGCGCCTGGCCGGCCCAGCCGGTCTTCATCGACGCGCGCAACGACTGCTACCCGGCCGCCGTCTGGGCCGACTACCTCCGGGTCCACCGCCTCGAGCCAGGTTGGCGCGAGGCGCTCGACCGCTGGCGCGTCGAGGCGATCGCCTACCCGCGCGGCAGCGAGCTCGCCGCCGCGCTGCGCGACGACGCAGGCTGGGTCGCCGCGTTCGAGGACGAGCAGGTCGTGCTCTTCCGCCGGCGTTGAGCGGTCGCTCGGCTAGAAGCCCCCGCTGCCGCTGCCACTGCCCGGCGCCCCGATCCCCGCTCCCGTTCCGGGACTGCTCGCGCCGATCCCCGGGCCGTTCGTGCCCGTCGCGGGGTTGGGGTTGTTGGTGATCGACCCGAGGTTCGGGTTGTTGTTGGTCATCGACCCGAGGTTCGGGTTGCCGGCCGTGTCGACGCCATTCGTGCCCGTGCCCGTGCCCGTCGCGCCGGGGCCCGCGCCCGCGCTCATCCCCGGTGTGCTCGTGCCCGGCGTCGCGCCGGGGCCGGGGGTCGTCCCGAGACCGGGGGTGGTGCCGGGGCCGGGGGGGGTGCCGATGCCGGGGGTGGTGCCGGTGCCGGGCGTCGTCTCGGGGACGGGCGTCGTGCCGGCGCCGGGCGTCGTCTCGGGGACGGGCGTCGTGCCGG
>DASXVK010000616.1:0-40139 GCA_036504295.1 Polyangia bacterium
GCCGCCGCGCCCAGCCCGACCTGGCCTCGCTGCTCGCCGCCGACGCCGACGACGGCGACCGGATCGCCGTCGCCTGGTACGGGCGGGTGCGCGCGCTCGCGCGCTGACGATCGGTCTACAACGAGGCTCGCGGGGGCTCGCCTCAGGCTACAACGAGGCTCGCGGGGGCTCGCCTCAGGACGCCGGGTCCGACGTCGCGGCCAGCCGGAGCATGACGTAGCCGGCCGGCGCGTCGGGCGCCGTCAGCAGCGCCCGCTCGTCGTCGAGGTAGTCGAAGAAGGCCGGCTCACTCAGCGGGCCCACCTCGAGCCCGCGGTACGAGGCCATGCGCTCGTAGTAGTCGTCCCACTCGGTACGGGTGAGCGCCGCCTCGCCCCGGACCGCGAAGCCGACCTCAGCGAGCAGCGCGCCGTACTGCCGACGCGTGAGCAGCCGCTCGGGCGGGACGGTGAGGAAGGCGCTGAGCTCGGCGCGGGCCTCCTCGCGGCGCAGCACGAGGTCGCTGACGACGACCGTGCCGCCGGGCGCGAGCCGGGCGCGCACGGCCGTGAAGAGCGCCTCCTGCCCGACGTAGCACGGCGCGCCGCCGAGGGCGGTGACGAGGTCGTACGGCGCGGTCGCCGCGGCGAGGAACGCGAGCGCGTCCTCGCAGTGGACCGCCACCCGCTCCTGCTGGTGCGCGTCGAGCTGGCCCTCGAGCACCTCGAGCACCGCCGGCAGCGTGTCGACCGCGTCCACGGTGCGAGCCCCGGCCGCGAGCAGCAGGTGTACCTCCGCGCCCCAGCCGCAGCACAGCGCGGCGGCGCGCTCGCGCCGGGGGGTCGAGGCGAGGAAGTCCTGGAGCAGGGGGACGCTCGTCGGAGCGAGGAAGCCGCGCAGGTCCATGCTGGTTAGACGCTCTCCGGCCTGGGATTGCGCCCCGCCGTCACCCGCGGCGGAGCAGCGCGAAGCCGATGTCATGCGGATGGCGGCGCGCCGGCGCAAGGGCCGGCGGGCCGCCCCTCAGCCCTGCAGCGTGTCCCGGATGAGCGCCTCGAGCTCGCGGTCGCCGATGTACAGCTCCGCGACGGCGTCCTGGTCCTCGAGCCAGGCCGCGACCTGGCGGGCGGCGTGCTCCGGGGAGCGGGCCCGCTCGAGGACCTGGTCGAGACCGGGCACGAGCAGGCCGACGCGGCAGCCCCTCTCGAGCTCGAGGTGGCCCTCCTTCACGAGGCGCCGCAGGAGCAGCTCCGCGTCGCTGGCAGCGTCCACCGGCTCGTCCGCGGCGGCCGCGTCCTCGGCGAGGTCCTCGAGCCCCTCCTCGTCGAGGTCGCCGACGCCGAGCTCGTCGGCCGCGGCCTCGTCGCCTTCGGCCTCGTCCTCGCCCTCGCCGGGCAGCCCCTCGCCGGCGGCCAGCCGGGCGAGGATGGCCTCGAGATCGAGCCGACCGCGGGCGTCGTAGACGGCGGGCGGCCGCGTGAGGTGGTGCGCCGCCTCGAGCCGCCCGGCGCCGATCTCGTGATCGTGCTGGATGAGCAGCTCGGCCGCGAGCGCGCCGCCGACGTCGAGGCGGTGGTCGCTGCCGCCGACGTACATGGTGCGCGCGGTCAGGTCGCCGAGCACCAGCACCGGGCCGAACGCCTCGACGCTGCGGACGTCGAGATGCCCGCCGACGAGCAGCAGGGGCGCGTCCGCGCGCCACTGACGGTACGTGCCGTCGATGGTCAGGTCGCCCGTGACAATCACGGCGTGGCCGTTCTCGAGATCGCCGTGCACCACCAGGTCGCCGGCCCAGAGCAGCGGCGGCCCGTCGCCGCGGTTGGGCACCCGCACGGTGCCCTGGTGCGACCCGGCGCTGGCCGCGTCGGCGAAGAGCGCGCGCAGGCCGGCCAGGGCGAGCTCCGCGAAGCCCAGCTCGCGCTGGAGCAGGGCGCACAAGTCGGCGAAGGAGGTGGGCTTCCCCTTGGCGGCGCCGAGCTTGCGCCTGAGCCCCGCCACCGTCGCCTTGTGCGCGCGGCTGTAGGGGCGCCGCTCGGCCTCAGGTCCGACCGTCGCGAGCGCGGCCACGAGGGCCGGCACGGAGAACGGCTGATCGTTGAAATCCATATCTGACCCCGGAAAAGGACACGTCCAGCATACGGCCGCCGGGGGGTGCTGTCACCGCGAAAAGCCGCGAAAGACGTCGCTCCGGCCCGGAGAATGACCCGTCGGGCTCAGCCGCTCGCGACGACGGAGGTCGGGGGCGTGTCCGGGGCCGCGTCGTCGTCGGGGTCCGCGGCGGGCGCCGGCAGGGCCTTGCGCCGCGCGATCGCCTTGCGGGAGAGGTTGCCGAGCGCGGCGCCCGCGACGAGGCCGGCCACCATGGCCCGGCGGCTCCGGCCGAGCAGCAGGCCGAGGATGCCGCCGAGCGCCGCGGTGCTCGTGAGGTAGGCGGTCGGGACGTCCTTCACCAGGTGCATGATCGGGCTGTGCCCGGGGTCGACCTCGTCGACGTGGGCCTCGTAGTAGACCCCGAAGTCGCGCACGTGGAGGCAGCGCCGATCCGGCAGCTTCAGGCGATAGTCGCGCCGCTGCCCCTGCGGCATCCCGATGCTCTGACGCAGGCCGCCGTCGAGAGGGTGCTCACAGAGGTGTCGCGGGACGCGCAGCGTCGTCGCGTACGGCTCGGCCTCGAGCATCGCCAGGATCTCGGACCACCGGTGCACCATCAGTGCATCTCCTCCTTCAGCTTCTCGGTGATGAGATCGACGAGCGCGACGTTGCGCCGCGTCGGCCAGTCGCCCCGGCGGATGCGCTCCAGCAGCCGGCGGGCGCGCCGGTCGAGGGCGTCGCCGCGCCGGTGGCGCAGGGCCAGCGGGTGATCCTGCTTGAGCCGCGCCAGGCTCACGCGGGGCTCGCCGATCGTCGGCCCGAAGGCGTTGCGCACGAGGATCGCGTCGGCGCTGTCCATGCGCCGCAGCCGGTGCTCGAGGGTCGCGCGGCGGCGCACCTCGTCGCCGGCGGCCTCGTCGCGCAGCGACGCGAGCAGCGCCCGGACCTCGGCGTGGTGGCGCTCGAGCTCGACGAGGGCGCCGGCCAGCAGGACGTTGAGGGGCCGCACCTCGCCCTCGAAGCGGCTCCCGCGGTCGAGCCAGAAGTCCAGCTCCTCCTCGGCGATCTCGTCGAGGTCCTCGCCCGCGCCGACGAGCGTGCCGTCGACCATGAGCTCGGTGACGAAGAGCCCGACACGGATCCCCTGGAACAGCAGGACCCGGGCGAGGGCGCGCTCGACGGCGGAGTGGCTGCGGCTCGCGGCGATGCGCCCGAGCTCGATCTGGATCTCGTCCGGGATCGGCGGCCCCGGCAGCGCCAGCGCGCGGCGCGCCCAGCCGCGCAGCTCGCGCGGCAGCTCCATGGTCAGGAGGTCCTCGACGCCGACGTGGAGCCGGTAGAGGCTGGGGTACCCGACGTCGTCGCGGGCGGCGACGCTCAGGCGCAAGCCGCGGGCCTCGGCCTCGGCGGCCTCGACGGCGACGCGCCGCAACCCGGCGATGATCTCCTCGAGGCCGCGGCTGAGCTCCTCGCCGCTGATCACGTCCTCGAGGCCGGCCCGCGCGGCGAGACGCCGCAATGTGTCCTGGTTGATGAGCTCGTGTGTCATCCCTGCACCTCCGCCGCCACCGCGCGCGGCCCGCGCCGCGGGCCCGCGTCCAACATACCGGTGTAAACATGTCCCGCCCCGACGGGCGCGCAAGCCCAATGCGTCGCATTGAATCTGCGCGCGGCGTCTCTTATAGTGGCCCCGGCTCAACCACCCGTGCCGTCGCGAAGACCATCGAAGCCCCGGGCCGCCCCCCTGGCCCCCGACCCGTCACGTGGACGCGCCCCGCAGCTACCGACGGCGGCCCTCCTGGGCGCGCTGTGGGACGGGCCGCTCGCGCTCGGCTGCGTCGACCGTGAGCTGCGGCTCATCGCGGCGAACCCCGCGCTCGCCGCGCTCGCCGGCGGCGACGTGGGGCTCGGCCAGCCCCTGTGCGCGACGCTCCCGTGGCTCGCGACCGCCATCGGCCCGGCGCTGACGCGGCTCGCCGCGCCGGGGGCGCCGAGCGTCCCCGTCACCGTCGACGCCGGTCCGGGCCCGGGCGGGGGGCCGCGCCACCGCGTCACGCTCGCGCCGCTCGAGCCGTCCGGCGCCGGCCCCGTGATCGCGCTCATCCTCGCGCCCGGCGACGATCCGCAGGGGGCGCGCACGCGCTTCGAGCGCGAGCTCCTCCTCAGCGAGGTGCAGCGCCAGGCCGCGGAGAAGGAGGCGACCCTCACCGCGATCGCCGACGGCCTCCTCATCTACGGGCCCGCCGGCCAGCTCCTGTACACGAACCCCGCGGCGCAGGACCTCCTCGGCTTCACCGACCGCGAGCGCGGCCTCCCCCTGCTCGACCGCATCCGGGCGTTGGCCCCGACGACGCCCGACGGCCGCCCGCTGGCGCCGGAGCAGGCGCCGGGCGCGCGCGCGCTCCGGGGCGAGCGGGTGCGCGGCGCCCTGCTCGTCCTGCACCGCGGCGGCCGCAAGACCTGGCTCAACGTCAGCGCCGCGCCGATCCCCGGCCCCGTCGGCGAGCGGCTCGGCGCCGTCGTCACGCTCGCCGACGTCACGGCGCTGCACGAGCTGGAGGTGCAGCGCGACGAGCTGCTCCGGGCGGTGTCCCACGACCTCCGCACCCCGCTGACGCTGGTGCTGCTGCACGCGCAGCTGCTGCGCCAGCAGCAGCCGGGGGCCGCGGACCTCGGCTCCGCCGACCAGATCCTCGTGGCCGCGCGCCGCATCGACGGCATGATCGAGGAGCTGGTCGAGAGCTCGCGGCTGCAGGCCGGTCAGCTCGACCTCGAGCTCCGCCCGGTGATGTGCCACACCGTCCTCGCCGAGGCGCTCGCGCGAGCCGCGGCCTTCGTCGACCCGGGGCGTGTCCGGCTGGAGGTGGCGCCCGACGTGCCGGCGGTCGAGGTCGACCCCGACCGCCTCGCGCGCGCGGTCGTGAACCTCCTGCGCAGCGCCGAGGGCTACAGCGACGAGGGCGCGACCATCCGCGTCCGGGTCGTCCACGCCGGGCACGAGCTCGTGGTCGGGGTGACGGCGCAGGGCCCGGGCATCCCGGAGGAGGAGGTGCCGCTCTTGTTCGAGCGCCTGCGCCGCCCCAAAGGGGCCAAGCGGATCGAGGGCCTCGGGCTCGGGCTCTTCATCGCGCGGCTGGTGGTCGAGAAGCACGGCGGCCGCGTGTGGGCCGAGACCGTCCCCGGCCGCGAGTGCACCTTCTTCTTCAGCGTCCCCACCGCATAAGTCGTCGGAACTCCTCACCTCTGGGCAGTTGTGAAACGTCTCCCGCGCTGGAACATCTAAGTTTCCGGCGTGGCGGCGGCTTGGCCCCGGGGTCCGCGATTCGCGAGAAGGGGGGGCGGCGATGGCGACACCCACTCATGTGGCCGAGCGACGGCCGCCGACGGCGCGGCCGCCTGACGACGGATCCGCGCGCCTCCTCGACCTCGCCGCCGTCGCCGCGCGCCTCGGCGCGGCCATGGACCCGGCGCAGGTGGCGGCGGTGCTCGTCGGCGAAGCCCTGCCCGGCCTCGGCGCCACCGCCGGCGGCGTCGCGCTGCTCACGCCCGCCGGCCAGCTCGAGCCGCTCGCGGCCTTCGGCGACCCGCAGGGACTCATGACCGGCGCGGCGCTGCGCTGCGCCTCGCAGGCCGCGCTGCCCACCGCCGAGGCGGTCCGCGCCGGCGAGCCGCTCGTGCTCGTCTCGCCCGCGGCGATCGACGCGCGCTACCCGCACCTCGCCGCGACGCGCCGCCGCACCGGCGACGGCGCGTGGGCCGCGGTGCCGCTCATCGCCGCCGGGCGCGCCGTCGGCGTGCTGGCCCTCGCCTTCGCCAGCCCGCTCTGCCCCGGGCCGGCCGAGCGCGCGGCGCTCGCCGTCCTGGCCCAGTGCGCCGCGAGCGCCCTCGAGCGCGCCCGTCTCGCCGGCACGGAGGGCGAGGTGCAGGCGACGGCCGAGGCGGCGAGCAAGCGGCTGCGCGCCATCCAGTACGTCCTCGAGGCCGCCCTCGGCCGCCCGAACCTCGACGACCTGCTGCGCGACCTCACGCGCCGCGTCCGCGAGGTGCTCGGCACCGACACCGCGACCGTGCTGCTCCTCTCCGACGACCGGCGCGAGCTGTGCGTGCGCGCCTCGAGCGGGCTCGAGGACGAGGTCGCCGCGCACGTCGCGGTGCCGCTCGGGCAGGGCATCGCCGGCCGCATCGCGGCGACCTGTGAGCCGCTGATCGTGCCCGACCTCGCCCACGAGGAGGTCCACAGCCAGATCCTGCGCGCCCGCGTGCGCTCGCTGATGGGCGCCCCGCTCACCGTGACGGACCGGGTGGTCGGGGTCCTGCACACGGGCACGGTGCAGCCGCGGGACTTCAGCCTCGACGATCTGTGGCTCCTCAGCCTGGCGGCGAGCCGCGTGGCGAGCGCCATCGAGGCCGCGAAGCTCGGCCGCGAGCGCGAGGTGCTCCTGGGCCAGGTGCAGCAGCACGCCGCCGAGCGCGAGGCGGCCCTCGCCGCGATGCCGGCGGCGCTCGTGACCTTCGCCGCCGGCGGCGAGATCCTGCGGCTGAACCCCGCCGCCGAGCGGCTCCTCGGCGCCGCCCCGGGCGGGACGCCCGCCGCCCGCCTCGAGGCGCTCGACGGGCGTGTCCTGCGCGAGGCCGAGCTGCCCTGGGCGCGGGCGCTGCGCGGCGAGACCGTCCGCGGCGCGCTCGTCGTGGTGCGCGGCCCCGAGCGCGCCACCTGGGTCTCGGTCACGGCGGCGCCCATCGCGGCCGCCGGCGCCCCCGCGGGCGAGTCGGGCGCGGTCGCGACGCTCACCGACGTCACCGCGCTGCACGATCTCGAGGAGCAGCGCGAGGATCTGCTGCGCGCCATCTCCCACGACCTGCGCACGCCGCTCACCCTCATCCTCCTCAAGGCGCAGCTCCTCGGCCGCGACCCGCAGGACCTCGCCGCCGTACGGGACGAGGCCGACGACATCGCCACCGCCGCGTGGCGCATGGACCGCATGATCGAGGAGCTGGTCGAGTCGTCGCGGCTCGAGGCCGGCGACGTGCAGCTCCGCCCCCGGCCGCTCGGCCTGCGCACCTTCCTCGCCGACGTCCTCGCCCACACCGCCGCCCAGATCGATCCCGCCGTCGTCGACGTGGTGGCCGCCGCCGACCTGCCGCCGGTGGACGCGGATCCGGGGCTGCTCGAGCGCGCGCTCGTGAACCTGCTCGTGAGCGCCCGCCGCCACACGCCCGACGGCGGCCGCATCACCGTCCGCCTCGAGCGCCGCGGCCCGACGGTGGTCACGGCGGTGACCGACGGCGGCCCCGGCCTGCCACCCGAGGAGCTCGGCCGCCTCTTCGAGCGCTATTACCGCACCCGGGCGGCCCTCACCCCCGCCGGGCTCGGCCTCGGCCTGTTCATCGCCCGCATGCTCGTCGAGCGCCACGGCGGCCGCATCTGGGCCGAGAGCCCGCCCGGCCACGGCTGCACGGTCGCCTTCAGCCTCCCCGCCGCGGCGGCGCCGGTCGCCGTGATCGCCGAGGAGCGCGCGCACGGCCGCAGCGGCGGGTGAAGGCGCCGGCGTAGGACGCTTGCGCCCGCGGCCAACGAGTGGAACCATCACCCCCGTGACCAAGCCGCGTGACCACGTCGCCGACCTGCGCGGCGCGAGCCGCCTCGCGCTCGACGCGACCACCGGCGTCGTCGACGTGGTCGAGGCGATGCACCACACCATCGCCAGCGGTCCCGAGGTCCTCGGCCGGCCGCTTGCGGCGCCCGCGGGGATCGTGACCCGGATCGTCTACGGGGCCATCCGCGGCGTCACCCAGCTCGTGGGCACCGGCCTCGAGGTCGCGCTCGCGTCGCTCGCCCCCCTGCTCGGCGCCGGCGCGCCCGGGCCCGAGCGCGAGGCGCTGGTGGCGGCGCTCAACGGCGTCGTCGGCGACCACCTGCACGCGACCGGCAATCCGCTCGCGATCCCCATGCGGCTCCGCCACGGCGGGGCGCCGCTCGCGCTCGAGCGCGAGGCGCTCCGCGCCGCCTTCCCGCAGGCCGGCGGCAAGATCCTCGTCCTCGTGCACGGCTCCTGCATGAACGACCGGCAGTGGTGCCGCAACGGGCACGACCACGGCGCCGCGCTCGCGCGCGACGGCGCGTACACGCCGGTCTACGTGCACTACAACACGGGGCTCCACATCTCGACGAACGGGCGCGAGCTGGCGGCGCTGCTCGAGCGGCTCGTGGCGGCGTGGCCCGCGCCGGTCGACGAGCTCGCGATCCTCGGGCACAGCATGGGCGGGCTCGTGGCGCGCAGCGCGTGCCACACGGCCGAGGCGGAGGCGCACGCCTGGCGTGGCGCGCTGCGCCGCCTCGTCTTCCTCGGCTCGCCCCACCACGGCGCGCCCTGGGAGCGCGGCGGCAACCTGATCGACCTGCTGCTCGGCATCAGCCGCTACAGCGCCCCGCTCGGCCGCCTCGGTCGGCTCCGCAGCGCCGGCGTGACCGACATGCGCTACGGCAACGTCCTCGACGAGCACTGGCGCGCGCGCGACCGCTTCGCGCCCGGCGCCGATCCGCGGCGCGAGGTGAAGCTCCCCGCCGGGGTCGCGTGCTACGCCGTCGCGGGGACCACGGCGCGGGAGCCGCGCAGCCGCCTGCCCGGCGACGGCGTGGTCCCGCTGGACAGCGCGCTCGGCCGGCACGCGCGACCCGAGCTCGCGCTCGGCTTCCCGGAGACGCACCAGCTGGTCGGCTTCGGCGTGGGCCACTTCGACCTGCTCGATCGGGCGGAGGTGTACGAGGCGCTGCGGCGGTGGCTCGCGCCGTGACCTGAGCGCGCCCGCGGCGCCGGAGCTCTCCCTCGCGGCATCGATCCAGGGGAGGGGCCCCGCCCGTGCCATCACCCTCCACCTCGGGACCTCGCCGCTCGCGGCCCCGCCCTCGCCGCCCCGCAGCGGCTTCGCCGCGGTGCTGCACGAGAGCCGCGCGGACTGGGCGCAGCTCCTCACGTCCTCGTTCCTCCTCGCGGCCGGACCCGGCCGCTGGTCGCTCGACGCGCTCCGCGCCCGCGCGCGCGGGCGCACCCGCACGGCCGCCCGGACCACGCCGGCAGCCGGGGACGAGCAGCACGTGCCCGCGCCCGTCTGAGCCTCGCCGGGGCCCGGCGCGGCCACCGCGCCGGGCCCTCGCGCACGAGGGCACCGCGGGCGACGAGGACCTGTCGTCAGCCGCCGCAGCTCCCGCCGCCCGTCAGACGAGGATCAGGCGAGCGCGCGGGTCGAGGCGCTGCAGGTCCTCGAGATCGCTCGTGACGATGGGCTCGGCGTGCCGGCGGGCGCAGATGACCACGTGGGCGTCGGTGATGTCCTTGGTCCGGCTCGCCGCGAGCAGGATTCCGATCTGCGTCGCGTCTGGGCCATCGAGCGCGACCAGGGCGGTCCTCGGCTGCCGCAGCAGCCGGGACAGACGGGCCTGCCGCGCGGGATCGCGGATGGCCTGCGCCAGGGCGCTGGCCGGAACCGTGACCCGCGCTCCGACCTCGGCGGCGCGCGCGAGCAGCGCGATCACGCGCCGATCGTCGCGATCCAGCGCCACCAACGCGCCCGCATCGAGGGTCACGCCGCTCATGCGGCCCTGCGTTTGCGCCTCGACGGCGGACCAGCGCGGAGGATGGAATCGGCCCAGGCCCGCTCCTTGGCAGTGAGTGGCCCGCCCGTTTGCTCGAGGGCCAGCCCGAGCATCGCGCCCCAGCCGACCACGTCGGCAAGCGAGACGGCTACCGCGTGCTTCACGAAGGCGGACACGCTCTCTGCCTTGGCGGATACGACGAGATCGCGGATGGCTGCGAGCTGTTGCTCCTCCAGCGTGATCGTGATCTTCCGGGTCGCCATACCAGTTGCCATACCATGGTCGGTGCCGGCGATCAACCCGCGGTACGACTCCCGCCAGCCCCCTACCGCACCAGCCGCACCTTCGGCGACGTCGTGCCGAAGTTCTCGCAGCCGGCGGGCTCGGGCCGCACCTGGTCGCACTTGACCTGGATGTCGATGGAGCGGTGCGGCTGGCCGTGCACGCCGGTGATGACGATGCTCGCCATCCCGACGACCTCCTGGAGGCGGTTGAACTGCGGATCCGGGCAGGTGTCGGGGTGGACGATCGGGACGAGGACCGGGTTCTGCCAGCCGTGCTGGTCGAGGTAGTCCGTGAGCGCCTTCTGCACCTGCGGGGTCAGGTCGTTGCCGTTCTGCACCCCGATGTGGTCGCCGTAGCCGACGTCCTTGCAGCCGCCCTTGAGGATGCTGATGATCGTCGGCGGGTTCACCGCGTGGACGCCGTCGGCGAGGTTCGTGAAGCCGATGTTGTCGACGGTGGCGGACGAGAACTTCAGCGTCTCGTTGCACTTGAGCGTGCCGTCGGGCTGCACCACCTGGCAGTCGGCGAGCACGAACGGCAGCGCGCAGCCCGAGCACGGGCCGCCGCCCACGGCCACGGCCGCGGCCCGCACGTCGATGCTGCGGGGGCGGGTGTTGCCGCTGAGCAGGGGGTAGAAGTAGAACGCGAGGGCGCTGCCGCGGGCGGCCTCGCGCCCGTCCCGGACCGACACGGCGTTGATCTTCACGGGGCTCGTCGCGGCGGTCGCCGGCGAGAAGGCGGTGGCCTTCGGCGCCTCGAAGTCCCAGGTGCCGAGGATGATGTCGTTCTGGCGGTCGATCACGACCGGCACCTTGTCGGACCGGTGCAGCTCCGCGAACTGAAACGCGCGGTCGCGGGCGCGGTTGAGCCCGGCCTGGGTGCCGTCGAGCTCCCTGGCGCCGGCGAGCGCGGCCGCGTCGCAGGCGTTCTGGAGCTGCGCCCGCACGGCCATCTGGTGGCCCATGTTGAGCGACAGCGCGAGGAACCCGCCGATGACGAAGAGCAAGATCGCGAACAGGACCGCGGTTGCCCCGGCCTCAGGATGCCGCCGTCGCGTGCGCATGGCCCACCTCCTGCCGCTAGTACCCGCCCTGGTTCGGCGGCACCGACGGGGGCGGCAGCATGCCGCCGCCGCTCACGCCGCTCAGCCCCTGGCGCGGCCCGACCCAGATGACGGGCTGCTCGTTGAAGCCGGTGGCCTGCTTCGGGGCGAGGTCGCGGCGGTAGGTCTTGAGGACGATGCCCGCCTCCTGCGGATCGAGCCCGGCCACCGCGTGGGGCTTGGTGCCCGCCTGGTGGTCGACGATCTGGCCGCTGAAGGACTGGCCGTAGGCGCGGCCGTAGGACGGGCTCAGGTGGGTCCGGTCGCCGCAGCCGGCGGCGGCGAGCGCGCACAGGACGACGACGGTCGCGAGGGGGCGCATGTCAACGGCTCCTTTCATTCTCGGTGACGACGCTCGGCGCGCGCGGGACGTCCGCCGGGATGGGACGCTGCAGCGCGTTGGCCGCGTGGTCGAGGTTCTTGCGCGCGCGGGCGAGCCGCGGGTCGAGGCGCAGCGCCTCGACGTAGAGGTCGAAGGCGCGGACCATGTCGCCGCGCTGCTCGTAGGCGTAGCCCAGGTTGTTGCGCGCCTCGGCCGCGCCGCCGGCGAGCGTGAACTCGCGCGCGGCGCGGGGCAGGTCGCCGACGCGGGCGTAGGCGTAGCCGAGGTTGTTGCGCACGCGCCGGTTCATCGGGTCGAGGCGCGCCGCCTTCAGGTACACCGAGACGGCGTCGCGGTGCTTGCCCCGCAGGAAGAGCGAGAAGCCGAGGTTGTTCAGGTAGACCGGGTTCTGCGGCGCGAGCTCCACCGCGCGGCGGTGGGCCGCGTCGGCCGGCTCGCCCCGCTCGGTCAGGTCGTAGACGATCGCGAGCGCCGCGTGGGCCGCCGCGACGTTCTTCTTGAGCGCGATCGCCTCCTTCAGGTCGGCCTCGGCCTCGACGAGCAGGCCGCGCTCGCGGTAGATGAGCCCGCGCATGATCAGCACCTCCGCGTCCCGCGGCCGCTCGCGGTGCAGCGCCGCCACCTGCGGGAAGGCGCGCGTGTAGTCCTCCCGCCGGATCAGCTCGTTCACGAGCGCCTTGCGCGTCGCGAACATGTCGGGCCGCGTCGCCGTGACGCTCGCCGCCCCGCAGCCGCCGAGCATCAGCGTCGCCGCCACGAACCCCAGTGCCATGCGTCGCATCTCGCAACCCCCTTCGTCGGCGCGCGCGGCGCCTAGCGGCCCCCGCCGAAGCTCGGGAACAGCACTTCCATGATGTTGACGATCGCCGGGCCCACCACGACGACGAAGAGCGCCGGCAGGATGCAGAAGACGAGCGGCAGCGTCAGCTTGACCGCGACCACGGCCGCCCGCTCCTCGGCCTGCTGCATGCGGCGCACGCGCATGCCCTCGGCGTGCACCCGCAGGGCGCGCGCGACGCTCGTGCCGAAGATCTCGGTCTGCACGAGGGTCGCCGAGAGCGACTTGAGATCGTCGAGGCCGACGCGCTCGGAGAGGCGCCGGAACGCGTCGCTGCGCGAGACGCCCGCCTGGATCTCGAGCGAGGTCAGCTCCAGCTCCTCGCTGAGGATGGGCGCCGCCAGCCGCATCTCGCGCGCCACCCGGATGATGGCGGCGTCCACGCCGAGGCCGGCCTCGACGCAGGTGACGAGCAGGTCCATCGCGTCGGGCAGCGCGCGGCTCACCGCGAGCTGGCGGGCCTTCTCCCGGCCGCGCAGCCAGGTGTTCGGACCGTAGAAGCCGAGGGCCGCGAGCACCACCGCGATGAGGCTGGCGTGGTCGAACGGGGCGGCCAGCCGGGCGTTGACGGCCACGAAGAGCGCCGGCAGCGCGAGGGCGAGGAGCACCTTCGTCGCGAGGAACAGCTCGGCCGCGTGCGGCCCGCGGCGGCCGGCGCGCACGAGCGCCAGCCGCAGGCGCGAGGCCTGCTCGCCCCCGGGCTGCGCGGCGCGGGCGAGCGGCCGCAGCCCGCGGGCGAGCAGGTCGGTGAACGCGCCGCCCGGCGCCGCCCCGCCGCCGGCCCCGCGGAGGCGGCCGGCGGCCTGGTCGTGCCCCCCGGCGAGGAGGAGCACGCCCTTCATCAGGGCGACGCCGGCGACGGTGATCGCGAGCCCCGCGAGCAGGACGAGCCCGTTCGTGCCGAGGAAGCTGCCGAGGCCGCTCATGGCTCCACCTTGGCGAGGACGCGCATCCAGACGAAGCCGGCGAGCCAGCTCACCGTGCCGTACAGCAGCAGGAGCCGGCCCGGGATCGTCGTGACCAGCGTCGCGAGGTAGTCGGGGTTGAAGAGCGCGAGGACGACGCCGACGGCGATCGGGAGCAGGCCGAGGACGACGCCCGAGACCCGCCCCTCGGCCGTGAGGGCGCGCAGCTTGCCGTAGAAGCGGTAGCGCGCGCGCACGGTCTCGGCGATGTTCTCGAGGATCTCGACCAGGTTGCCGCCGGTCTCCTTCTGCACGATCACCGACACGGCGAAGATCTTGAGGTCGCGGTTCTGCGGCGCGCGCACCGTCATGCCGAGCACCGCCTGCTCGAAGCTGAGGCCCAGGTTCTGCTCCTCGAAGGCGCGGCCGAACTCGAGGTTGATCGGCTCGGCCATCTCGCTCGCGACCAGCTTGAACGAGCTCGGCAGCGCGTGGCCGGCGCGCAGCGACCGCGCCATCATCGCGAGCGCGTCGGGGAGCTGCTCGCTCAGCTTGCGGCTGCGCCGGTCGCGCAGCCCGAGGACCACGAGAAACGGCGCCGCCCCGCCGAGCGCCGCGAGGAGGAGCGTCGCGGGCCCGAGCCGCGCGAGCGCCCCGGCCACGCCGGCGGCGAGCGCGCCGGCCACGGCGTAGCCGAGGAGGCGCGCCACGCTGAAGCGCACGTCGGCCTGCTCGAGCAGCCGCTCGAGCCGCCGCGCCGCCGGAAACCCGCGCAGGATGCGGTCCACGGCCGGGTTGTCGGACAGGCGCCCGCGGCGGAGCAGCCGGGCGTCGGCCTCCTGCGCCGTACCGAGGGCGCCCAGGCGGCGGCGCAGCTCCTCGCGCCGCCGCTCGCCCAGGTAGCGGACGACGTGGTAGATCGCCTCGAGGGCGGCCGCGGCGCCCACGGCGAGGACGACGAAGACGAGCTGGCGCATGTCAGGCTCCCACGTAGCGCCGCGCGATGGCGACGGGATCGACGCCGCTCCGCTCGAGGTGCTCCATCAGCTTCGGCCGGATGCCCGTCGCGGCGAACGCCCCGACGACCCGGCCCTCGCGGTCCACGCCGCGCTGCTCGAAGTGGAAGATCTCCTGCAGCGTGATGACCGCGCCCTCGGTGCCGCTGATCTCGGAGATGCTGGTCATCCGGCGCTTGCCGTCGGTGCCGCGGCTGAGCTGGATGAGCAGGTGCAGGGCGCGGGCGATGGTGCGGCCGGCGAGGCCGTCGGGCATGGGCACGCCGCTCATGCCGATCATCGACTCGAGGCGCGCGAGCGCGTCGCGCGGGCTGTTCGCGTGCACCGTCGCCATCGAGCCCTCGTGGCCGGTGTTCATGGCCTGGAGCATGTCCAGGACCTCGGCGGCGCGCACCTCGCCGACGATGATGCGGTCGGGCCGCATGCGCAGGGCGTTGCGCACCAGGTCCCGGGCCAGGATCTCACCCTTGCCCTCGACGTTCGGCGGCCGGGTCTCGAGCCTGACGACGTGGGGCTGCTGGAGCTGCAGCTCGGCCGAGTCCTCGATGGTGACGATGCGCTCGGTGTGCGGGATGAACGACGAGAGCGCGTTGAGCGTCGTCGTCTTGCCGGTGCCGGTGCCGCCGCTGATGAGGATGTTCAGCTTGGCCGCGACGCAGGCGCCGAGGAAGCCGACCATCTCGGGGGTGACCGTGCCGATGCCGAGCAGGTCCGCGATCCGCAGCGGCGTGGTGCCGAAGCGGCGGATCGAGAGGATCGGCCCGTCGACGGCGAGCGGCGGGATGATGGCGTTCACGCGCGACCCGTCGGGCAGGCGCGCGTCCACCATCGGCGAGGTCTCGTCCACGCGCCGGCCGACCCGCGCCACGATGCGGTTGATGATCTGCATCAGGTGGTCGTTGTCGCGGAAGCGGATCGGCGTCAGCTCGAGCTTGCCGAAGCGCTCGACGTAGACCGTGGCGTAGGTGTTGACGAGGATGTCGGCGATGGCGCCGTCGCGCAGCAGCGGCTCGAGCGGGCCGAGGCCGGTCACCTCGTCGAGCAGCTCCTCGATCATCCGCTCGCGCTCGAGCCGATTGAGGGGCAGGTCGGTCCCGCTGACCGCGTCGGCGAAGAAGTCGCGCAGCTCGGCCCGGAGCCGCTCGGGCGGCAGCTTCTCGAGCGTGCGCAGGTCCACCTTGTCGACGAGCCGCTGGTGCAGCGCGGCCTTGAGCTCGTGGAACGCCTCGGCCGTGATGGTGACGATCGGGGGCGCCGCCGCGGCGGGAGCGTGGGCCTCCGTCTCGGCGCGCCGGAGCCGCTCAGCGAGCCCCATCGGCCGCCCTCCGCGTGAAGAGCCCCTTGAGGAAGCCCGGCTCGATCGCGGCCGCCGGGGCCGCCTCGGTCACGATGGCCGCGAGCGCCTCGAGGTCCTGCGCCACCCGCGATCGGCGCGGGGCGGCGTCGAACAGCAGCAGGCCGCGGTTGATCGCGTTGATGAGCGCCGGGAAGTCGTTGCCGACCATCGCCGCGATCGGCTGGCCGAGCGTCTCGGTGATGACCTCGGGCGTGATCGTCGCGTTCTTGGCGAACCGGTTGATCACGACGTGGAGCTTGCGCTGGTCGTACCCCAGGCGGCGGAAGAGCGCGAGCGAGCGCTGCGCGTTGCGCACCGCCGGCACGTCCTGGGTGAGCGTCATCAGGACGTGGTCGCTCTGGTCGAGCGCCGCGAGGCACAGCTCGTCGAAGTTGCGGACGCCGTCGACGACCACGTGGTCGTAGTGCCGGCGCAGGAAGCCGAGCAGCGTCGTGACGTCCGGCGCCTTCACGGCCTCGGCCTCCTCGAGCTGGTCGCTCTGCGCCAGCACGGCGAACCCGCCCGAGTGGCGCGCCACCGAGGAGTCGAGCAGCTCGCGGTCGAAGCGGCGCATGTTCGCGATGGCGTCGGCGATGGAGTACCCGCCCGGCAGGTCGAGGAACGACAGCACGTCGCCGAGGTAGAGGCCGAGGTCGAGGAGGCACACGCGCCCGCCGCGCCGCGCGAGCGCGCCGGCGAGGTTCGTGGCGAGGGTCGTGGCGCCGACGCCGCCCTTGGCCGGGAAGATCGTGGTGATGGAGCCGCCCGCCGGCGCGGCCTCGAGCAGCGCGCGGATCGCCCGCTTGAGCTCCTGCTCCGCGCCGAGGACGACGTACTCGCGGGCCCCGGCCCGCAGCGCGCCGAGGATGAGCTCGGGGTCCTTGTCGCGCCCGGCGACGATGACCTTGCTCCCGGAGCCGCTCAGCGCCCGCGTGAGCCGCAGGCCCGCGTCGGCGGCGCCGTCCTCGAGGACGACGAGGCACAGCCCGGGGGCCGGGTCGCGGTGGCGGGCGGCGGCGCGAGCGAGGTCCGGCTCGACCGCGCTGATGTCGATGACGTTCTGCAACACCTCGCGCAGGCGCGTCTCGGTCTCGCTGCCTGCGCCGATGATGACGAGCGATGCCCTGTCCACGGCGACCCTCCTCGACTAACGGATGAAGCCAATCTCGCCGGCCGGACCGCGGCCGTCGGCGGCGAAGCGGCTGTGGAGCTGCCGCGGGGTCCCGATGCGGCCCATCAGGAAGAGCTGGAAGTCGTTCGGGTCGTTCAGCTCGTCCTCGGTCGGCAAGGGCGGCACCTCGTGGGGCGCCATGGGGCGGACGAGGCGCGCGGTGACGACCACGAGCAGCTCGGTCTCGTCGCGACGGAACGAGCTCGAGCGGAACAGCGCCCCGAGGATGGGGATGTCGCCGAGGAGCGGCAGCTTGTCCACCTGGGCCCGCACCTTGTCGGACAGCAGGCCGGCGACGGCGAAGCTCTGCCCGTCGCCGAGCCGGATGGTGGTCTCGCTCTGGCGCGACTTGAGCCCCGGGATCGTGATCCCCGAGACGGTGATCGACGCGGACGGGTCGATGTCGCTCACCTCGCTCGCCATCCGGAGGTTGATGACGCCCTCGGTGATGACCGTGGGCGTGAAGTTCAGCAGGATGCCGAACTTCTTCCACAGCACGCTGACCGTGCCGAGGCCCGAGGAGATCGGCACCGGGAACTCGCCGCCCGCGAGGAACTTGGCCTCCTGCCCCGAGAGGGCCACGAGGGTCGGCTCGGCCAGCGTCTTCGACAGCCCCGTCGACTCGAGCAGGCTCAGCATGGCGCTGAACGGGAACTTGTTGCTGCTCGAGAAGAAGAGCGAGAACGTGTTGAAGTTGTTGGGGGTAAAGATCTCCGGCGGCCCGCCCACGGCCCCGGTGCCGGGCACCAGGGCCGTCGCGCCGGCGCTCGAGCCCGGCCCGGTGATGCCGCCGACGCGCCCCTTGGCCGGGTCCTTGTAGAGGAAGTTGAGGCCGATCTCGCGCAGGCCGGTGCGGGAGACCTCGGCGAACTTCACCTCGAGCTGGACCTGCTGGTTGCCGGCGACCTGGATCAGGTTCGCGACCTTGTCGGCCTGCAGCTTCGCGACCTCGACGGCCCGCTCCGGCACGCGCAGGTCGGTGACCTCGCCGGAGAGCACCACGATCTCGCCGACCGCGGAGACGGTGATCTTCTGCCCCGGGAAGAGCGTCCGCATCTGGCGGCGGAGCGACTCGAGGTTGCGGGTCACCTGGAGCGAGAGCACGAGCGGCACGTCCTGCTTGTTCCACAGCGTGAGGTCGGTCGCGCCGACGCCCTTCGCCGTGAGCAGCACCTGCGTGCGCGTCACCACCTTCAGGTCGGCGACCGCGGGGTTCGCGACCGAGACGCGGACGATCTGCTCCGACAGGACGAGCAGCCGGTTGTCGCCGAGCGCGAGCGTCAGCTCCCGGGTGGTGCCGACCTCGTGGTCGATCTTCAGGACCGGCGCGGTCCCGACGGCGGGGGCCGGCTGCGCGCGCAGGCCCGCCGGGAGGGCGATGAGCCCCATGGAGAAGAAGACGGCCAACACGGCGACGTGGCGGTGCATCGGTCAATCCCCCTTCTTGTCGAACTTGCGCTGCTCGAAGCGATCGCCGCGGATGACCTCGACGATCTCGGCGCCCGGTTTCGGGCTCGGCTCGGCCTTGGCGACGGCCACCTTGGCGTGGCGCGCGCCGCCGCGCCCGCTGCTCGCCGGGGCGGCCGGCGCGGCCGGGGCGACCGGCGCGGGCTTCGCCTCGGGCGTGGCGTCGATCCCCGCCAGCAGCACCTGCCCCACGATCCCCCTGGTCTCCACCTGGCGCGTGTCGATGCCGCTGCGCAGCGTGAGGAGCAGCTTGCCCTTGGTCGCCGCGAGCGCGACCTTCTCCGAGTCCTCGGGGCTGACGAGCAGCGTCGCCACGGTCACCGGGATGGGCTTCTGCCGCGCGCTGTCGCGGCTCTCCATCTCCTTGCCCACGGCGAGCACCTTCACGTTCTGCAGGATCACCTTGGAGGCGGTCTCCACCTCGGTCCCGTTCTCGCGCGGCTTCATCGTGACGATGACGTCGACGCGATCACCCGGGTGGATGAAGCCGGCGACGCCGACGACGTCGTCGACGCGCACCGCCGCGGCCCGCATGTCCGGCGGGATCACCGCGGCGAGGCCGTGGCCGGCGTCGGTGTCGGCCAGCTTGCCGGCGAGGATCGGCTCGCCGTGCGCCACCTTCGTGAGGATCACGCGGCCGACGAGGGCCTTCGCGTCGTGCTGCGCCCCCGGCGGGCGGGACGACTGCGGCCAGTCGATCATCGTGATGTGCTCGGGCCGCAGCGTGGTCGCGAGCTCCAGCTCCTGCGCCGCGACCGCGACCTTGCTCGTGGGCACGACGTTGCGGCGCGTGCGCCCGTCCACGTAGCGGGTCACGAGCGCCGCCGCCGCGAGCCCCGCCGTCACGGCGACGACGAGGAACGCCGCCGCGCGCAAACCCGAGCGCCGCGAGCCCAGTCCGGCCGCCCGGCGCAGCCCCTTCACCCCGTCGTTCCAGTCACTCGTGGTCGTAGCCATGGACCTCTCCCCTACCTGCGCATCTCGGCGTCGGCGAGCGCCTGCTTCGGGACGGCGAGCAGCGCGAAGCCTGTCAGCCCGGTCTTGTACTCGACGTGGACGCGGACGGATTGGACCCCGCCCGGCAACGTGTTCAGATCGACCTTCAGGCCGGCGTTCGCGACCTTCAGGTGAGCCCCCGTGAGGTACGCCTGGGCCGTGGCCGTTGCGTCGGCGTACGCGGCCGCGTTGTCGGTCTCGTGCAGCGTGCCCGCGCGCGCGCCCTCGCGGGCGGCGTTCGTGACGACCTGCGAGACCCAGAAGTAGTACCCCCACTCGACCGCCCCGAGGACGAGCAGCATCATGAGCGGCAATATCAGGGCGAACTCCACCGCCGCCGCCCCGCGGGCGGACTGCCTCCGACGCCGTGCCATGACCGAGCTCCTACCGCCAGAGCAACGTCACCAGCGCTCCCGCCGCGACCGCGACGCCGTAGGGTACGGAGACCCGGCCCGCCGCCTTCAGCGGCGCCGCCGGGATGGAGGTGGTGAGCGCCGCGCCCTTCAGGTTCAATGCGATGTCACTCCGCGCCGCCCGCGACGAGGCCGCGAAGCAGACCAGGGACACGAGCGCCCCGGCCGCGGCCCCCGCGAGGACGTAGGTCGGCAGGCCGTGCAGGCCCACCCAGACGGCGGCCGCGGCCGCCAGCTTCACGTCGCCGCCGCCGAGGCGGCCCTTGGACCACTGCGACCAGAGGAGCGCCAGGACGATCCCGCCCGCCGCCAGCCCCGAGAGCGCCGCGATCACGCCGCCCGCCACCGCCTGAGCCCCCAGACCGCAGACGGCGGTGAGCAGCGTGACGAGGTTCGGGATGCGGCGCGCCCCCACGTCCCAGATGGCCGCTGCGAGCAGCAGGCCGCCGAGGGTGGCGAGGACGGCGGGTGAGAACGAGGCCATGGCGCCCCTCCAGTCGCGTGGTCGGACCGCTACGGCGTGGGCATCTGGCTGTCGACGTACGAGAACTCGGTGTTGACCTTGGTCCCGAGCGCCTTGACCGTGAGGATGATCACGGCGGCGATGAGGCCGACCATGAGGCCGTACTCGACGGCGGTGGGGCCCTCTTCGTCCTTGGCGAGCTTCTTGATGTTGGTGAACAGATTCTGCAGCATCGTCGTACCCTCCTTCATCGGCACCCGATGGGTGCTCAATGCCACCTGCCCCTGAAGCGACTGCGTGAAAGAATCGGTACTGCTGACTGCGACTGACGAGCGCTGATCCCCGGCTGCCCCACCTCCCTCCCTGTCCGGCGCCCCCCGTCGAGAGTCACGTTGCGTGACGCTGATACGATGAGGCGCCGCGATCCTGAGTGTCAGGATTTTTTCGGGTGTCGCGCGCGCGGGCGAGCTTCTTGGATCGACGCGCAGCGGCAGAGGGGGACGGGTGCGGCTCAGGCGGCGGCGGCGGTCTCCTGCGGCGCGGCAGACCGGCCGGCCAGCGCGGTGATGGTCATCGCCACGGCGATGAGGCCGGCCATCGCGCCGACCTGGAGCAGGGTCGGGCGCTCACCGTCGCTGAGGCTGGCGGCGAGCCCGAGAGTTGCGAAGAGACGATCCAGCACGACGCCCTCCGTCACACCGTGTGACCTCATGTGGTGAGATGTCGGATGGGCGAGAGACGCAGCATGAGAGAAGGAGGAGATCCTGGGGCCGGCGCCCTGCGTCTCGGAGAGCCATGACCCGCGCCGCCCCGCGCCTTGCCTTTCGTCCAGCGTTCTGTTCACATGGACCGGCCAAGCGCGTCGGGGGGTGCGGGTGTCCAACGGCATGCCGCACACCGTGACGCCACTGTCCAAGGAGGTCGCCGTGACCCGCACGCTCGTCGCGCTGTCCCTCGCGCTCCTCGTCGGCTCGACCGCCGGCTGCCCCGAGGCGCCGAAGAAGTCGCCCTCCCTCGCCTCGCGCATCGAGCTCGCCGCCGGCAACGTGCAGGTGCAGCAGCCGGGCGCCCCGGCCGTGCAGGCCATCGCCGGGCTGCTCCTGCGCCACGGCGCCGTCGTGAAGGTGGGCGCGGGCGACCGCGCCCTCATCCGCCTCGACGACGGCAGCGGCGTCTTCCTGCGCCAGTCGACCGAGCTCGCGCTCGAGCGCGACGGCCTGAAGCTCGCGTCCGGCGAGATCTGGGTCGAGGCGCCGCCGCAGGAGAAGGAGCCCGCCCGCTACACCGCCGGCGAGGTGGCGGTCACCGCGTCGGACGCGGGGCTCGACCTCAAGCGCGGCCCGGGCGGGGTCGAGGTGTACGTCGCCCGCGGCCTCTGCGTCGTGGCGGCCCCCGGCGGCCGCGCCGAGCTCAAGGCCGGCGAGCGCGCCGTCGTCGCGCCGGGCAAGGCCCCGGCGGTCGCGCCGGTCGCCTTCTGGGACGACTGGACCGGCGGCATGGCGGACCGGCGGCTCTCGAGCGGCGCGGCCGGCGCGGCCAGCGGCCGCATCTACGCCATCGACCGCGCCCGCCCCGGCTCGCTCCCGCAGGAGCTGGAGATCCGCGCCCAGGTGGTCCAGGTCGCCATTCGCGAGGGCGTCGCCCGCACCACGGTCGATCAGCGCTTCTTCAACCCGGGCATCTCGGCGGTCGAGGGCTACTACTGGTTCACCATCCCCGAGGGCGCCGCCGTCGACCGCTTCGCCCTCGACGTGAACGGGGTGCTCGTCGACGGCGAGGTCGCCGAGCGCAAGCAGGCCGCCGAGGCCTACGAGGCCGCGGTGCGCAGCACCTTCGACCCCGCGCTCCTCGAGTGGATCGACGGCCGCACCTTCCGCGCGCGCATCTTCCCGATCCCCGCCGCCGGCGAGCGGCGGGTCGTGCTCTCCTACCTCGAGCTCCTCCCCACCGTCGACGGCCGCACCCACTACGTCTACCCGATGGGCGGCGCCGGCGTGCAGATCCAGGAGTTCTCCCTCGAGGTCGAGCTCGGCGACGACGGCAAGAAGATGCAGCTCGCGACCACGGCCGACGCCCGCATCGAGGAGGGCGGCCAGAAGGTGACCGTGCGCCGCTCGGGCTACCGGCCGCAGGGCGACTTCCTGCTCGAGATGACCGGCCAGGCGGCCGAGCCGATGCGCGCCATGCGCGTGCCGTCGAGCCGCGGCGAGGCGGCGTACGTGATGCTGCGCTACACCCCCGACGTCGGCTGGGCCGAGGTGAAGAACGTGCCCGGCAACGTCGTCGTGGTCGTCGACACCTCCGCCGGCGGCGACGACGCCGACCGGCAGCTCCGCACCGACGTCGCCGAGGCGATCCTGCGGGCCCTGTCCACGTCGGACAAGTTCGCGGTCATGGCGGCGGACCTCACGCCGCGCGTCCTCTACCCCGACAAGGACCTCGCCGCCGCCGACCCGGCCAACATCAGCCAGGCGCTCGAGCGGCTCTCGGGCGTGCGGCCGGGCGGCGCCACCGACCTCGGCGCGCTCTTCGACGTCGCGCTCAAGCGCCTGCACGGCGTCGCGCAGCCGGCGGTCGTCTACATCGGCGACGGCCGCCCCACCGTCGGCGAGCTCGAGGGCGACACGCTCGCCGAGCGCCTGACGCGCTCGATCGCGGGCTCGAACGCGCGCCTCTTCACCATCGGCGTCGGCGCCGACGCGAACCACGGGCTGCTCGACCGCCTGGCCCGCATCGGCGGCGGCGGCGCGTTCCGCGTCGACCTCTCGGAGCAGGCGGTGCAGGAGGCCCTGCGCTTCGTCGGCCAGGTCAAGACCCCGACCATCACCGGCCTCAAGTTCGAGGCCGGCGCGGGCCTCGACCAGGTCTTCCTGTCGTCGGCCGGCAAGCTCTCGCGCGGCCAGGAGGTGACCCTCCTCGCGCGCACGCACCACCCGCTGCCCGACAGCGTCACGGTCTCGGGCGAGCTCGCGGGCAAGCCCTTCTCGAAGAGCTACCGCCTGAGCGCGCGCACCGGCCGCGAGTACGCCTACGTGCCCACGCTGTGGGCGCGGCGCTACCTGTCGACGCTGCTCGGCGCCGACCTCGCGAAGAACCGCGGCGTCATCATCCGCCTCGGCGTCGACTACGCGCTCATGACGCCCTTCACGTCGTTCCTGGTCCTCGAGAGCGACGAGGCCTACCGCCGCATGGGCATCCAGCGCCGGGCGCGCGACCCGCTGTGGGGCCCGGTGCCCCACGCCGCGCTCGACGTGGTGACCGCGGCGCCGCTCGCGCTCTTCGGGTGCGACGCCATGCCGCTGAGCAAGCGCGCGCCGGGAAGCGCGCCGGAGCCGGCCTTGGCACGGGAGGAGCAGTACGACCGGCGCAAGACGGTGCAGTCCTTCAGCAGCGCGGACCAGCCCGCGCCTGGGCCCGTTGGGCAGCCCACCGCGGCCGCGCCGGCCGCCCCGCCCCCCCCGCCCGGGGTGCGCGTCGCGGTCGGCGGCGCCGCCCGTCCCGCCATGGACCCCGGCTTCCGCGGCAAGGGCTACCGCGGCGACGAGGGCCGCATGGGCACGAAGGCCCCGCGCCCGGTGGACGGCCTCTACGCGCTCAGGGGGGCGCGCGGCGACGCCACGAAGCAGTTGCTCGAGGCGAAGGAGAAGAAGGTCGCCGACCTCACGCTCGCCGACAACGAGAAGGACAAGGCCGAGGGGCAGAAGCCGGCCGACGACGCGAACCGCTGGGCGCCGCCGGCGCCCACGTTCTGCAGCGACGCGGCCCGCCGCTCCCTCGCCCACCGCCGCGCGATCTGGGCCAGCCAGCTCGACCAGGCGAACGGCGGCATCAGCGGCTGGCTCGCCGTGCTGCGCCGCGCCGCTCAGCAGTGCGAGCTGCCGCACCGCCGCGACCGCAACGAGCTGCTCGACCTCATCCAGCAGCGCGTCACCGCGCCGTACGAGGTCGTCCAGCTCCTCGCCGCGGCCGGCGATCAGGCCGCCCAGGACTACGTGCGGCGCCAGCTCCTCAAGCGCGCCGTCACGCCGGAGATGGAGACCGCCTCGAGCTACCTCGACGCGCTCAACTGGGCGCTCGCCGACGCCGCGCTCGCGAAGACGCCCGACCCGCAGAAGCGCGTCGTCGAGCTGCGCAAGCTGTGCGAGCAGAACCAGCAGTCGGTCGGCTGCGCGCTGCGGCTCATCCGCGCGCTCGTCGCCGCCGGCAAGCCCGACGAGGCGCTCCCGGTCGCGCTCAAGCTGCGCGAGGACGGCCGCGCGACCCCCGGCCTCATGCAGCAGATCGGCGACCTCTTCGCCGCGGCCAAGCGCGACAAGGACGCCGAGCGCGCCTACTCCGAGATCGTCGAGTTCGCGCCGCACGACCCGGCCGCCCGCCGGCTCCTCGGTGACATCTACCTGCGCCACGGCTGGTACGAGCTCGCCTACCGCCAGTACCGCACGCTCAGCGAGATGCGGCCCGACGACCCGCTCGCGACCCTGCGCCTCGCGGCGGCCGCGGCCGGCGCGGGCCGCGTGGACGAGGCGCTGCGCCTGGAGCGCAAGGTCTCCGGCGGCGAGGGCGAGCCGGGGCCCACGGACCCGCGGCGCTGGGCCCGGATCTGGTCCGCCGCGCGCATCGCCCGCCTGATGCTCGCGCCCGACAAGGAGAACGCGGGCATGCGCGAGAGCATGGAGCGGACGCTCCGGCGGCTGCAGCTCCTCAGCTCGCCCGGCGTGCTCTTCGTGCTCACCTGGGAGGACCTGGACGCGCGGCTCGTCATGAGCCTCGCCGACTCCGGCCGCGAGCTCACGAGCCCCGACCGCACCCTCGCCGGCGCCATCGGCCTGCACTCGATGGCGACCTCGCTCGTCAAGGCGCCGTCGGTGAGCGCGGTGGTCACGCGCCAGGGCGGCGCGCCGGCGCGGCCGATCCGCTACAGCATCATCGCCATCGCCTGGGACGGCCAGCGCATGACCGTCAGCCACCAGCCCGGCGTGCTCGAGGCCGCGACCACGACGCTCGCGGTCGCGCTGCCGACGCGCTGACCTGGCCGGGCAGGTACGCTCGCCCGACCGGCGCGGTCCCTACCGCAGGCAGGGCGCCCCGCCGCATGGCACGAGCGTCAGCGTCACGGTCCCAGTTTCGTTGATGCCTCGTCGCGACCGACGCCGCCGACACGAGCAGCGTGCCCGCGCGGCCGGTGGCGACGATCTGGGAGGTCGCGACCGGGACCGTGCGGGCGCGGATCGCGGGCGAGGAGCCGGCCGCCGGCGGCGTCGCCTTCAGCCCCGACAGCCGCGTCGTCTGCACCGTCGCGGGCGGGCTCCGCTGCCAGCGGCTCGCCGACGGCGCCTTCGCCGAGGTGGTCCCGGTCCACACCCCCGGCGGCCGCGGCGCCGTCGTGGTCGGTTCGGGCGGCCGCTTCGACGCCGCCGGGCCGGTCACCGAGCTCGTGCGCGTGCGCGCCGCCGGCGACCTGCGCACGGCGCCGCTGCTCCCGGCGAGCGCCGCGCCGCCGGGCTGGCGCCACCGCCCTCCCCGGCGCCCTCCTCGCCGGCCGCCCGTTGCTGCCGCCGTAGCCCGCGCCCCGGCACGCGCGGTCCCGGCCCGCGGCGTGGGGCATCCCACCTTGAGAAGTTGGGAGTCGGCCATGGGTAGTCTCGCCGTCTTCTTCTCCGCCGTTGCGCTGTTCGTCGCCCAGGGCGCCACCGTGATCGTCGCCGGGCCCGATCTGCGCCCGTCGCAGTACGCGACCCGCGACCTCGACGCCGAAGTCGATTTCACCCTGCCCCCGGGCGAGGGCGGCGAAGCGGCCGGCGAGCCCGCCGAGGAGGCGCCGCCGCTCCCGCCGTGGGTGCAGGTGCCGAACCTGCCGCCGTGGATCCTCGGCTTCCCCACCGCGCCCGGCCCCGCGACGACCCTCGGGGTGCAGGTGGACACCATCGGCGTGCAAACGCCGGACGAGATCGGCGCGCCGGTCCGCTAGAAGGACTGATCCGCGAAGCGGAACAACAGGAAGTGGGGCGTGGCGGAGAGCGGGCGAATGACGATCGCCCCGTCGTGGCCGTAGTTCCGGTGGACCAGGTGCATCCCGTCGGGGCCGTAGCCGGTCCCGTAGATCGACACGTGGTTGGCGTTGGTGAGCGCCGCGGTGACCTGCTGCGTGAGCTGCGCCTTGGGCGTGGCGTTCCCCTGGAGCACGGTCGCGGGGGCGAAGGTGAGGCCGTAGAAGCGGGCGCCGGTGGGCAAGGGCCACCTGGTGGCGCAATGGACGGTCGTCCCGTTGACCTGGAGGGGGTAGACGGCGCTCGCGCTCACGCCGTAGAGGTGGCCGTCCTTGTCCACGGCGATGTCGGTCATGGCGGAGTCATGGCCCGTGCCCCCGATGCAGTCGAAGGTGCCGATCTGGGTGAGGCTGATCGGCTGCCCCCGTGGGATCGGCCTTGAAGAGCGTGGTGTCCGTGTGCGCGTAGATGACGGTCGGACCAGCGGGTGGACCAGGGTCGGGCTGGCCGGAGGCGTCCCAGCCCCACGTGCCGGCGTCCTCCTGGAGGTGGCCCAGGTGATCGGCGCCCCCGCCGGCACCTGACACGCGGCCAGCAGGGCGACCGCACCCGCGACCACACGGGTCCTCACGCGCCACCCTGTCCGGCAGCGAGACTCTCACATGACACTCTTGTGCCCACGACGATCATCTCGTCACGGAATCGACCCGAGCACCTGGTCCACCACGGGCAGGAAGAGGCTGCGCGGGAACCGCGCCCGGAAAGCGGCGGCGCGGGCACGCGCGTCGTGGGATCGCCCCGCGGCGGCGAGCGCCCGGATGCGCAGGGCCTCCCGCTCCTCGGCCAGACGCCCCCGCGCGCGGAAGTCTGGCGTGGTGCCCACGGGAACGGGATCATTGTGGACGGCACACACTGCGGGGGCCACACAGGCTATTGGGCGGACGCGGCCGTCCTTGTCACCGGAAGTACACGCCAATGGCGCCGCCGACGGCTCCTTCGACCGCCGTCCCGGTCCAGACGTCCCGCGCGTTGACCTGCAACGTGCCACGCGCGAGCGGGACCACGAGGTCGGCGTGGAGCCGCCCGAAGATCGGCCCCCGGACCGGCAGCTCCAGGGCTACACGGCCACCCAGGGCGAGGAATGGCAGCGTCGCCTGTCGGGCGCCGACGAGGTCGCGACCGGCGCCGCGCTGGGCGCCTCCGGCCACGATGGCGCACGCGCCGAGGACCCGGTGGTGGGCGCACGGCACCAGCGCCGCGAGCAGGAGCCAGGAGCTGATGCTGCCGCGGCCCACCGCCATCGATGCCGGGAGGTCCGCGCGGGCCTCCAGTCCGAGCGACGTCCAGCCGCGCCGCACGCCGCCCGCGATCGTGGCGCCCGCGGTCGGCGCCGGGGCAAAGCCGAACGCGCCGAGCGCCCCGAGCGTGGCGAAGAGCCGCAGCGGCGGGCTCGCGGGCGCCGCAGGGGAGGCGCGCGCCTCGGACCGAAGCGCGGTGACCGGGTCAATGGCGATGGCGATGGCGAGCTCCATCGCCGCGGCGAGCTCCGTGCAGTCGTGCTGCTCGGAGACCAGCTCGCGCTCCCCCAGCACCGCGCCGGTCGCATCGCGCAGCTCGACGCGCGCCCGCAGCCCGCGCCCCGTGCCCGCCACGCTGGCGTGCACGGTCCGGCCGGCGCCGGCGGCGAAGGGCTCGTAGCCGAGGCGGGCCGTCACCCCACCGCGGATCGCGGGCTCGCCGGGACAGTGGGCGGCCCCGGGTCCGCGTTCGTACACGAGCCCGACCAGGGCGCGCTGCTCGGCTCCGGCGCGCAGGGGCCACGCGACCGCCACCACCGCCAGGCAGAGACTCATCAGCGAACCGGCGCGCGGCACGAGGGGCACCCAGTCGGCCACGCAAGCACCCGGCTGCATTTCAGTCAAGCCGCTCCCCCAGGCCAGGCTTCCTCCCACCAGCCCCCAGCGCGCGCGCCGGACGCGCCGGGCACTCGCCGACCGGCGCGCTTGGCACGGCCCCCTCCGCGGCGCACAATGCTCCCCGATGCGCCGCCTCCCCGCCGTCCTCCTGCTGCTCGCCCTCGCGGCCGCGTGCCGCAAGGAGACGCCCGAGGCGGCGATCCGCCGCGTGCTCGACGACAGCGTGGACGCGCTCGAGAAGCAGGACGTCAAGCGTGCGACCTCCCACCTGTCCTCGCAGTACCAGGACATGATGGGCCGGACCCCGCAGCAGCTCAGCGGCCTCGTGATGTTCGCGCTGCGCCGCGGACCGGTCTACATCGCGCTGCGCGAGACCGAGGTCGACGTGCGCGGCGACATCGCGAGCGTGAAGACCGTGGCTTACGCGCTGCAGCGCAAGCCCGAGATCAAGCAGCTCGCCGACGTCATCCCGCAGCACGCCGACCGCTTCGACCTGCGCCTCATCCTCGCGCTCGAGGGCAGCACGTGGCGCGTCCGCGCGATCGACGGCGACAACGTCAGCCCGTCGTGGCTGCGGGAGTAGCGCGCCGCGGGCAGCGCCGCGCCGTACGAAGCCCGATGCGGCGGGTACGCTTGCGACCGACGACACGGCGGTTCGGCGGGCAGGCGCTCACGGCCGCGGGCGGTGGACGGGGACGGTGCCATACGCGCCGGGCCGCGGCCGGCCCGTCCTCGCTCCATGCAGGGCTCCAAGTTGACGTCGCCCGCCTGGCGGTGCAGAGTCGGGGGGACTCAGGGGGTGTGATGGCCGCCGGGGGCGCTGGCGGCGACGCACATCGTCCGACCAATGGGCCCCGGCAGCGCTCCTACGACCGACGCGACTTGAGCGAGGTGACCGACATGCGTCTTCTGTGCCTGCTTCTTCTCGTCGCGACGACGGCTTGCGGCAATACCGCGAACAACACGGGCGCGGACGCCGCGGTCGACGTCATGCGCTCCGACGCGGTGAACGACAGTCCCTCGCAAGGGGACGGCGCCGGCTGCGTTCCCGTCGCTGGTCCGGACCTTCCGGACGACTCCTTCGCTGACACGAACTGCGACGGCATCGATGGGGATGCGAGCGGAGCCATATTCGTCGCTCCCAACGGCGACGATGCTCAAGATGGGAGCATGGCCCATCCCGTGGCGACGCTGGCGAGGGCCATCACGCTTGCCAAGAGTGCGGGCAAGGCCGTCTATGTCGCCGGAGGCCCCAGCATCACCTATGAGGAGGCTGACACACTCGCGCTGCAGGACGGCGTGGCGATCTACGGCGGTTACGATGCGGCCAGCGGCTGGCGCCGCGACGACAGCCACGTACCCATCATTCGGGTGCACGCGACCGTGGCCCTGAGGGCTGCTGGAATCCTCTCCACGACCACCCTCGACCGACTGTATGTCGCGGCCGCTGAAGGGACGGCGGGGACGGGCATGAGCTCGCTGGGCCTTGTCGCCGTCGGCTCCCCCGGGCTAGTGCTGTCGCGCTGCGAGATCCACGCTGGCGCGGGCGCGGCCGGCGCCAACGGAAGCGGCGGTTCGAAGGGCAACGACGGCCAGAGTGGAGGAACTGGTGGCAACCCCAACTGCTGCGCTCTGTACCTGCCGACAGGAGGCCTCGGCGGAAACGGCGGGCAGTGTCCGGCGGGCTCTGCGCCTGGCGGCCAGAACGGCCAGGGTGCAAGCGACGTAAACTACACCCCGTGGGGTGCCGGCACCAATGGCGCCCCCGGCGCCAACGGAAGCGGCGGCTCGGGGGGCGCAGTCGACGCCACCGGCGTGTATGCCGGTGGCCCGGGCGTCGCCGGCGCTGATGGATCGACCGGAGGCGGCGGTGGCGGTGGCTTGTGGGGCCAGAAGTTCTTCTGCCCAACCGGACTCTGTGGGTCAGCGCCCCTGAACGCGTGCGGTGGTGGGGGCGGCGGCGGTGGGGGCGGGGGCTGCGGTGGCAGGGGCGGCGCGGGCGGCGGAAGCGGTGGGGCGTCGATCGCGGTCGTGCTGGTCGAGTCGCCGCTCAAGATCCTCGCGAGCACGCTGGCCTCGGGGCCAGGAGGGGCCGGGGGTGCGGGCGGCGCGGGTGGCGCCCGGGGGTTTGGCGCGCTTGGGGGACATAGTAACGGCATGGACACCTGTGGGGGCGGCGGTGCAGGGACCACCGGCTCGCGTGCCGGCGACGGAGGCGCAGGCGGCAACGGGGGGGGCGGCGTGGGCGGACCCAGTGTCGGAGTCTGGGTTGTCGGCCCCGGGACACCGACCCTCACCAGCAACACCTACCAGGGGAGCGCCGGCGGGACGGGCGGCCCGGGCGGCGACCCCGGCGTCTCCTCGCTTCGCGGCGCAGACGGCACCTCCTGGGACGTGTACAACCAGCCGTAGGTGGGCGCGTCGACAAGGCGCTTGCATGAGGCGCCGGACCGCACCCTGCGCCCCCTCGGCCGCGGGCCAGCCGGCGTCACGGTCCTCGCGGCCGGCGGCGCCCTCGGCCCGCGCCGCGTGCCGCCTTCCGCCAGGGCTACCAGGGCACGCAGACGCCGCGGCCCCGGACGGTGCTGCTGCTGGAGGCGCGCTGACGCCGGCTACGGGAACCGCCCGCTGGACGCGAGCAGGTCGATGCGCGCCTGCTGGGCGTTGTCCTCGGCGATGGCGGCGGTGGTCCCGGCGTCGCGGGCGCGGCGCTCGGCGTCGATGACCTCGATGTTCGTCGTGGCGCCGGCGCGGTACGCGAGGGTCGCCAGGTCGAGCGCGTCGCGGCTGAGCTTCGCCGCCTGCTTCGCGGCCACGAGCGCGGCCTCGGCGCGGCGCGCCGCCTCGTAGGCGGTGCGCACGTCGGCGCGCGCCTGGCGGACCGTGCCCTCGAGCGTGGCGCGGGCCTCGACGGTGAGGGCGGCCCGCTCACGGCGCAGCCCGTAGCGCAGGCCGCCGTCGTAGAACGGGACCGAGAGCGCGAACGTCGCCTGCCAGCCCGTCGTCGGCAGCGTGAGCGAGGCGGGGTTCTGGTAGAAGGGCTGGAACTGGACCGTCAGCGACGGCATGAAGTCCGCCCACGTGTCGTGGTAGACGTTCTCCGCAAGGCGCAGCCGCGCCCGCGCGGCGCGGACGTCGCTGCGCTGGCGCTCGGCGTCCTCGAGCGCGGCCGCGAACGACGGCGCGGTCGCGAGCGCCGGCTCGTCCGCCGTGTCCACCGCCTGCTCGACGCCGAGCAGCACGCCGAGGGCCTCGCGGGCGCGAACCACGTTGGCCTCCGCCGACTCGACCTGGGCCTCGTCCGTCGCCAGCTCCTGCGCCGCCCGGACCTCGTCGATGCGGTTGCCCACCCCGCCCTGCCGGCGCGCGTGAGCGTAGTCGTAGTGCGCCTTGGCCGTCACCCGGGCGCGCTGCATCACCTCGAGCACGCGCTTGGCCGCCATGACCGTGAGGTAGGCGCGCGCCGTCGCGAGCGCCACCTGGCGCCGGACGTCCGCCGCCGTGAGGCGCGTGACGCCGACGTTCTCCCTGGCGTGGGCCCAGGCGACCCAGCCCCTCGTCTGCACCAGCGGCAGCGTGAAGATGCCGTTGATCGACACGGCGTCGGCGGCGGCGATCACGCGCGCCGTCGGCCCGCCGCCGAGGATGCGGTCGGCGTCCAGGCGGCCGTAGACGACGTTGCCGTAGAGCGTCGGCAGCGACAGCGCCCGCACCTGGCGGACGATGGCGTCGACGCGGCGGATCTCCTCCGTCGCGACGATGACGTTCGGGTTGCGCGCGAGCGCGCGGCGCACCGCGTCGTCGAAGGTCGCGCGCACCATGCCGGCCTCGGCGGCGTCGACGCCCGAAGGCGCGGGCTGGGCCACCGCGGGCGGCTGCGCTCGCCCGAGCGACGGCGCGAGCAGCGCGACCGCGAGGAGGACGCCGACGCGCGCGCCCGCACCCCTCACGCCTGGAACCTGGAGCCTCATCCCTGCCCTACTCACCGGCGGCCTCCGCGGCGATGTCGCCGGGCGTGTGCGCCGCCTCGATCTGCTCGTCCGAGGCGACGTGGCGCTTGTACTTGCCGAAGAACGTGTAGAGGCACGGCACGAGGAAGAGCGTGAAGAAGGTCGACACCACCAGGCCGCCGATGACCGCCCGTGCCAGCGGCAGGTTCGTCTCGCTGCCCTCGCCGAGGCCGACGGCCATCGGCGCCAGGCCGAAGACCGTGGCGATGGTGGTCATCAGGATCGGCCGCAGGCGCGTGCGCCCGGCGAGCACCGTGGCCTCGAAGAGCTCGTGGCCGCGCGCGCGCAGCACGTTCGCGAAGTCGACGAGGAGCACGCCGTTCGACACGACGATGCCCACCATCATGATGATGCCCATGAAGCTGTTGACCGACAGCGTGGTGCCGGTCGCCCACAGCATGGCGAAGACGCCGGTGATGCCGAGCGGCACGCTGAACATGATGACGAGCGGGTCGATGAGCGACTTGAACTGCGACGCCAGCACCATGTAGACCAGCATGAGCGCCATGAGCGCGGCGAAGCCGAGGTCGGCGAAGGCCTCCTTCTGCGCCTGCGTCTGGCCGCCGAGGCGGGCGCTGAAGCCCTCGGGCGGCGGCAGGTCGTCGACGGCGCGCTGGGCCGCCTCGCTGGCCTTGCCGAGGTCCTTGCCCGGCGCGACGTTCGCGGTGACGTCGATGATGCGCTGCAGGTACTTGCGCGAGATCGTGACCGGCCCGCTCGAGCGGACGACCTTCGCCACCGTGTCGAGAGCGACCATCGCGCCGTTCGGGGCCTTGATGAAGACGTCGCTCAGGTCCGAGACCTTCGAGCGGTAGCGGTCGTCCAGGCGGACGTTGATGTAGTACTCGTTGCCGCTCTTCGGGTCGGTGTACTGCACCGGCGCGAACTGGGTGTTGCCGACCAGGCTCGCGAGCACGCTCTGCGCCACCTGCTGCTCGGAGAGGCCGAGCACGCCCGCCTTCTCGCGGTCGACCACGACATCGAACTCGGGGTAGTTCTCCTCGCGCGAGATCTGGACGTCCGTGAGGAGCGGCTTGCCGTCGACGTCGGTGAGGTCGCGCAGCGCCGTGAAGACGCGCCGGGCGTACGCCGATCCCTGGTCCAGGTCGTGGCCGAGGATCTCGACGTCGATGGGCGCCGGCGAGCCGAAGTTGAGGATGCGCCTCACGATGCCGCCGGTCGCGATGAACATCTGGGTCCCGGGCAGGGCGGTCGCGATCTCCTTGCGCACGCGCTCGGCGGCGCCGACGTCGGAGAGGGTGCGCTGCGACCTGGGCAGGAGGTTCACGCCGAGGAACCCGGCGTGCGGGCCGGTGTTCGAGGTGAAGATGGCCGAGCGGCCGAGGGGCAGACCGCTGTCGCTGACGACGTTGTCGTATACGGGCGTGCCGCCGGCGTTCGCCGTGCCGAGGGCCTTGGTCACGCCCTTCTCGAGGCGGATGGCGGCCTGCTCGGTCTTCTCCACGCGCGTGCCGATGGGGGTCTTGAAGATGACCTGGAACTGGCTCTCGTCGGAGTCCGGGAAGAACTCGGTGCCGATGCGCCGGCCGAGGAAGAGGGAGCCGACGAACACCGCGAAGATGACGCCGACCGTGATCGCGCGGCGGCGCAGCACGACGCGGAGCATCCGCGCGTACAGGTCGTCCAGGCCGTCGAGCAGGCGGAGCAGCCAGCCGAAGCCCCGGGGGGCGTGGCCGTGCGGCCGGGTCCGGAGCGTGTAGAAGCAGAGCAGCGGCGTCACCATGCGCGAGACGAAGAAGCTCATGATGAGCGCGAAGGAGATGGTCATCGCCAGCGGCAGGAACAGCTTCGCCGCGACCCCCGAGAGGAAGAGGACCGGGAAGAAGACGACGATGGTCGTGATGGTCGAGACGAGGATCGGCATCGCCACCTCCTGCGCGGCGGCGAGCACGGCCTGCTTGCGACCCTGCCCCAGCGCGAGGTGGCGGTGGATGTTCTCCAGCTCGACGATGGAGTCGTCGACCAGGCGGCCGACGCCGAGCGCGAGGCCGCCCAGGGTGAAGATGTTGAGGGTCTGGCCGGTGAAGTACAGCAGGCCGAAGGTCGCGATGATCGAGAGCGGGATGGCGACGCCGATGATGCCGGTCGCCCGCACGCTGATGAGGAAGATGAGGATGACGAGCACCGCGAGCAGGCCGCCCTGCAGGGCCTCGTGCTCGAGGGACTTGACCGCCGCGCGGATGTAGCTCGACTGGTCGAAGATCATGTCGACCTTGACGCTGGACGGCACGCCGCGGAGGTCCTTGAGCGACTTGCGGAGCTGATCGACGACCGCGATGGTGTTGGCCCCGGGCTGCTTCACGACCCGCAGGAAGACGCCCCGGGTGCCGTTCACGCGCGCGATCTCGGTCTGGTCCGCGGTGCCGTCGACGACCCGGCCGATGTCGGCGATGCGCACCGGCGGCATCGCGCCCGGCGCGATGCTGCCGCTGCCCGGGGCGACGATGACGTTCTCGAGCGTGCGCGCCTGCTCGACCTGGGTGTTGGCGAAGACGTTGTAGTCGAAGTCCCCGGCCGCCAGGTGGCCCGACGGCAGGAGGACGTTCGTGTTGCGCACGGCGTTCACGACGTCGAGCACGCCGAGGCTGCGGGCCCGCAGCGCGTCGCGGTTCGCCTGCACCTGCAGCTCCCGGATCTTGCCCCCGCCGACGGTGGCGCTGGCGACGCCGGTGATGCGCTCGATCTGCGGCTCGATGACGTTGAAGGCCAGGTCGTAGAGCTGCTTCTCGTCGAGGTCGTCGGCGGTGATCGAGAGCTGCGCGACCGGGATGTTGGTGATGTCGAACTTGATGATGAAGGGCTGCTGGATCCCCGGCGGCAGCGTGTTCAGGATCATCGAGACGCGCTGCTGCACCTCGAACTGCGCGTTGTCGAGGTTGGTGCCGTAGGCGAACCACGCGGCGACGTTCGAGAAGCCCTGCTTCGAGGTGCTCTCGACGCGGTCGACGCCCGGCGCCGCCGAGACGGCGCGCTCGATCGGCTGCGTGATCGTCTTCTCGATGTCGGCCGGGCCCGCTCCGGTGTAGAAGGTGGCGACGCGGATGACCGGGATGGTGATGTCGGGGAAGAGGTCGACCGAGAGCTTCCTCAGCGACACGTACCCGAGCACCGCCGTCATCAGCGACAGCATGAGGACGAGCACCGGGTTGCGGAGGGCGAGACGAGTGAGCCACATGCGCCTGGCCTCGCTACCGCTGGACGGACGGCGCCGGGCCGTCCTTGGCGCCGTCGGCGACGCGCTCGCCGGTGTAGGGATCGACGCCGCGGACCGGCCGCATGCGGGCCCCGTCGCTCAGTCCGTCGATGCCCGCCGTGACCACCTCGTCGGTCGACTTGAGCCCGCGCGTCACCTCGAGCCACTCGCCGCCGTCGACGCCGGTCGCGATCAGGGTGCGCTTCACCCGCTCGCCCTGGACGACGAAGACGTAGGGCTTGTCGTTGCTGATCTGCACGGCGCCGGCCGGCACGACGATGGCATCCTTGTGGGTCTCGAGGACGATGCCGCCGCGGCCGTACATGCCGGGGCGGAGCGCCCCCTCGGGGTTCGCGATGCGCACCTCGGCCTCGAGCGTGCGGGTGAGCGGATCGAAGCCCGGGGCGAGGCGGACCACCTTGCCGTCGAAGCGCTTGCCCGGCAGGGCGTCGATCTCCACCCACGCGGCCTGGCCGACGTGCACGCCCGGGGCCTGCCGCTCGTTCACCTGGATGAAGACCCGCAGCGTGTCGATCTGCACCACCGTGAGGATGACGCTCGCGGCGGCGGTGCCGACGAGGGCGCCCGGGTCGAGGCGCCGCTGCCACACCCACCCGTCGAGGGGCGAGGTGATGCGCGTCTCGCCCAGCCGCACCGCAATCGCTCCGAGCTGCGCCTTGATCGCCGCCTCGCTGGCCTCGCCGGCGGCCACGGCGCTCGAGCTGTTCTCCAGCTCCTGCTGGGACACGACGCCGCTCGGCGCGAGCTGCTTGGCGCGGTTCGCGTTCGCGCGGGCGAGGGAGAGGTTGGCCTGGGTCTGCGCCAGGGTGCCGCGCAGCGCGGCGAGCTGGTCGGGCAGGTCGCTCGGCCGGACGAGGGCGAGGAGCTGGCCGCGCTTCACCTTGTCGCCGCGGTCGACGAGCACCGCGTCGAGGTAGCCGAGGGTCTTCGACCCGATGTCGGCCAGCGCGAGCGGCTTGAGGTCGACCGGCGCGCGCGCCTCGACCGGGACGTCGCGGATCGCGGCCTTGGCGACCGCGACGAGCGGCGGCGGCCGCGTGCGGCCCCCGGTGGCGGCGCTCTTGCCGCAGCCCGCGGCGAGGACGACGGACAGCATCGGAATGACGACGGCTCTGATCATGGTGCGTACACGTGTCCCGAGTGACTGGGTAGAGTACACGCTCGTTGCACTATCAACAATTGCTATCGTTGACGATCTCGCGTAGCCTGCGTGGGTCATGTCGCGCCGCAGTGACGCCGCCGATCGGGAGCTGCTCGACGAGCTCGGGCGCTTGATCCCGCGCGCGCGCCACCGCGTGTGGCGCCACGCCGCCGCCCGCCTCGAGGGGCTCGGCGAGTCGATCTTCTACTGGCCGCTGCTCCGCCGCATCATGGACCACGGCGGCCTCAGCCAGTGTCAGCTCGCGCAGCTCACCGCGCAGCACCCGGCGGCGGTGTCCCGCAGCCTCGAGGAGCTGGAGGCGCGGCGGTTCGTGCGGCGCACCCGCGACGCGCGCGATCGGCGGCGCGTCCTCGTCGAGCTGACGGCCCGCGGCCGCACCCACTGCCAGGCGGTCCTCCCCGAGATCCTGATCGCCGTCGAGCAGGCGCTCGAGCCGCTCTCGCGGCCGGAGCGGCTGAGCCTGCGCGACCTCCTGCGCAAGCTCGTCGGCCCCGTCGTCGGGCCGCCGGAGGCGACGGCCGCGCCTACCGCTTCGCCGCCTCGCACCCGAATTTCACCGGCAGCAGCTTCGCGGCGGCGGTGACCGCGGCGGCGCCGCGCGCGTGCGCCAGCTCGTCGAGCGCACGCTGGGTGGCGGCGGTGTCGGGCGCAGCCGCGCCGCCCCGACCGCCCCGCACCCGCGCGAGGGCGGCCGCGACCGCCGCCTTGAGCTCCGGCTCGCTCCGCTTGGCGAGGATGCGCTCCAGCACGGCCACCGCCTCGCCGCCGCCGAGGTCGGCGAGGACGGGCACGGCCGCGAGGAGCATGGCCGGGTCGCTGTCGCGCAGCGCGCGCCGCATCTCGAGGAGCGCGGCGGCCGGCGCGAGGCGGAGGTAGTTCGCGAACGCGGCCGCGCGGACCCTGGCGGAGCGGTCGCGCAGCGCGTCCTGCGCGGTCGTCTGCAGCCCCCGGCCGCGGGCCTTCATGGCGGCGAGCGCCTCGAAGGCGGCCGCCCGGTGGGCCGGCGGCGACTCGGACCTCGCGTGCTTCACGAGCAGCGCCGCGGCGGCGTCGCCGCCGAGGGCGCCGAGCACGCGCAGGGCGGCGCTGCGGACGTCGGCCTCCGAGTCGAGGGCGGCGGCGCTGAGGGCGTCGTGGAGCTTGGGGTGCGGGGCGGCGGCCATGGCCGCGAGGGCCGCGAGGCGCCGCTTCGGGTCGCTCGCCTTCAGCTCCGCGACGAGCGGCAGGGCGGCCTCGGGGTCGCCGAGCGCCTTGAGCGCGGCGGCGGCGCTGACGCTGAGCCGGCCGTCGTTGCGCGTGACCAGCGCGCGCAGGCGCGGCGCCGCGTCGCGGGCGCCGAGCGCACCGAGGAGCTGCACGGCGCAGGCGGTGTGCTCGCTGCGGTACCGCACCAGGTCCTCGAGCACGCGCGCGGCGCGCGGGTCGCCGGCCTGGCCGAGCGCGAGGGCCGCGGCCGCCCGGCCGGGCCCGTCGAGCTCCTCGAGCGCCGCCGCCAGGACCGCCCGGCCGAGCCGCGCCGCCTGCTCCGCGGGGACGCCGCCGGCGTCGATCTCGCGCCGGACCCGGGCCACCGCCTCGGGGAGCTTGCCGGCGCGCACGAGCCGCGGGAGCGAATCGTCGAGTGACTCGCGCGCGACGACCACCGCGGCCTCGCCGAGCCCACAGCCGTGACCCTGGCGCGCCACGCGCCAGCGCAGGCGGGTGAGGCCGTCGTCGGACTGCAGCGCCGCGGGCGGCGGCGGCAGGGTGCCGAGCCGCGTCAGGAGCGTCACCACGGCGTCGTCGAGGAAGGCCAGACCCGAGCGCTTGACGAAGGCCGCGTCCTGCACCTTGCCGTCGCGCGCCACCTGGATCTCGAGGACGACGGCGAGGCTCGCGTCGCGGTAGCGCGGGTCGTCGGTGAACCAGAGCGTGCGGCGGATGTCGAGCAGCGGCCGGTGCAGCGCCCCGTGGGCCGCGCCGATCCAGGCGGCCTCGGCGAGGCCGAGCGGCGCGGCCGGCTGATCGTCCGCCTCTACCAGGGGCGCCGCGGCCGGCGCCGACGCGACCGGCGCCGACGCGGGCTCCCCGCCGGCCGGCGGGGCCTCGACCTCGACCGTGCCGCCGCCCGCGCGCGGCGGCGGGACCTGCGCCCCACCGCAGCCGAGCAGCACGATGACGGACAATGCTCCACCCCAGGGTCGTCGGTCGGTCAGCACGACTCCATAGTACGCAGCGTGCGCCCGCCCACAAGGGATGTGTGGGAACATCCAACCGCCATGAGCCCGACCGCCGCCGATCTGTGGCACCGCGCCCACGCGCTCATCTTCGACTTCGACGGGGTGCTCGCCGACAGCGAGCCGGTCTGGCGCGACACCTACAACCAGGCCCTCGCGCCGTACGGCGTCAGCGTCCCGCCCGAGGAGTACTGGGAGCACTGGAGCTCGAAGGGCGAGGGGGTGCGCGGTCACCTCCGGCGGCACGGCCTGACCGGCATCGACCCCGAGGCGGTCGACCGCGAGCAGCAGCGGCGCTACGCGGCCTGCGTGGCGCGGGGCGAGATCCTGCTCGTCGAGGGCGCGGCGCGGCTGCTGCACCTCGTGTGCGCCAGGGCGGCCGCGCGCCCGGTCGTCATCGCCTCGAACACGGCCTGCGAGCTGATCGAGCAGCTCCTCGCCCAGGGCGGCGCGCCGGTGCCGCGCATCATCGGCGGCGAGGGCCTCCCGCACAAGCCGGCGCCTGACATCTTCCTCGCGGCGCTCGCGGAGCTCGAGGTCGCGGCGGCGACGGCCCTCGTCATCGAGGACACCGAGAAGGGCGTGCGCGCCGCCCGCGCCGCCGGCGTGCCGGTGCTGCTCGTGCGCACGCCGTTCAACCGGCGCCTGGCGATCGACGCGGACCACGAGACCGACGGCCTGGCCGCGCTCCTCGAGTGGGCCGCCCAGGACGCAGCCCACCTCACGCCCTGACGCCTCTCGGACCAACTCGCGCGGGGAGCGCGCGGTGAGGGGGAGGCTCGACGGGCTCTGCCCGTCGAGGGGGGGCGGGCAGAGCCCCCCTGGCCAAAGACGCGGACCACGAGACCGACGGCCTCGCCGCGCTCCTCGAGTGGGCGGCGGCCGACGTCGCGCACCTCGCGCCCTGAGCGCGGCGGCCGACGACTACATCGTGAGCACGGCGCGGAACCGGGCCTTGCCCTCCACGACGCGCTGATACGCCTTCGGCGCCTCGGCCAGTGGGTACGCCTCGACGATCGTCTTGACCTTCCCGCGCGCGACGAAGTCGAGGGCCTCGTAGAGATATTCCGGGCCGTCCTGCTGGCTGCCGATGATCCGGATGCGCTTCAGGATGAGGTCCGTCAGCGCGATCGACAGCGGCTCCGCGGCGACGCCCATCGTGACGAGCCGGCCGTCGGGCCGCAGCGCCTGAATGCTGTCCACCATCGACCTGGTCGAGTTGGACGTACTGAGGATCACATCCGCGCCCCCCGCGGCGGCCAGGCTCTTGCCGTCGCGCACGATCTCATCCGCCCCGAGCTCGCGGATCATCGCGTCCTTATCGGGGGAGTGCGAGACGGCGATGGTCGCGAAGCCGGCCGCCTTCGCGTATTGCACGGCCAGGTGCCCGAGCCCGCCGATCCCGACCACGGCCACGCGCTCGTGCGGCTTGGGATCGGCCCAGCGGAGCCCGCTGTAGACCGTGTAGCCGGCGCAGAAGACGGGGGCGGCCTGCTCGTAGGTGACCTTGTCCGGAATCAGGTAGGTGGCGTCGGCATTCATCAGCATGTACTCGGCGTGACCGCCGGGTACATCGAGCCCCGTACCCTTCAGATAGGGACAGAACATCTTGCA
>DASXVK010000617.1:0-24102 GCA_036504295.1 Polyangia bacterium
ACCGCGTGCGGCGTGCTGTCACACCGCGAATGGCGCCCGCAGGTCGGCTTGGCACACCTGCGCGATGGTGCCGGCCGCGCCGCCATCGTCGGCGCAGCCGGCGAGCGACAAGAGCGCGACTCCCACGTCAACGGTCGCGCCCCGAATCATGGGCGCAGGCCGGATACCACGGGCCTGCAGCCCCCGGACGCCCGCGCAACGCGGCTCACTTCGCGCTCGCGGCCTCGCGTGTGCAGGTGAAGCCGGCTCGCTCCGGGGGCGGGGGCGTGCACGAATACGAAGCCTCCTGCCCGCACCCAGTGGCGCGGAACGCGTTGCCGGGCAGCTCCGCCACCTGCACCGCGGATTCGTTGCAACCAAAGTCGACGGCCGCCCGAGCTTGCACGGTGCCGGCCATGGTCGCACAGCCGCTCAGGAGGAAGAAGCCGGTCACTGCCACCGCTGCTGATGTTCGACGCATCGCCATGCTCCTCGGGTGCCGCAATCGTATCACGCCCGCACGGCTGGGGCGTGATGTCGTGGGCGGCGCACTGGTTGGGCGGATCAATGTGGTCGCCAACTTCCCGAAAGCGGCAGTCCCCTCTGGCATCGCGGCTCGATGTGGCTCCGTGCTTCCGGATTCGGGAAGTCCGCGGGCATATCGTCCTGCGCCCGGCTTGGACACGGCCCGCGGGCTGGCGGACAATGGCCGGGGGTCTCCGAGTGGTGCTTGTCAGGGGGTACGCGTCTGCACCTGCGGTCTTGGTCTCCGCAGCCGCAGCCGCAGCGTCAGCGCCTCCGCCTCGGCTTCGGGCACGGTTCCGCCTCGGCCGCCGTCGGAGCGGCGCGGCATGAGCGATCACTCGCGCGCGGAACGCTGGAGGCGCCGTCAGCAGATCCCCGCCGGGCACACGCCGCCCACCGGGCCGTCGGGCTGGTAGGCGCAGACGCCGCCGACCATCATGTCGCTCTGGCCGGCGTCGATGTAGACCGGGCAGACGCCGCCGAGCGGGGCGTCGGCCGGCCGGCTGCCGTCGACCTGGCAGACGCCGCCGATCTGGCCGTCTTGCACGCCGGCGTCCGTCGTCTGCACCGGGCAGACGCCGCCGATCGGCCCGTCCCCGTTGTCGGGGCCGGGCAGCGCCCGGTCGCCGCAGCCGGCGGCGGCGCTCGTGATGAAGAGGCCCATCGCCGCCGCCGCCCACAGCCCGGGGCCGCGCGGCGCGGCGCGGTCCTGGAGCTGGGCGCCGCACGCGCGGGCGGCCGCGACCTGCGCCCGCATCAGCTCGCAGGCGACCGCGGGCACGCGGCCGATGTCGCCGAGGAGCAGGTGGCCGAGCGCCGGGCAGAAGAAGGTGCAGCCGCCGGCGGCGTCGCAGCTGGCGCAGCTGCCGGCCGCGGGCTGCGGCCGCTGCGGGTCGAGGGCGGCGTGGGCCGCCCAGCGCTCCGGGTACGCCAGGCCCTGCGCCACGTGACCGAGGACCGCGCGGTCGCGGGCAGGATCGAAGGCCGTCCGGTAGCACGGGTAGATCGCCCCGTCCGTCGCGACCGTGACCTGCGTCACGCCGGCGCCGCAGTGGCGGCGCGGGGCGCCGTCGAGCCGCGCGAGGATGCCGCGCCACGACGGCAGCTCCGGGTTGGGCGTGCGCGCGCGGGCCCGCGCGAGCAGCCAGCCGGCGAGCTCCTCGTGCTGCGCGCGCCAGGTCGCGACCGCGGCCGCGTCCCAGGCGGCCTCGTACGCGGGCAGGTAGACGATCTTCGTCAGCCCGAGCGCGAAGGTGCGGGCCACGTTGGCCGCGAGGTGGCCGACGTTGCCGGGGGTCACGGTGAGCCGGGCCGTGAGGCCGGCGAGGGGCAGCCCCAGCAGCCGCCGGATGCCGAACCGGGCCGCGTCCTCGGCCGAGCCGCCGCCGGCGAAGCGGCGCTCGCTGCCCTCGCCGTCGAGGCTGACCGCGAGCTCCATCCGGAGGTCGCGCGCCACCGCGAGCGCCTCGTCGTCGAGCGCGGTCGCGTTCGTCGGGGTGCCGAAGCCGACCCGCTGCCCCAGGCGCCGCCGGCCCGCGGCGGCCGCGGCCACCCGGCGCATCAGGCCCGCCTCGAGGAACGGCTCGCCGCCGAAGAAGGAGAACGACACCGTCCCGACGCGCGCCGCGTGCGCGAAGAGCAGGTCGACGCCGGCGCGCGCGACCTCGTCGGGCATGGTGCGGCCGCGGTCGGTCGGCACGTAGCAGTAGCCGCAGCGCTGGTTGCAGCGCTCCGTCAGGACGAGCGTGACCTGCTTGAGGCGGGGCTCGGGCGCGGCGCCGACCATCGTGGACCTCCGGTCAACATCCTACCACGGACGCGGGGGGGTCGGCGGCGGCGTCAGCGCCCGGTGGCGTGCGAGACGATGATGACCGACCGCTCGTCCGGGCGCGGGCCCTCGGGGCAGTGCGGGTAGTCGCGGGCGGCGGCGGCGTTGACGGACAGCACGTTGGCGCGGTCGGCCCGCACCGTCAGCGGCACGGCCGCGGGGACGTTGTGACGGCCGGCGTAGAACGCGGCCACCTTCTCGGGCGGGTCGGTCGAGGCGTACCCGGTCCACAGGATGTGCATGGCGCTGGCGTTGACGTGCTGCCAGCAGAGCTGGCGGGCGCCGGGGTACGGCGCGAACGTGAGCCACCCGCCGCCGCTCGCGGGCGGCGCGGCGCTGCGGGACGCGGGGCCCTCCGAGCGCACCGCCGGAGCCGGCCGGCGCCCGCAACCCGCGGCGGGGGCCACCGCCGCGAGGCAGCAGGCGCTGAGGGCCACGCGAGTGAGTGCAGCGCGCATCGAGCCTCCCCTTCGATCCTCCTCGAACACTAAGCTCCCCGGTCGCGCAACGCAACGCCGCCGGGCCGCGCCCCACGCTCACCCCGGAGCGAAGAGGACCGGCAGCGCCAGATGCGCGGCGCAGTGCGCGCTGACGACGAAGCTCGGGCCGACGGCGAAGCAGGCGGCGCTCAGGATGCAGCCGGGGAAGACGAAGCGCGTGACCATCCACGCCGCGGGCGCCGGGCCATGGAGCAGCACGAACACCGCGCCGGTGGCGACCACGGCGACCGTGGCGGCGATCGGGCGCGAGACGCGGCGCGCGAGCAGCCCGTACAGGATCGGCAGGAGCAGCAGGCGCAGCGCGACCTCCTCGGCATATCCGGCGGTCATGCTGAGCACGAGGCCGGGGCCGGCGCTCTCCTCGGCGGGGATGAACGCGGGCAGGTGGGGTCCGGCGCTGGCGCGCAGCCCCACGGCCACGGTGAGCGCGACCGCGGCGCCGAGCAGCGCGCGCCACGCCGAGCGACGCAGCTCGAGGCGCGACGGCCGCGCCTTCCACAGCCACGCGGCGGCGACCGCGATCCCGAGCGTCGGCACCAGCGCCGCAGGCATCAGGCGCAGGACCGGATCGGCCTGCGCCCAGTTGGCCGCCGTCGGCGGCGCGAGGAAGCGCAGCGCGATCAGGTACAGCGCGAACGCTTGCGCCCAGAGCGCCGCGCACGCCACGTCGCGATCGGAGGTCGTGATCGCAGGGTAGCAGAACCCGCAACGAGAACCCGCAACGCTGTTGACCCCGCCGGCGTCCTTGAGTAGCGTGCGTCGACGATGCCGCGGTACGTACGGATGTGGCTCCGGGAGCAGAAGGTGTGGGCGCAGGCGGGCGCCGACGGCCGGCCGCTCGTCGGTCCGGGCGGGCGCGTGGAGGTCCGCTACCACCTCGAGGACCCGCGGGCGTATCGCGCCGCGAGCGCGAACCTGCGGCCGATCCCGGGCGAGCAGCCCGTCGAGGCGGCGGGCGTGCCGGCGGCGGCCGCGGCGCCCCCGCCGCGGAAGGCGGCCGCGCGGCGCGCCCCCCACGCCGCGGCGCCGGCCGCGACCACCGCCGAGCCGGTCGCCGGCGGGGTGAGCCCGATCATCGTCTACACCGACGGCGCGTGCACCGGGAACCCGGGTCCCGCCGGGATCGGCGTCGTGCTCACCGCCGACGGCCAGCGCAAGGAGATCTCCGAGTACCTCGGCATCGGCACCAACAACATCGCCGAGCTCACGGCCGTGCTGCGCGCGCTCGAGGCCATCAAGGATCGCGCCCGCCCCGTGCGCATTCACGCCGACTCGACCTACGTCATCGGCGTGCTCGCGCGCGGGTTCAAGGCCAAGGCCAACCTCGAGCTCATCACCCGCATCCGGCAGCTCATGCGGGAGTTCCGCGACCTGAAGTTCGTCAAGGTCGAGGGCCACGCCGGCGTGCCCGAGAACGAGCGCTGCGACGAGCTCGCGCGCGACGCGATCACCCGCCGCAGCTAGCCCCGCACCAGGGCCGCCTCGGGCTGCCCCAGGGTGGATCGCCCGCCCCGCGCGGGTGCGCCGAATTGGAGCGGCGCCGCCACCGCCGCGCGCAACCCCGCGACCGCGCAGGGCGCCGGCGCTGGCACCGCGCTTGCTTTGAGTCGCCGTGAGGGACGAGAGGAGGCGAACATGACCGCTACCCTGCGCTTTCACGGTGTCCGCGGCAGCATCCCCGCGCCGGGGCCCAGCACGGCGCGCGTCGGCGGCAACACGAGCTGCGTCGGGGTGCAGCTCGGCGGCGAGCGGGCGTCCGCGAGTAGCCCCTACCGCTTCAGCTTGTAGGTGACCTGCGTGCCGGCGGCCAGGTCGTGCAGCGCCCGCTTCTGCGGGTGGAAGGCCGCGAGCAGCAGGCCACCGAGGTAGCCGAGGAGCGTGGCGCCGTAGCCGCCGAGGATGAGCGCCGGCGTCACCAGCTCCTTGCCGGTGAGCTCGGCGAGCCGGAAGCTCACCCGGGTGTGGGCGACCAGCATGTAGAGCACCACCCCGGAGATGCCCCACAGGATCGGCGCCCACGCGTAGGTCAGGAACCGCAGGCCCGCGGCCCTCCAGGCGATGCGTTCGCCGGCGACGTCGACGACCTGGAGCTTGAGCAGCCACTTGCCGAGCGTCTGGCCGGTGAGTCGGTGCAGGAGGATGAAGTAGGCCGCGCCGGCGAGGAAGGCCCAGCGCCCGATGAAGATGGCGAGCACGAGGACGAGCGTCCAGTCGATGCCCGCCGCCATCGACCGCGCCCAGAAGCCCGAGTACTCCTGCCGCCCCGGCAGCGCCCGCTCGAGCGCGGCGATGAGCTCGTCGTAGCCGAGGAAGCGGTTCTGCGGGTCCTTCGCCATCATCCGCTCGACGACGCGCTCGACGCCGAGGGGCACCTCGGGCCGCACCGCGCGCAGCGGCCGGGCACGGTCGGTGACGTGCTTGCTGATGACCCCGACCGCCGAGGGCGCCTCGAAGGGCGGGCTGCCGGTGATCATGTGGTAGAGCGCGCAGCCGAGGCTGTAGATGTCGGCGCGGTGGTCGACGGTCTCCATGCGCCCCTGCTCCGGCGCCATGTAGAGCGGCGAGCCGAGGATGACGCCCTCGCGGGTCAGCTCGCAGTCGCCCTTGAGGCTCTTCACGAGCCCGAAGTCCGCGATCTTGACCTGTCCGTCGGCGTCGAGCAGCAGGTTGCCGGGCTTGATGTCGCGGTGGATGAAGCCCTGCTGGTAGGCGGCCCGCAGACCGCGGGCGGCGCCGAGCGCGTGCTCGACCGCCGTGCCCCACGGGATGTGGTCGCCGTGCGCGAGCTGGGCCGCGATGGCCTCGCCGTCGACGTACTCCATGGCGAAGAAGTGCGTCCCGGCGTCCTCGCCGATGTAGTAGATCGGCGTGATGTTCGGGTGGCGCAGGCGCGCCTGCGCGCGGGCCTCGCGCACGAAGCGCGCGAGCAGGTCGGGGTCCTGCGCGATCTCGGGCGCCAGCACCTTCAGGGCGACGGGCCGGTCGAGCGAGGTGTCGTGGGCGAGGTAGACGGCGCCCATGCCGCCGCGGCCGAGCAGCCGTTGCACCTCGAAGTGCTTCAGGCGGCGGCCGAGGAGCGAGTCGGGGGCCAGCGCGGCCGCGGCCGCCCGCGAGAGGCCGCTGACGCTCGCGCCCGGCAGGCTCGGCGCGAGCACCGTCTCCTCGAGCGCCCGCTTCCCGACCTCGGGTTTCGCGCGGGACAGGCCGGTGTTGATGCTGTCGGCGCCCTCGGTCGTATCGTCCGGCGGCACACCCACGCGGCCAGCGTATCACAGGCCGGCCGCAGCGTCCCGTTGGGGAGGGCGCCCTCTTGCGCAGCCCCGTCCGGACGCTAGGATACGCGAGTGGTCGCCAGCGATCGCGCCCCGAGGCGAGTCAGGGACGAGCCTCGTTGTAGACTGACGCCGAGGGAGACATGAAGATCGAGCGCAAGCACAACTTCACGCTGGACGAGGCGAAGCAGCGGATCCAGGCCCTGACCGAGTACTGGCAGGCCAAGCACGGCATCAAGACCGAGTGGAGCGGCAACAGCGCCAAGACCAAGGGCAAGGTCAAGGGCATCAACTTCGACGCCAAGGTCGACGTCGCCGAGAAGCAGATCGTGTGCGAAGCGGACGTCGGCTTCCTCGCCGAGCGCCTCGGCGCGCGCTCCTACGTGGAGAAGAAGCTGGGCGAGTACCTCGACCCGGCGACGCCCGCGGCCTCCCTGCCGCGCGGCTAGTGGCAATCCCGCCTCAATCGGGTTCCTGCGCTTCGGCGGCCTCTCGGCCAGTTGACGTATCCGCGCGTCCGCCGCACCATCATCGGGCAGATGCGATCTTCGTGGGAGGCCTTTGTCGCTGGGGCTCTGGAGCCGGAGCCCGACGATCCTTTCGTTCGGCTGCTCCGTGAGCGGATCGATGCCGGCTACAAGATACGCCGCATCAACCTTCTCGGCGGCGGGCGTGAGAGTCCTGAAGGTCCGCCCGAGTACCTCGCGATATTGGAGTATCGTCAGCAGCTTTCAGAGATGCGGGTCCCGCACAGCGACAGCTTCACCCGTTGGTCTTTACAGCGCGGGGCTCGGCTGGAGAGCACGCAAGAGGAGGAGCGTCGATTCGCGCTCCTGCTGGCGGAAAAGCTTGCGCCGCTCGAGGCGGAGGTCGGACGGGGCTACTTCAGCTCGATCTTGGTCGAGTCCCTGCAGAGGCTCGGGCCCCCACGCACGATGGGCATCCTCGCGAACCAGCACGCGTACGCAGCCGCAGCGGGGCAGGCCAAGCTGCGTTCATTGGTGGGACTCGAAGGGGTGCTTACCTCACTGGCGCAGGATCTCGGGCGGTCGCTCAACTACTCCCCCCAGCAGGCTGCTGCAATCCTCGACGGAGCACTCGCGGCCCTCGCAGATGAGCGTTTCCACATCCGGGACCGCGAGTTGCTCTTCCCCTCCGACTCCCCTCGACGTTAGCTGCGTGGCCAGGCGGTCAGTTGCGCCTCGAACGCGCGGAAGCTGGGACGCTGTCGCAGTGTCGAGAGCGCGTCCGGCTTGCGCAGCTCCGACAGCGCGATTTGCGTTCGCTCGGACTCGGGCGGCGCCGGCTTGCCACCACATCGATGCCGAGCACGCGAGAGGCGAGGAACCGGTAGAGCTCGGCGTCGTATCTGGTGTTCTCGCTCGCAATCGCGATCCGCATCAGGCCGGCAGGGCGTTGAAGAGGTTGGACTCCACGAGGTCACCAGGCGTGGAGGCCGCGAGGGCCTCCACGAGCGCTGGGATATCGGCGACCCGTTCAACCCGGGATCCGCCTGGCGTGCGAGAGAAGCGAAGAATGGCTTCCGGCTCGTCCTTGAACTCGTCGATGACGACACGAGAATGGGTAGCGATGATGCACTGCAGTCGTCGAGCGTGCACGACCTCGCGGAGGAACTCAACGACCCGATGGATGGCCGGTGGATGAATGGACTCCTCGGGCTCCTCGATGAAGAGCACCGTGCCGGGCTCCGCCTGGATCGCGATCATCGCTAGTGCGATCACACAGAGCACGCCGTCGGACACGTGGTCGGCGTCGAACTCCTCCCCGTCATCCTGCCGCAGCCACAGTCGCTGGTAGCCCGGCCGCGGCCCCGGCCGTACGAGCACGTTCCTGAGCTCGGGGACACACGCCTGCACGAACGCTTCGAGCTCCGCGACGCGCTCCGGAAATGCGCCCCGCCACAAGCCGGCCACCGCAGCCAGGCCCGAGCCGTCGCGCGTGACGTGCGGATCGGGCACGAGCTCCGCGTCTTGGCGGAGCGCGGCAGGCGAGAGCTGCACGGCAACGGACCGGATGAGTCCGCCGCAGATCTCGTCAAAGTGCGGCGTAACGAGGCCGCTTGCCGCAGCCAGGAACCGCGCGAAGGGGGTCGACTCGGGCCGCGCCTGCTCGCCCCACGCCGACTTGCCGTCGCTCTTGAGCTGCTCGCTCACCGTCCTGAACTGGCCCGCGTTCAAGGGGTCGCGCGCGAACGAGGATGAGTAGCTGCCGGCGTCGGTCTCCCAGCCGATGGTCACTTCGCCGCTCCCGGTCGCCGGTCGATGGACCAGGAACTCGAAGCCCCCCTCTTGCTCCGCCGCCTCGGGCAGGGCCCGCCAAGGGGCGTTCCCGCGAGCGGTAACGAACAGATTGCGGATGAAGCGCCCGATTGAGAGGAAGCTCGACTTCCCGGAGTTGTTCGGACCGACCAAGATGCTGATCGGCTCCAGGGCTACCGTCTGGCGTGCGCCGAAGCTCTTGAAATTCTCGAGAGTGATCGACCGCAGCATAGGTACGACTGTAGCGAAAGAAGTGCCCGATGGGGAGCACTAACCGGCCCTGCCCCGCGCCTAAGCCTCGATCCCCGCGACCTCGTCGGCGAGCTCGGCCAGCGTCACGAACGCGAAGCCCGCGTGGGCGATCGCGTCCAGGGTGCGGGCGAGCGCGACGCGCTTGTGGCCGAGCGGCACGCCCAGGTCCGGCTGCCGCTCGCGCAGCTCACGCGGCATGGCGTCGCGCTCCGCGTCGACGAGCTCGATGGCGTGCACGTTGAGCACGATGAGGTCGAGGCGGCAGAGGGCCCACAGCAGCAGCCGGCGCAGCGCCGTCGGGGCCGTCACGAGGGCGCCCCCGAGGATCGGGATGCGGGTCCCGGGGAGCACGGTGATCGGCAGCTCGACGAGCGGCGCGTCGCCGCGGCGCCAGGGCGCGCACAGGTCCGGCCGGTACGGCCGCGCCGGCGCGCACGGGAGGCGCGGATCGGCCAGCGCCGCGCGCGAGGTGCGGCCCGTGATCGCCATCGCCCCCATGATCGCCGCCTTGGCCGCGTAGTAGGGCGGCGACGGCAGCACCGACGAGTCGTAGCGGTAGTTGAGCCCGACCACGGCCGCGAGCAGCCGCGCCGAGAGGCCGTACCCGGGGGCCCGGAACCCGACCGGCGCGACGCCGGCCGCCGTCGCGATGGCGTCGTGCGCGCGGCGCAGCTCGTCGGTGATCGCCTCGCGCGGCCGGCGGAAGAGGTCGTAGGGGTGCGTGAGGCTGTGGTTGCCGAGCTCGTGCCCGGCGGCGCAGAGCCGCGGCAGGGTCTCGCGGCCGAAGTCCGTGGCGGCGGTCTCGCCGACGACGAAGAAGGTCGCGGGCGCGCCGCGGGCCGCGAGGAGCTCGACGAAGCGCGGCACGCCGTCGAGGAGGATGGGGTCGCGCGCCCAGCGCGGCGCCGTCAGGCCGTGGATGCGGTAGTAGCAGTCGATCGGATCGATATCGATGGTGATCGCGCAGCGTCGGGCGCGCGCCGGCGCGTCGCGCACTTCAGCCCTTCACGCGGAAGATGTACGTCAGGCGGGCCAGGTTCTTGAGGACGTTCGGCACCCGGCGCAGCAGGTTGATCGAGGGCGTCCGCTTCTCCATGATCTCGACCGGGATCTCGGTCGTGCGCAGGCCCTCGCGCTGGGCGCGGATCACCAGCTCGCTGGCGAAGAGGTCCTTGTCGACGATGCAGCGCTCGACGGTGCCGCGGAGCCGCGCGCGGTTCATCGCCTTGAGGCCGTGCGTGTCGGTGCCGCGGAAGCCGACGAGCACGCGGAGCATGCCCGAGACCACCAGGGTGGCGGCGTGGCGCAGCACCGGCCGCTGGTCCTGCGCGCCGGCCATGACCTTCGAGCCGACGACGAGGTCGGCCGCGTCGTGGTCGAGCAGCGCCAGGGCCCGGCGATAGAAGTCGACGTCGCACAGGTCGATCTCGTCGCAGATGACGTACTGGCCGCGCGCCTCGAGGATGCCGCGCTTGAGCGCGGCGCCGTAGTTCGGCTCGGGCAGGGAGATCAGCCGCACCGTCGGGTGCTTCTGCACCACCTGCTCGGCGACGGCCACGGTCCGGTCGGTCGAGCCGTTCTCGGCGAGGATGATCTCGTGCGGCCGGCCGAGGTCCCACAGCCCCTCGAGCAGGCCGTCGATGGCGGTGTGGAGGATGGCCTCCTCATTGAAGACCGGGATGATGATGCTGAGGATGGGGCTCTCGTCAGTCATGCTGGTCTCCGTGCAGCAACTCGCGCGGGGCGCGCGCGGTGAGGGGGAGGCTCGACGGGCTCTGCCCGTCGAGGGGGGGCGGGCAGAGCCCCCCCCTGAACGACCGTCTGCGCGACGTCACGCCCGGCGATGAGGCAGTCCTCCATCGAGTTGTAGGTCCAGAACCCGTAGCGACCGCGGGGGTAGATGCCCCGCTGCTCGAGCCAGGAGCGGAGGAAGCGCGTCGCGGCGTAGTAGGCGTGGTCGAAGATGACGTAGGCGTGCTCGAGCTCGCGCAGGTCGGCGAAGAGCACGTCGTTGGCGTCGCGGATCGCGCCGGCGGCGGCGAGGCCGCGGGCGACCTCGGCCGTGAGGCGGCGCGCGGGCGGCAGCGGGCCGCGCTCCGAGAGCTCGACGTACAGCGCGCCACGGCCGCGCGGCGCCATCGACGGCACGGCGTTCGAGTAGATGCCCACGCGGTAGAACGGGTACCGCTCCTCGGGCACGTAGATCCAGTGGAAGTCCGCCGGGGGCCGGTGGCGGGTCGCGACGTTCAGGTACCGCAGCGGCGTGCACCGGAGCTGGTCCGCGGCCTCGAGCACCCGGCGCGGCGCGCCCTGAATGAGGCGGCACACCGCCGGCAGCGGGATGGTGCTGACGATGGCGCGGAACGGCACGCGCTGCCCGCGCACGACCACCTCGCGCCGCTTGAGGTCGATCGCGTCGGGCGCGGTGCCCGTGCGGACGTCGCCGGTGAGCCGGCCGGTGAGGGCGCGGGTCATCGTCTCGATGCCGCCGCGCTTGGGGTAGAGGAAGCCGACGTTGTACCCCATCTCCGGCGGCGGCTCGCCCACCGCGCCCCGCACCACCTCCTCGAGCTTCGGGACGGGCACGAAGCGCTGGCACCACTCGGCGGTGATCTCGCGCGGGTGCACCCCGTACAGCTTGCTGTTGTACGGGATCATGAAGTGCTTCGCGATGCCCGCACCGAAGTGGCGCAGGCAGAACTGCTCGAAGTCCCGGGGCGGCCCCGGGTCCGGCGCGGCCAGGCGCGTCTCGACGAGCCCGAGCAGGCACTCGGCGGCCACCGCCGGCGGCAGGCCGAAGAGGTTCGCCTGGAAGGGGTAGCGCGTGAGCACGCCGCTCGAGTAGACGCGGGCGCGGCGGTCGACGGTCGTCAGCCCGCCCGGGAGGAGGCGCGTGATGAGGCGCCGGATGCCGGGATCGCGCAGGTGGAGCCAGTGCCCGGTGCGGTCGAAGAAGTACCCGTCCCGCTCCTCGGTGCGCGCGTGGCCGCCGAGGCGCGCCTCCCGCTCGAGGAGGACGTACCCCGACCCCAGGTGGTAGGCGGTCGAGATTCCGGTCAGCCCACCCCCGAGGATGACGACGGGCGCGGCGGCAACAGGCATGTGCACGCGGTAAATAACACACCGAGCCGGGCGAGGCCAGGGATCCCCCCGCCGTCTAATAGGAAAGGGACCCTGGGAGGGTCCCTTTGACCCCCCGCGCAGAGTGCTGGCAGGCACAGCCCGCCAGCACTCACGCGAACTACAGGCAGCGCGGCGAGGGGAAGGTGATCGCGATGTTCCGGAGCTCGTGCCGCTCGAAGAGTCCGCCGGTCGCGCCGGTGAAGCCGTAGTAGTACGAGGCGCCTGCCGTGAACCCGGTCAGCGGCACGCTGTTGAGCACCAGGGTGGTGACCGAGCCGGTCGCCCACGATCAGCCGCGGCGGCGCGCGAGCGCTCGCCTGACGCGGCTCATGCCGACATTGACCTGCGCCCGCCCGCCGGGCGATCATGCCCCCGTGCTGCCGCCGCCCGGACCGGACGACGTCGCGCGCGCGTTCCTCGAGCGCGCGGCCGAGCTCGACGCGGCGCACGCCGGGCGCCGGGGGCCGCTGCGGCCGTACCTGTGGCGCTGGGCCGCGGCGCTGCTGCGGCCGCCGGCGCCGCCCCAGGCCGAGCCGCTGCCGCCGGTGCACCCGGGCGAGCTCGCGGCGACCTTCATCGGCCACGCGACGGTGCTGCTGCGCTACGCCGACACCCGCATCCTCACCGACCCCGCGCTCGGCCGCTTCGCCGGCCCGGTGGCGCGGGTGCGGGCGGCGGCGGCGGCGAGCCTCGACCTCGCCGCCATCGACCTGTGCCTCATCTCGCACGCCCACTTCGACCACCTCGATCCCCCGTCGCTCCGCCGGCTGCCGCGCGGGGCCACCGTGGTGGTGCCGCCGCGCTGCGCCGAGCTGTGCTCGCGGCTCGGCTTCGCCCGCGTCATCGAGCTCGCCGTGGGCGAGGCGATCGCGCACCGCGGGGTCGAGGTGATCGCGGTGCCGGCGCGCCACTACGGCGGCCGCAGCCTGCTCGATCCCCGGCGCCGCGGCGGCTGCGGCTACATCATCCGGGGCAACGGCCCCACGGCGTACTTCGCCGGCGACACCGGCTACTTCTCCGGCTTCCTCGACGTGGGCCAGCGGTACGCCCCGGACCTGGCGCTGCTGCCCATCGGGGCCTACCGCCCCCTCGCCTTCCGGCGCTACCACATGAGCCCCCTCGACGCGGTGTACGCGTTCGCGGACCTGGGCGCGCGGGTGCTGCTGCCGGTGCATCACGGCGCCTTCCCGCTCTCGTACGAGCCGCTCGACGAGCCCGCCGCCTGGATGCGCGAGCTCGCGCGCGAGCATGGGCTGACGGACCGCGTGGCGCTGCTCGAGCCGGGCCAGACGCGGGTCCTGCGGTAGCCGCTCCTTGCAAAACCGGCGTTCTTCCGGTAAATAGTCGCAATTCCTGAGGGAACTCGGATGAAAGTGCCAGAAGATACCCAGCGCTGGCTCTACCCGCTCGTGGCCGTCGCGGTCGGGGCCTGCCTGTTCCTGCCCGGCATCGGCCGCTTCGGCCTGTGGGATCCCCACGAGATCAAGATCGCCGATCAGGCCCGCGACGTCCACAAGTGGGCGCAGGAGCACGGCGGCGCGTTCGACGTGACGGCCGGTGGCAAGTTCCCGGTGAAGCCGCCGCTGGCGACCTGGGTGATGACCAAGAGCCTCGGCGCGCTCGGCATCAGCGAGACCGCGGCCCGGCTGCCGTTCGCCTTCATGGCCATGCTCGGCCTGCTCGGCGTCTACTACCTGGGCGCGACGCTCTTCACGCGCCGGGCCGGCCTCCTCGGGGCCCTCGCCCTGGCCGGCGCCCCGGGCTACATCCTGCAGGCGCGCCAGCTCGCCTCGGACGCGTTCCTCGTCGTGCCCGGCGTCATCGCGGTGCTCGGCCTGGTGCTCATCCTGTGGCCGCGCTCGGGCGGCCACGACGCGCGCAACACCGCCGTGGGCGGCGTCCTCGCCGTCGCCGGCCTCGGCCTCGGCTACCTCGCCGGCGGCGCCCTCACCGGCGTCGTCATCCCGCTCGGCGCGGTCGTCCTCGCCGCGGCGCTCGCCTGGACCGCCACCATCGCGCCCGAGGGCGCCGCGGGCGACACCCTCGCCGCCGCGGGCGTGGGCCCGAGCTTCCGCGCCGGCCGGGCCGCCGTCTCGGGCTACGGCCTGCAGCTCGCGATCGTCGGCAGCGCCTTCGTCATCATCGCGGGCCTCACCATCGAGCACGTCATCGCCGCGACGCGCTACTCCCCGCTCGTCGGCGCCATGCCGGGCAAGGCCCAGTCGGGCGTCGTCACCTGGGACTACTTCCTCAAGCAGGTCGGCTTCGCGTTCTTCCCGATGAGCGCCCTCGCGCCGTTCGCCTTCGGGCGCCTCATGTTCGTCAAGCCCGAGACCGGCGGCCGGCCGGCCTTCGCCCGCTTCCTCGTCGCCGCCTGGGGCGTGCTCGCCTTCTTCGTCGCGACGCTCTACGTGTGGCGCTACGGCGACGTGCGGTTCCCGGCGCTGCCCGCCCTCGCCCTCGGCATCGGCGTGCTCCTCGACGAGGTCCTGGACGGCGCCGAGGCGCCGAACGCGCTCTTCGGCTTCGGCGCGGCGCTCGTGGCCGCGATCCTCGCCCGCGACCTCTTCCTCTACCCCGAGTACGTGGCCACGAACCACCTGCTCGAGGCGGTCAAGTGGCCGAGCGCCGTCGCGATGGCGCCGGTCTTCGTCGCCTTCGGCCTCGTCTTCGCGCTCGCGGCGTTCAGCGCCTTCGCCCTCGGCGAGCGCTGGCGCCGTGTCGGCCGCATCGGCGCGCACGCGCTCGTCGCGGTGGCGCTCGCGAACGCCGCGCTCATCGCCTTCGTCGTGACGCCGCAGCTCTCGAAGCACTACTCCCAGAAGGTGCTCTTCGACCGCTTCCAGTCGCTGCGCAAGGCGGGCGAGCCGCTGGCCCAGTACCGCGCCCCCGGCCGCGGCCTCGCCTACTACACGCGCGGCGAGGTGAAGGACCTCGCCAGCATGACGGCGCTCCTCGACTACCTGCGCGGCGAGAAGCGCTCCTTCGTCATCATCCCGTCGGAGGAGCTGGGCCAGATCGACAAGGAGTCGCGCGGCGCGAGCGTCCCCTACTACGTCGTCGACGACCAGAACTCGCGCTTCCTGCTCATCTCCAACCGCCTCGGCGCGAACGAGCAGGACAAGAACGCGCTCAAGGCCCTGGTGCGCCAGGTGGCGCCGACGCCGCAGCACCCGGTCACCGCCGAGTTCGACGGCACGATCGCCCTCCTCGGCTACGACATCACGAGCCCGATCGCGCGCGGCAGCAAGTTCACCGTGAAGCTCCACTTCCAGGTGAAGGCGAAGCCGCCGGGCGCCTACAAGATCTTCCTGCACTTCGACGGGCCCGGCACGCGCTTCAACGGCGACCACACGCCGCTCGACGGCAAGTTCCCGACCACGCTGTGGTCGCCCGGCGACTACGTCACCGACCCCTACGAGATGATGGCGGAGCGCGCCACCACGCCCAAGGGCACCTACACGATGTGGATGGGCTTCTGGCCGGGCGGCGACGGCAAGCGCCTCAAGGCCACCGCGGGCGCCTCCGACGGCCAGGACCGCGTGAAGCTCGGCACCATCACCGTCGAGTGAGCCGCGGGGGGCGCGCGCCCCCGCTACTTCTTCTTCGCGTTCTTCGCGTCCATCTGCGCGCGCAGGCGCGCCTCGGCCTGCCGCAGCTCAGGCGTGAGCTCGGGCCCGAAATCCGCCTCCTCGTAGATCTGCCGGATCTCGATGACGGCCTGGCTGCCGGGGAGGGGATCGGGGCAGCGCTTCACCCAGTCGATGGCCTCCTGCAGCGACTTGACGTCGAACACCCAGAACCCGGCGATCAGCTCGTTGGCGGGAAAGGGACCCTTGCGGACGATGCGCTCGCGCCCCGCGAACTTGACGCGCGCGCCCTTCGCGCTCGGGTGCAGCCCCTCCCCCGCCAGCAGCACCCCGGCCTTGGCCAGCTCCTCGTTGTACCGCGTCATGTCGGCGAGGAGCTGCTCGCTCGGCATCTTGCCCGCCTCGGTGCTCGCATCGGCCCGGACCTGGATCAAGAAACGCATCGTCGTACCCCTCCGCCGCGCCGCCCCCGCCGAGATGCGATGCGGGGGCGGCGGGGGACGGTGCGCGGGGGCGGCCGGGGTGGCCTCACGGGGCTGAACGAGCGCGTCGCGCATCACGCCGCCCGCGTCGGCGTGGCCACGCCCCTCGTGCTGCTGCGCCACCCGCCGCAGCGCTGGGGGACGCGCCGCACCAAGCGCCGCCACCTCGGCGGTGGTAGGCGCCGCGCCGGTCTCCAACACCAGGAGTCGCGCCGGACTCAGGCTCGCCAGCTTGGCGAGCGCTTCGGGCGAGAAACCGAACGCCTGCCGGCGTGCCCGGATCGTGTCTGCAAACGGCATCGTCCTTGCATACAGTAGCCCTTTGACCAGGCTGGCGCCACACGGATGACCCCGTGCCGGCACTCGGCGACGCGCAGGTCCGCGTCGGGAACCCAGGGGCAGCCGGCGAACCTGGGGGAAGAAGGCGGGGGGCGGGAAGGCGGGGGGGGCAGGCGCGCTGCGGCCGCCTCAGGACGGCCACGCGCCGCCGCCGCTGGCGGTGATGCCGCCGCCGGTCATCTGCTCCTGCGCGAAGCTGCGGACCGTGTCGCTGACCCGGTCGCGGAGCTCCTCGCGTACGCGCTCCTTGAGCGCCTGGGCGACCCGCTCCCGCATGTTCTCGACGATGCGGTCGCGCACGCGGTCGGCGATCTGCTCGGGGTCCGTGGTCCCCTGGGACATGGCGGTGCGGATCCCGTCGACGATCCGTTCGCGCAGGCCCTCGAGCACGCGCTCGCGGATCCGCTCCCCGACCTGCTCGGGGAGCTCCTCGGCCACCCGGTCGCGCAGGCGGTCGCCGAAGCGCTCGAGGACCGCGCCGTAGCCCGGCCCCCCGCCGTAGCCCGTCGGCTGGCCGCCGGTGCTCACGACGTTGCGGACCGCGTCGACGACGCGCTCGCGCAGCGTCGCGGACAGCCGATCGCGCAGGCCATCCTCGATGCGATCCCGCAGCCGCTCCGTCACGCGCTCGTGCACCGCCTCGGCGATCCGGTACTGGAGCGCTTCCGCCCCGCCGAACATCTCCCCCTGCGAGACGGCGGTCCGGATACCGTCGACGATCCGGGCCCGCACGCCCTCGATCACCCGCTCGCGCACGGCGTTGGCGAGGCGCTCGTGCACGCTGCGGTCGGACAGTCGTTCACGCACCTCGTCGGCGATGCGCTCGGTGATCGGCGTGCCGTCACCGAGGTTGGCGCGCACCGCCGAGACCACGCGCTCGCGCAGCCCGTCCCGGATCCGCTCGCGCAGCTCGTCGGCGAGGTGCTCGCGCAGGGTGCTCTCGATGCGCTCGTGGACCGTCTCCACGATCCGCTCGGCGACGCGCGTCTGGCCGCCCCAGCCGCCGGCGCCCGTCTGGACGGCCTCACGGACGCCCTCGCGGATGCGCTCGCGGAGCCGGTCGCGCAGGCGATCGCGCAGCGCGTCGGCGACGCACCGGCGCGGTCACCGTTCGGCGACGCGACGCACCTGACGCTGTCGTTCGGGGTTCCGGTCGCGCACGTGGACCTCACCAGCGATCATCGGGACGCGAGCGTGGACGATTTCGGCCTGGCCGATCTCTACCTGCAGCCGCTCAAGCTGGGATGGCGCTTCACGCTCCTCGAGGTCGTGACCGCGAGCGTCGCGCTGACGATCATCGCCTGGCAGCCGGGCGGCCGCTGAGCGCTCTCCTCACCGCTGGATCCGCGCCGACGCGCCCCGCGCGAGGGCCCGCACCTCGGCCTCCGTCGCCATCGTGGTGTCGCCCGGGAACGTCGTGAGGAGCGCGCCGTGCGCCCAGCCGAGCCGCAGCGCCTCCTCGGGCGGCTCGCCGGCGAGCAGGCCGTAGAAGAGGCCGGCGGCGAAGCCGTCGCCGCCGCCGACGCGGTCGTAGACGTCCAGCTCGGCCGTGGGCGCGACGTGCAGCGCCCCGTCGATCCAGGCGACCGCGCTCCAGCGGTGCCGGTTCGTCGAGCGCACCTCCCGCAGCGTCGTCGCCACGACCTTGAGCCGCGGGTGGCGCGCGACGACGCGCGCGACCAGGCCGGCGAAGGCGCCGGGGTCGAGGGTCGTGGCGGCCTCGACCGGGGCGCCACCCGGGAGGCCCAGGCCGCGCTGCAGGTCCTCCTCGTTGCCGACGAGGACGTCGACGTGGTCGACGATCCGGCGCAGCACCTCCACGGCGCGCTCGGCCCCGCCCGCGACCTGCCACAGCTTGGCGCGAAAGTTGAGGTCGAAGGAGACGACCGCGCCCTGCGCCTTCGCCGCGGCCATGCCCTCGATGATGAGCTCGGGCGTCGTCGGCGAGAGGGCGGCGAAGACGCCGCCGCTGTGGAACCAGCGCACCCCGCCGGCGAAGAGCTCCGGCCAGGCGAAGTCGCCGGGCCGGAGCAGCGCGGCGGCCTCGTTCGCGCGGTTGTAGAAGACGACGGGCGCGCGCACGCCGAAGCCGCGGTCGCTGTAGACCGTCGCCATGTTGGGCCCGCGCACGCCGTCGTGGGCGAAGCGCCGGTAGAAGCCTCGGACGCCCATCGCCCGCACGCGCTCGGCGATGAGCTCGCCGACGGGGTAGTCGACGAGCGCCGTCGCGACGGCGGTGCGGAGGCGGAAGCAGTCGGCCAGGTTGGCGGCGCAGTTGTACTCGCCGCCGCTCACGTGGATGCGGCACTCGGCGGCCTTGCGGAAGGGGACGGGGCCCGGGTCGAGGCGATGGACCAGGGCGCCGAGCGCGACGAAGTCCAGCGCGCCCTCGGGGCGGATCCTGAGGCCGGGCGGCGTGGTCATGGGGTCTCCTCGGGCGGCCGCCCGACGCGGTACAGCACCTCGCCGGCGCGAGGCACGACGAGGGTCCCGGGCGCGCGGGCCCACGCGGCGGGGTCGACGGCGGCGGGGTCGAGCCAGCCCAGGTTGAGGCGCGCGCAGCGCTCCCGCGGGATGCCGGTCGCGAGCGTGACGCGGAGGCGCGGCGTCTCGACGCCGGTCGCGGCGTCGAAGGCGCCGAGGCCCTTGAGGTGCGTCGCGTGCGCCAGGATGCCGCCCGGGACGTCCCCGAAGCGGTCCCACTGCGCCACGAAGTAGTCGCGGCAGTGATAGCCGATCGACTCGATCAGGCGCCCGTGGACCGCGCTGACGTCGGTCACGTGGGGCGCGTAGATGACCACCTCACCGCCGTCGGCGACCGCGGGCTCGACCTTGTACATGCCCTTGGCCGCGGTCCACAGGTCCTCGTACATCTCCGGCATCACCGACAGCACCCGGTCGACGGGTCGCTCGAGCCACACGACGTGGCGCCGCGCGGAGAGCGCCGCCGCGCGCTCCCACGCGGGGCGGACGGGCCCGCAGAAGAGGCCGGCGGTGCCGTCGTGCGTCACGACCGGCGCCAGCAGCGCGATCGGCCGGTCGAGGAGCGCCGCGGCGCGGTCGATGACGGCGCGCACCGGCGTGTCGCGGGTGCCGATCACCTGGCAGCTCCCGATGAGCGCCCCGAGCCAGTGGGTGAAGTGGATGATGGGCGGCGCCGCGATGCCGGGCACGAGGTACTTGGTGCCGCCCGAGAAGCCGACCACCTCGTGCGGGAAGACCGGCCCGCACACGAGGAGGTGGTCGTACGCGAGGACCAGACGATTGAGCGCGACGGGCGCCGCGGCGCGGAGCCGGCCCAGCGTGAGCTCCTCGACGAGGGCCGCCGGGAGGGTGCCGACGGTCGTGAAGGCGGCCGGGTCGTCCCACCGGTGGTTCTCGACGCGGCTGCGCCCCGCCCGGCCGCCGGCGACCGGGCGGCCGAGCAGGCGCGAGAGCGCGGCGTCCGTCAGCGGCCGGTGGGTGCCGAGGGCGACCAGGAAGTCGAGCGCCGCGACCCGCGGGGCGAGCTCCCGCTCGAGGACGCCGGCGAGGAGCGGCAGCGGCATCGTGCGGGTCCCGTCGGGGACGAGGACGAGCACGCGCCGGCCGTCGACCGGCAGCCGCGCGAGCCCCGCCGTGGCCAGCGCGCGCACCTCGTCGTCGGCGAGGGTCCCCGCCGCGAGGCCGCGCCCCACGACGCCGTCCGCCGCGGCGCCCGCCGGGCTCACGCGCGCGCCTCGACGAAGGGGCGCAGGTGGCGCCCGAGGTGCGCCTCGAGGTTGCGGGCGTAGGCCTCGGCGCCCTGGCGCAGCCGGCCGAGGAGGGCGTCCTTGAACCGCGGCCGGCCGTCGCCGGCGCGGGCCGCGAGCACGGAGCCGAACGTGACGTGCAGGATCTGCCGCGCGTCGAAGTGCTCGAGCAGCGCCGGCAGCGCGGCCGCGGGCACGCCGGCGGGCGGCGGCGCGCGGCCAAGCTCCGCCGACACGTGGTAGCTCGCCCGGTCGGTCTCGTACCGCTCCCGCGCGAAGGCGTAGATCGCCCGGAACAGCGGCGGGTCCAGGACCGCCACCGTGCGCAGGGCCTCGAGGTAGCTCGTGCCCGCGGTCTTGAGGTGGACGAGGCCCCGCGTCGCGCGCGCCGCGAGGGGGTAGACGCTGAGCTTGTCCGAGCCCGAGTGCAGGCTCAGCTTGTAGGGGCCGAGCGCGCGCGCGATCGCGGCGTGCGCGGCGAGGTCCCGCTCGAGCGCGGCGAGGTCGCCGAGGTAGTCGACGCCCTTCTCGAAGCGGCCGACGAAGCGCGGGGCGAGGCTGACGAAGCCGACGCCGAGACGCGTGAGCTCGCGCGCCACGAAGAGGTGCTCGGCGGGCGTCGTCGGCGTCTCGGTCTCGTCGACGGAGACCTCGACCTCGACCCGGCGGTCCCCGGCGGCCGCGGCGAGGTGGCGCCAGAGGCGCGCGACGTGGGCCACCGCCCGCCCGTACTTCACGGCCGCCCGGAGCAGCACCTCCTCGTCGAAGCGGAGCGCCAGGTGCTCCGCGGCGAAGCTCCGGTCGAGGTAGCGGCCCCGCAGGGCGGCGGCGGTGTCCTCGAGCTCGGCCCAGGGCAGCCCGGCGGCGCGCGCGCGCAGCGCGGCGGCGTCGGCCGTGTCCGCGCCGGCGTCGACGTGCTCGCCGGGGTCGAGCGTGAAGAGCGTGAAGCCCGCGCCGAGGCCGGCCGCGACGTCGGCCGCGGTCTTGAGGTGATCGGCGTCGGCGCCCGCCTCCCCGCGCCAGCCCTCGGCGAACATGCCCCAGGTGGCGTCGTCCAGCACCTCCCGCGGGGTGCGGCCGGTGCGCGCCATCTCGCGGACGGACTGCTGGGCGAAGACGGGCGCCAGGCCCCCACCGGCGGCGCGGATCGCGCGCACGTGGCCTGGCGTGGCGAGGCCGAGGCGGTCGCCGAGCCCGGCCGAGGGGCGCAGCCCGAGCGGCACCGGCCGCAGCCCGGGCACGTGACGCCGCAGGGCCGCCGCGTTGCGCGGCCCGGCCGGCCCGACCAGCACGACCCCGCCGTCCCTGGCCGTGGTCTCGCCCTCGAGCTCGTCGAGCAGGCGCGCCGCCGCGACCGGCGCGGCCACGACGAGCCGGTCGCCGTCGGCGCGGCGCGCGAGCGCCCACTCCGCGCCCGCCGCCGCGACGCGGGAGGCCGGCACGAGCTCCAGCCCCGGCAAACCCTGCACGCCCGTCACGACCTCACCTGGCAGGGTGCGAGGAAATGCAACACGGAGACGCGGAGGCGCGGAGGATGATCCTGATATTCAAGAACTTACTCCGTGTCACCGTGCCTCCGTGTTGCATTTTCCCGCACGCTCCGAACCCACCGCCCGCCGGCCCGGTGCGCCGGCCGCCTCACCCGGTCATCTATGTATATAGGGCGGATCGCGACGACGTCACGCGGCGCCCGGAGCTGCCTTGGGACATCCCTCGCTGGACCTCACCGGCCGGGTCGCCGTCGTGGTCGGCGGCACCGCTGGCATTGGCCGGGCGCTCGCCCTGGGGCTCGCCGACGCCGGGGCGGACGTGGTCGCCTGCGCGCGGACGCCGGCCGCGGTCGAGGCCACGGCGCAGGCCGTCGCGGCGCGCGGCCGCCGCACGCTCCGCGTCAGCGCCGACGTGACCGACCGCGCGTCGCTCGAGGCGGCCTGCGCGCGGGTCCTCGAGGCGTTCGGCGGGGTCGACATCCTCGTCAACTGCGCGGGCCGGATCCGGCGCACGCCGGCGCTCGACCTGACCGAGGAGGAGTGGCAGGGCACCCTCGACACGAACCTCACCGGGACGCTGCGCGCGTGCCAGGTCTTCGGCCGGCCGATGCTCGCGCGGGGTCGCGGCCGCATCGTGAACGTCGCCTCGCTCAACTCGTTCGTCTCCTTCCTCGGCGTGACCGCGTACGCGGCGAGCAAGGCCGGGGTCGCCGGCCTCACCCGCTCGCTCGCCGTCGAGTGGGGGCCCCGGGGCGTCGTCGTGAACGCCATCGCGCCGGGCGTCTTCCGCACCGCGCTCAACGCCGCCCTCCTCGACGGCACCGAGCGCGGCCGCGAGCTGAAGCTCCGCACGCCGCTCGGGCGCTTCGGCGACGTCGAGGAGCTCGTCGGCGCCTGCGTCTTCCTCGCCTCGGACGCGGCGAGCTTCGTGAACGGCCAGGTGCTCGTCGTCGACGGCGGCTTCCTCGCGAGCGGCGTGAACCAGTGAGCCCCGGGCGGGCCGGCGGCTATCGCTGGGTCATCTGCGCGCTGCTCTTCGTCGCCACCACGATCAGCTACCTCGACCGCCAGATCCTCGCGCTCGTCAAGGAGCTGCTCGACCAGGAGCTCGGCTGGACGAACGAGCACTTCGGCCTCGTGAACTCCGCGTTCCAGGCGGGCTACGCCGCGGGCCTGCTCGCGTTCGGCTGGTTCGTCGACCGCCACGGGGCCAAGGTCGGCTACGCGCTCTCGATCACGCTGTGGAGCCTGGCGGCGCTCGGCCACGCCCTGGTCGGCTCGACCGGCGGGCTCGCCGCGGCCCGGGTCGCCCTCGGGGTGAGCGAGGGCGGCAACTTCCCCGCCGCGATCAAGGCGGTGACGCTGTGGTTCCCGCGCCGCGAGCGCGCGTTCGCGACGGCGATCTTCAACTCCGGCTCGAACATGGGCGCCATCGTCGGGCCCGCCGTGATCCCGGTGATCGCCTACGGGCTCGGCTGGCGCTGGGCCTTCGTCTTCGCCGGCGTCGCGGGCCTCCTGTGGCTCCTGCTGTGGCTCCCGCTCTACGACCGGCCGGAGCGGCGGCCGCGCCTCTCCCGGGCGGAGCTCGCGCTCGCCGTGAGGGACGGCGGCGACGCCGACGCCGGCGACGCGGGCGGCGCGCCGCTCGGCTGGCGGCGCGCGCTGCGGTATCGCCAGACCTGGTCGTTCATCGTCGCCAAGCTGATGACCGACCCGGTGTGGTGGTTCTTCCTCATCTGGCTGCCCGACTACTTCAAGGCGACGCGCGGCCTCAAGCTGAAGCAGAGCTGGGTGCACCTCGTGACCATCTACACGATCGTGACCGTGCTCAGCATCGCCGGCGGCTGGCTCACCGGCGCGCTCAACCGCCGCGGCTGGAGCGTGACCCGGTCGCGCCGGACCGGGATGCTCCTCTTCGCGCTCTGCGTGCTGCCGATCCCGGCCGCGACGCGCGTGGGGGACTGGCCGGCGGTGCTCCTCATCGGCCTGGCCGCGGCCGCGCACCAGGCCTGGTCGGCCACCCTGTACACGACCGTGTCGGACATGTTCCCGAAGCGGGACGTGGCGACGATCATCGGGCTCGGCGGCATGGCGGGCTCGCTCGGCGGCATCGCCTTCCCGTGGTTCGCCGGCCGCCTCCTCGACCGCTTCCACGCGGCCGGCGACCCCGCGGCGGGCTACGCCGCGCTCTTCGCCATGTGCGCGGGCGCCTACCTCGTCGCGCTCGGGATCAACCGCGCGCTCGCGCCGCGCCTCGAGCCCTTCCTGCCGACAAAAAAAGGGACCCTGGGAGGGTCCCTTTGACCCCCCGCGCAGAGTGCTGGCAGGCAAAGCCCGCCAGCACTCACGCGGAGTCAAGTGAGGCCCCCGGATGAAGCCCCTGCTCGACGACGATTTCCTCCTCGAGACCGAGACCGCGCGCGACCTCTACCACCGGATCGCGCGCGACCTCCCCATCATCGACTACCACTGCCACCTCCCGCCCGCGCTCATGGCGGAGGACCACCGCTTCCGCTCGCTGACGGAGCTCTGGCTCGCGGGCGATCACTACAAGTGGCGGGCCATGCGCGCGAACGGCGTCCCCGAGCGCCTCTGCTCGGGCGACGCGCCCGACCGGGAGAAGTTCGAGGCCTGGGCGCGCACGGTGCCCGCGACGCTCGGCAACCCGCTCTTCCACTGGACCGCCATGGAGCTCAGGCGGCCCTTCGGGAT
>DASXVK010000618.1:0-4078 GCA_036504295.1 Polyangia bacterium
GCACGGGCACGAGGGCGCTCGCCCGTCGCCGGGCCGCCCCTCTCAGGTTGGGCGCTCGTGCCCGTGCCCCTGCCCGTGCCCCTGCCCGGCATTTTCCCACCCGCCCGCGCAGCCGTCGGAACGACCGTCCGCGATCGCACCGTCGGTCGAGTGACGCGTTGCGATAGCCGGGCGACTCATATTAGAGTGCCAGTGTGTGCCGCGGACCGCGGGGGATCGGCCGCGAGCGGAAGGAGGCCAGCGTGGGAAACATCCGTGAGGCAGTCATCGTAGACGCGATCCGCACCCCCATCGGCAAGAAGGGCGGAACGCTCAGCAAGGTCCGGTCCGACGAGCTCGGGGTCATCGTCCTCAACGAGCTCCTCCGGCGGACCGGCATCGATCCCGAGCAGATCGACGACGTCGTGACCGGGTGCGTCACCCAGACCGGCGAGCAGGGCGCGAACATCTCGCGCAACATCGTCCTCGCCGCCGGCCTGCCGGTCACCGTCCCGGGCACGTCGGTCAACCGCCTGTGCGCCTCGAGCGTGCAGGCGTTCGTCAACGCCGCTCAGGCGGTCATGTCCGGGATGATGGACCTCACCGTCGTCCTCGGCGTCGAGAGCATGAACCGGGTGGCGATGGGCTCGGACCTCGGGTCCCTGAGCCCGCGCCTGATGGAGCGGTTCGCCGTCGTGCCCCAGGGCATCTCCGCCGAGCTCATCGCGGAGAAGTGGGAGCTCGGTCGCGGCCAGAACGACGAGCTGGCCCTGATGAGCCAGGACCGCGCGCTCAAGGCCGTCCGCAGCGGCGCGTTCCAGCGCGAGATCGTGCCGGTGCGCGCCACCGGCGACGACGGCAAGCCGGTGGTCCTCGAGCAGGACGAGACGCCGCGCGACAGCTCGATGGAGAAGCTGGCGAAGCTCCCGCCGGCCTTCAAGCCGGACGGCGTGATCACGGCCGGCAACTCGAGCCAGATCTCCGACGGCGCGGCCGGCCTCATCGTGACCACGCCCGAGAAGGCGAAGCAGCTCGGGCTCGAGCCGCGGGCGCGGCTGGTCACCTACGCCGTCGCCGGCGTCTGTCCCACCATCATGCTCACCGCGCCGATCCCGGCCACCCGGAAGGCGCTCGCGAAGGCGGGCCTGGGCCTCGCCGACGTCGGCGTCGTCGAGATCAACGAGGCGTTCTCGTCGGTGGTCCTCGCCTGCGGCCAGGACCTCGGCTTCGACTGGAGCAAGACCAACATCCGTGGCGGCGCCATCGCGCTCGGCCACCCGCTCGGCGCCACCGGCGCGCGCCTGCTCACGACGGCCCTCCATTTGATGGAGGACCGCAAGGAGCGCTACGGTCTCGTCACGCTGTGCATCGGCTTCGGCCAGGGTGAGACCGTCATCCTGGAGCGCCTGTAGGAGGGCTGACATGGGACTCTGCGACGGCAAGGTCGTCATCATCACCGGCGCGGGCGGAGGCCTCGGCCGCGCCTACGCGCTCGCCCTCGCGCGCGAGGGCGCGAAGGTCGTCGTCAACGACGTCGGCGGCAGCCGCGACGGCCAGGGCGGCGGCAACGCCATGGCGGACCAGGTGGTCGCCGAGATCCGCGCCGCGGGCGGCGCGGCGGTCGCGAGCTACGACTCGGTCAGCACGATGGCCGGCGCCGAGGGCATCGTGAAGACCGCGACGACGACCTTCGGCCACCTCGACGCGCTCGTCAACAACGCCGGCATCCTGCGGGACAAGACGCTGCTCAAGATGACCGAGGAGATGTGGGACGCGGTCATCGCCGTGCACCTCAAGGGCACGTTCGCCTGCACCCTCGCCGCCGCCAACGCGATGAAGGGGTCGGGCGGCGGGTCGATCATCAACACCAGCTCCTACGCCGGGCTCAGGGGCAACTACGGCCAGTCGAACTACGCCGCGGCGAAGGCGGGCATCTACGGCTTCACGCTCGTCACCGCCATGGAGCTCGGGAAGGCCGGCATCCGCGTCAACGCGCTCGCGCCGATGGCGAAGACCCGCATGACCGAGGACATCAGCATGGTGCCCGCGGCCATGACCCCCGACCGGGTCGCGCCGCTGGTGACCTTCCTCGTCTCGGACCTGTCGAAGGACGTGAACGGACACATCTTCGGCGTCCACGGCGGCCAGCTCTTCGAGTACCGGATGCAGATGACCGACGGCGCGACGCAGGACGCCTGGACCCCGGCCGCGATCGCCCGGCGGCTGCCGGAGATCAGCGGCGCCGCGACGGCCGCGCCGGCCGCCGCGCCCGCCCCGGCGCCCGCGGCGCAGGCGGCGGCGCCCGCGGCGGCCGTGCCCACCACGCCGGCGGAGAAGATCGCGGCGAGCTTCAAGTACATGCCGGCGGGCTTCGTGCCGGAGAAGGCGGGCGGCTGGAACGCCGTCATGCACTGGGAGATCGCCGGCGCCGGCGACTTCACGATCACCGTCGCCGACGGACAGTGCACCTCCGCGCCGGGCAAGGCGGGCACGCCGACCTGCGTCGTGAAGACCGACGCCCCGACCTTCGTCGGCATCGGCGAGGGCACCGTCGACGGGCAGCAGGCCTACATGCAGGGGAAGATCTCGGCGACGAACGTCGGCGACCTCATGAAGTACCGCGCCGCCATCGACCCGGCGAAGGCCCGCGCCGCGTTCGAGGCGGCGCTCGCCGCGGCGCCGGCCGTGACGGCGCCTCCCGCGGCGGCCCCCGCGGCCCCGACCCCGGCGGCCCCGGCCGCCGCCCCGGCGCCGACGGTGCCGAAGGTGCCCTCGGCGGCCGAGCAGGCCCTCGACGGCATGGACCCGCTCGCGCGGCTCAAGCTGCTCTTCGGGCTGCTGCCGGCGGTCGGGCAGGCGCAGGGCCGCACCGCCCGCGTCCACGTCACCGCGGGCGACCTCGCCCTCACCGTCGTCGCCGACGGCGCGCAGCTCGACGTCGAGGCCGGCCATACCGGCGCCGCGACCAGCCGGCTGGTCGCCGAGCCCGCGGCGCTGTGGAGCCTGCTGGCCGGCGCGGCCAGGCCCGCCGCGCTCTTCGCCGAGGCGCGCGTCACCAGCGACTCGATGGACGAGCTGCGCTGGCTGCTGCGCGCGGCCGGCCCGAAGGTCCGCGAGGAGCTCGTCGCCGAGATCAACGCGCGCGGCGCCGGGATGAACCGCGCCGGGCTGGGCAAGCTCTACCACGGCCAGCCCGCCGTCGTGAAGCTCGACGACGTGGTCGGCTTCGCCGTCGCGACCAACGACCAGAACCCGCACTACGTCGATCTCAAACGGCCGGGCGGCGTCATCGCCCCGCCGCTCTTCCCGGTCAAGTTCTGCAATCAGATGTACTTCCAGGTCTTCAACGACGCGAGCCTCAAGGTCGACCTCGCGCGCCTGCTCTTCGGCGAGATGGAGCTGCGCTTCTTCGCGCCGGTCCACCCGCGCGACATCGTCGCCGCCAAGAGCCAGGTCATCGGCCTGGAGGACAAGGACACCGGGCAGATCCTCACCGTGCGCACGCGCCTCATCACCGACGGCGAGGCGCGCTGCGAGGCCGACGCGGCGTTCTTCGTGCGCTGGGCGAAGAAGGGCCGCCTGAAGGCGCTCAAGGCCGCCCTCAAGGACGGGGCGGCGAAGGAGGCCGCGCCGGAGGTCGCGTTCGAGGAGCCGATGCAGGCGCGCGACGACCAGACGAATCTCTTCGCCCGGGCCGCCGACGACCCGAACCCGATCCACGTGGACGAGAGCTTCGCGAAGGCCGTGGGCCTGCCGGGGCGCATCCTGCACGGGCTGTGCACGATGTCGTTCTGCGGCCAGGCGTTCGTGCAGCGCGCCTGCGCCGGCGATCCGGCGCGGCTGCTGCGGCTCAAGGTCCGCTTCGCGAAGCCGGCCCGGCCGGGACAGATCATCACGACGCGGGCGTTCGCGCCGACCGTCACGGACGGCGTGCGCCACTACCGGTTCGTCGCCGTCAACGACGCGGGCGAGACCGTGATCACGGCCGGTGAGGCCGAGGTGCGGGCGTAGCCCGCGGGCGAGGAGTAGCCGATGCCGGACAACGACTTCAACCCCGATCTCCGGGACATGCGCTTCGTGCTCTTCGAGCAGCTCCCCT
>DASXVK010000619.1:0-2331 GCA_036504295.1 Polyangia bacterium
GCTACTTCACGCGCGGCTCGCTGCCCCCGGCCGTCGAGGAGATCGTCTTCAACATGGAGGTCGGCGAGGTCCGCGGCCCGATCCGCGCCACCCGCGGCTTCCACGTGATGAAGGTCCTCGACCGCAAGGACGAGGGCATCAAGCCGCTCGCCCAGATCAAAGAGGCGCTCCGCCAGCAGCTCTACGGGCCGGAGATGGAGAAGGCCACGAAGGCCTGGTTGGCGGAGATCCGGAAGAAGGCCCACATCGAGCTCAGGCTCTGACGGGAGCAGCCATGCCCGAGTGCCTGTTCTGCCAGATCCGCGACGGCGAGCTGCCGGCGGAGATCATCTACACCGACGAACAGGTGATCGCGTTCCGGGACATCAACCCCCAGGCGCCGCTCCACGCCCTGATCGTGCCCCGGCAGCACATCCCCTCGCTGAACGACCTGCAGCCCGAGCACGACGGCCTCGTCGGCCACCTGCACCGGGTCGCGGCCCGGCTCGCGGCCGACGCCGGCGTCGCCGACAAAGGCTACCGCGTCCTCTTCAACTGCAACCGCGGCGCGGGCCAGACCGTCTACCACCTCCACCTGCACGTCCTCGGCGGCCGCCTGCTGCGCTGGCCGCCGGGGTGAGTTGAACAGGGAGTCGAGGAGACGGGGAGGGGATCAGGGTTTGCCCGCGCCCGCGCGGACGAGCGCCGCCCCTTCGAGCCCGGCAGGACCGAACCCATCAAGTTCTCCCCGCCTCCTCGCCTCCCTGTGATCCTGATCCTACCCGCCGGTGCGCCGGGAGCGCCGGCGTGGCATGATCCCGCTTCGGAGATGCTCAAGCACAACCCCCTGCCGCGGCGGATCGCCGCCGTCATCGGCCTGTGCGCCCTCGCCGGTCTGGCGCTGGCGCAGCGGGTGCGGCCGCACCGGGCCGTCGCGCCGGCGGGGCGGGCGGAGCTGTACCGGCTCGGCATCTTCACCTGGAACATCGGCAAGCTGTACCTGCCCTTCGACCAGCGCGCCGCCGACTCGCGCGCGTCCGACGACGATCTCGCGCACATCGCCGGGGTCGTGCGCGAGACGCAGCCCGACGTGATCGCGCTGCAGGAGCTCAAGGACAAGGATCAGCTCGACCGGCTGCTGGGGCTGCTCGGCGGCGAGTACCAGGGCCACGTCCCCGAGTCGGAGATCAACGACCGGCGCGTCGCGATCCTGGCGCGCCGGCCGGTGCCGGCGGCGGCCGGCACGCCCGATCTCTCGTTCCGCACGGTGACGACCTCGACCGGGCGCTCGGCCGAGGCGGTCAGCGTGCCGCTCGACGGCCGCGGCGCGCGCGCGCTGGTGATCTCGATCCACCTCGACGCCTTCAGCCACGACGAGCGGCGCATTCAGGCCGAGGAGATCGTCGACTGGGCCAACCGCCAGCCCGAGCCGGAGATCTTCCTGTGCGGCGACTTCAACTTCGACTACGACTTCCTCGCCGGCCACGGCGCGGAGCAGCACTCGGACATCTCGCTGTACCGGTTCCTCACGCGCTCGTTCGAGGACCTCGGCCGCGGCGCCGGCGGCACCACGATCCTCGCCCGGCGGCTCGACTACATCTTCGCGCGCACCTCGGGCGTCCAGAGCCGCGAGGTGCACATCCTCGGCGGCAAGCGCGTGAATCTGATGGACCACGAGCCCGTGCTCGGGCGGTTCGAGATCCGCCGTCCGCGCCCGGCCGTTGACACTCGCCGCGCCGGCCCGTAATGATGGTGGTTCATGGACGCGCGACGCAGCGAGCCCCGGTTCGAGCGACGCCTAGCGATCGAGCTCATCGTCGGGGAGGCCGTGTACGCGGGCGAGACGCGCGACGTCAGCCTCGGCGGGCTCTCGGTGATCGCGGTCGCGCCGATCGCCTTCGGACAGCGCGTGAAGCTCCGGTTCCGCCTGCCCGCCGGGAAGGATCCGGTCGAGGTCGACGGCGAGGTCCGCTGGACCGAGGGCCAGGCGGCGGGCGAGCAGAAGTTCGGCCTGCGCTTCCTGGGCCTGCGGGCGCGCGACGTCTGGGCCATGACCAAGTTCCTGCAGACGCCGGGCACGCCGGTCGCGGACTGAAGGGCCGGGACAACGCGACGGGCCCCCCGCGCGCCCAACACCCCGTGGGCGTGCTACCCTCCCCGGTGATGCGGTCGCTCGTGTGGCTCGTGTGCCTGCTCGCGCTGCCGGGGGCGGCGCGCGCGGCGGCGCCGCCGACCGTCGTGGTCATCGACATCGGCGCGGTCGCGGCGCCCCCGGAGGCGCGGGCCGCGGTCGAGGCCGCGGTCGAAGGGGCGCGGCTGGTGCGGCCGCACCCCGACGCGCGGGTCCGCGAG
>DASXVK010000620.1:0-1769 GCA_036504295.1 Polyangia bacterium
GTGAATCCCGCCGGGCTCGATCATGCATACGTGAATGCCGAAGGGATGCAGCTCGAGGCGCAGCGCGTCGTTCAACGCGCGGAACGCGTGCTTGGAGCCGCACAGCGCCCCGCCGAACGGAATCGTGACGTGGCCGCCGACCGAGCCGATGTTGACGATGCGGCCGCGCGCCTGGCGAAGGAGCGGCAGGAGCGCCTGGGTGACCGCGATCTGGCCGAAGACGTTCACCTCGAACTGCTGCCGGAGCACGTCGAGCGGCAGGTACTCGACGGGCATCGAGACGCCGATGCCGGCGTTGTTGACCAGCCCGTCGAGCCCCCGCCCCACGACGTGCGCGTGCACGGCCGTGGCCGCGGCCCGGATCGTGTCCGGGTCGGTGACGTCGAGCGCCATCGCCAGCAGGCGTTCCCCCGCCTCGGCGCGCAGGCTCGCCGCATCGTCCCGCTTGCGCACGCCCGCGAACACGACGAACCCCTCGCGCACCAGGCGCAACGCGGTCGCCCGCCCGATGCCGCTCGCCGCGCCCGTGATCACCACGGTGTTGCTCATCGCCTGCCTCCCGGATCATGCCGGCGCGCCTGCGGGCGACGGCGCCCTTTTGATTGCCCAGTCGGGGCAATCGTGGCGTCGTCGGCGCCGCGCCGGCCGGCGGCGCGGCGTCGTCGGGCCGGCCCGGATCCTGTTGACCCCGCTGCGGGATCCTGGTTAGCTGGCCAGGAGTACGTTCGTCGAGGCAGTACGCACCGCAGGCCCGGAGGGCGCACCGGGCACGCGAGGTCGGGGGCGCCACGCCGCGAAGCGCGCGGACGGTTGGGGCGACCGTCAGCTGAGGCCGCGAGAGCGGCGACCTAATCAGAGGGAGCGCGAGACATGCACGACACGAGACGCGTGGGAGTCGGGGTCACGCTGGTCCTCGTCATGGCGCTGGTGCCGGTCGCGGCCCGCGCCGGGACCATCATCTACACGGGGAGCGGCACCTGCACGTGCAGTACGCCCGACGGGTACGGGTATTACTACTGCGCGGACGCGTTCTATACCGACTCCTGCGGGTACAACACCTACAGTCACATGTGCACGCCGACGTGCGGTGACGGGATCATCGACTACGGCGAGTCGTGCGACGGCGGGGCGTGCTGCGCCGGCTGCGGGCTGAGCCCTGCCGGCACCGTGTGCCGCGGCGCGGCCGGGGCGTGCGACGTGCCCGAGTACTGCACCGGCGGCTCGGCCGCTTGCCCCGGCGATGCGCTCGTGGCCGGCGGCACGCTGTGCCGCGCCGCGGCCGGGCCCTGCGACGTGGCCGAGTACTGCACCGGCGGCTCGCCCGCCTGCCCCGGCGACGGGATGGTCGCGGCCGGCACGGTGTGTCGCGGGGCCGCGGGGCCCTGCGACGACGCCGAGGTGTGCGACGGCGCGAACCCCGGCTGCCCGGCCGACGGCAAGAAGGCCGCGGGCACCGTGTGCCGCGCCGCCGCCGGCCCCTGTGACGCCGCCGAGACCTGCGACGGCAGCGCGAACACCTGTCCCGCCGACGGCAAGCTCGCGGCCGGCACCGTATGCCGCGCCGCCGCCGGCGCCTGCGACGTGCCCGAGGTGTGCGCCGGGGGCGCGGACACCTGTCCCGCCGACGTGAAGGTCGCGGCCGGGACCGCCTGCCGGCCGGCGGGGGGCGCCTGCGACGTGGCCGAGTCGTGCGACGGGACGAACGGGGCCTGCCCCGCCGACGTGAAGCTCGCGGCCGGCACCGTGTGCCGCGCCGCCGCCGGCCCCTG
>DASXVK010000621.1:0-4172 GCA_036504295.1 Polyangia bacterium
TCGAGCCCGGCCGGCGCGTGACGATCGGCTCCTTCGAGCTCGGCGCCTTGCCGGCACCCGCGGCCGTGCCCCGCGGCGGGCGGCCGGCGGCCGGGGCGCGCGTGGGCGCGGCGTCCTCGCCGGCGCGGGCCACGAGATAGCCGCCGACGCCGGCGACGGCGATGAGCGCCACCGCCCCGCCCGCGATGACGGCGATGAGCGGCCCCCGGCGGGCGCGCGGCCGGGCGCCCCTGTCCGTCGGCGCCACGAACGGCGCGGGACCCGCGGCCGCGCTCGCCACCGTCGCCTGGTACGGCAGCGCCGCCGCCGCGCCGCTCGCCATCGTCGCCTGGTACGGCGGCGCCAGCGCCGGCGCGCTCGCCACCGTCGCCTGGTACGGCAGCCCCGGCGGCGGCGCCAGCGCCGGCGCGCCCGCCACCGTCGCCTGGTACGGCAGCGCCGCCGGCGCCAACGCCGGCGCGCTCGCCACCGTCGACTGGTACGCCAGCCCCGCCGCCGGCGCCACCGCCGGCGCGCTCGCCGTCGTCGACTGGTACGCCACGCCGCGGGCGGCGGGCGCGGGCGTGGCCGCCGGCGCGGGCGCGGGCCCGGGCGCGCCCGGGAACGCGGTCGCGCCCACGAGGTCCGCGAGGTTGTCGCTCCCGGCCGCGGCCCCGAGCGCCGCCCGCGCGGGCGCGAGCAGGGCCGCCATCTCCTTCGCCGACCCGCACCGCCGCGCCGGATCCTTCTCGAGCGCCCGCAGGATCAGCGCCTCGACCGCCGCCGGCAGGTCCGGCCGCAGCGCGCGCGGCGGCGGCGGCGTCATCGTCAGGTGGCGGCGGAAGATCTCGTCGATCTCCGGCGCGTCGAACGGCAGCCGCCCGGTCACGCCCTGGTAGAGGATCACGCCGAGCGCGTAGAGGTCGGTGCGCCCGTCGGTCTTGCCGCCGGCGATCTGCTCGGGCGCCATGTAGTAGGGCGTCCCCAGCCAGGTGCCCTTGCGCGTGAGCACGATCGTGCCCTGCTCGCCGACGAGCTTGGCCAGCCCGAAGTCGAGCACGAACGCGCGCCCGGCCGCGCTCACGTAGACGTTGTCCGGCTTGAGATCGCGGTGGATGACGAGGTGCCGGTGCGCCGCCGCGAGCCCCGCGAGCACGTCGTTGGCCGCCCGCAGCAGCCCCCCGAGCGGCAGCGTGCCGCGCAGCCGCAGCAGGTGCGCGAGGCTCAGCCCGTCGACGTACTCCATCACGAGGTACGGCCGCCCGTCGGCCAGCGTGCCGAGATCCAGGATCTTGACGATGTTGTCGTGCCGGATCGTGTTGACCGCCCGGGCCTCGTTGAGGAAGCGCTCGACGTGGGTGCGCTCCTGCGCGTGCTCGGCGTGCAGCACCTTCACGGCCACCCGGCTGCGGATCTGCGGGTGCTCCCCCAGGTACACGTCGCCCATCCCGCCGCTGCCCAGCAGCCGCACGAGCCGGTAGCTCCCGATCATGGTGCCGAGGAGGGCGGTCATCGCGGATCCCACCCGAGGTCGCTGCCTGAGGCGCAGGCAGCCTTTACGCGCCACGGGTTTCACCTCATGATAGCCACTGGAGGTCATTCGTGTCGACGCTCAGCATCGAGATCCCCGACAGTGTGCTGCTGGCGAGCGGCCAGTCGCGCGAGGAGTTCTTGGGGGAAGCGAAGTTCCTCCTCGCCGCGAAGCTATTCGAGCTGGGCCGACTCTCCTCGGGCAAGGCGGCGGAGCTGTGCTCGATGCCGCGCGCCGAGTTCATCCTGAAGGTCGGCCGCATGGGCATCGCGGTAGCCGACCTCGACGACGAGGAGCTGCAGCGGGAGTTCCCGGGTGGGTGAGGGGGGAGTGGTGGTGGTCGACAGCGGCCCCATCATCGCCCTGGCGGTGGTCGGCCAGGTCAAGCTGCTCGGGGAGCTGTACGGGTCCGTACTCGTCCCGGCGGCCGTGGTGCACGAAGTAGCCGTGGCGGGTGCTGGTCGGCCTGGCGCCCGCGAGCTGCTCGAGGCCGAATGGGCGATCCGGGCTACGGCGCGGCTGCCGTTGGAGCCGCTGTTGGCCGAGGAGCTCGGGGCCGGCGAGGCCGAGGTGCTGACGCTGGCGGTGCAGGAAGGTGCACGGCTCGTCGTGCTCGACGACCGCCGCGCGCGACGAGTGGCAGAGATCGCGTACGGCCTGCGAGTCCACGGTACGGCGGCCCTGCTGGTGGAAGCCAAGCGACGGGGGCTGCTCCCGGCCGTACGACCGCTGCTCGAAGCCATGCGGGGCCATGGCTATTTCATCTCGGCTCGGCTACTCGAACGCGCCAGCCGGGAGGCCGGCGAGTAGCAGGAGGCTGCGGGGCGGATCGCGTGGTCGGCGGAGCGCGGCGCACGGGACGCGGATCACGGGATCAGCCTTGACAACGCGCGCGAGATTCGTAGACTCCCACAGTCCAAATACGCGGGGCTACGCCCTCGCATGCCTAGGAGCACCTCGATGTACGCAGTTATTCAGACCGGCGGGAAGCAGTACCGCGTCCAGCCCGGCGAGACGATCAAGGTCGAGAAGATCGACGCCGCGGCCGGCAACACCGTGGAGTTCTCCGAGGTCCTCATGGTGGCTGACGGCGAGAACGTCCGCATCGGCACGCCGCTGCTCGAGGGCGTCAAGGTCGCGGCCGAGGTCGTCAAGCAGGACCGCGACGAGAAGATCCTCGTCTACAAGTATCGCCGGCGCAACGCGTGGCACAAGAAGCAGGGCCACCGCCAGCCGTTCACGGCGATCAAAGTGACCGAGATCAGGGGCTAGGAGAGAGCCATGGCACACAAGAAAGGTCAGGGCGCCTCTCGCAACGGCCGCGACAGCCAGTCGCAGCGGCGCGGCGTCAAGCGCTTCGGCGGCGAGCTGGTCAAGGCGGGCAACATCCTCGTGCGGCAGGTCGGCACGCGGATCCACCCCGGCGAGAACGTCGGCCTCGGCAAGGACTTCACGCTCTTCGCGCTGACGCCCGGCGTGGTCCAGTACAAGCGCTTCGCCGGCGACAAGATCCGCTGCTCGATCCAGCCGGCGCCCGCCGCCGCCGAAGAATCGAAGGCGTAAGCCCGCCCTCGCGCCGCGCCTCCTCGGCGTGCGCGGACACCCATGCAGTTCATCGACGAGGCCCGCATCTTCGTGCGCGGCGGCGACGGCGGTCGCGGCTGCGTGGCGTTCCGGCGCGAGTCGAAGGTGCCCCGCGGCGGCCCCTCGGGCGGCGACGGCGGCAACGGCGGCAGCGTCATCCTCGTCGCCGACCCGCAGCTCGCGACCCTGCTCGATCTGCGCTACCAGCAGCACCACCGCGCCACCGCCGGCGAGCACGGCCGCGGCAGCGATCAGTACGGCGCCCGCGGCGAGGACCGCCTCGTGCGCGTGCCGGCCGGCACCGTGGTCAAGGACGACGACGGCGAGCTCCTGTGCGACCTCGCGACCCCCGGCCAGGAGTACGTCGCCGCCGCCGGCGGCAAGGGCGGCCGCGGCAACATCCACTTCGCGACCTCGACCAACCAGGCGCCGCGCACCGCCGAGCCCGGCACCCCGGGCGTCGAGCGCTGGATCCGCCTCGAGCTCAAGCTCCTCGCGGACGTCGGCCTGCTCGGCTACCCGAACGTCGGCAAGTCGACCGTCATCGCCCGCGTCTCGCGCGCCCACCCGAAGATCGCCGACTACCCCTTCACGACCCTGACGCCGAACCTCGGGGTGGTGCGCCTCTCGGGCGAGCGGACCTTCGTGCTCGCCGACATCCCCGGCCTGATCGAGGGCGCCGCGGACGGGGCCGGCCTCGGCCACCGGTTCCTGCGCCACGTCGAGCGCACCCGCGTGCTGATCCACCTCGTCGAGCTGGCGGACGACCCCGACCGCGAGCCGCTGCGCGACTACGACCGGATCGTGGCCGAGCTCACGAAGTACGACCCCGCGCTGGCCGCCCGGCCGCAGGTGGTCGCGCTCAACAAGATCGATCTCACGGACACGCGCGAGCTCTGGCCGGAGGTCGAGGCCGCCTTCGCCGCCCGCGGCATCCCGCTGCACGCGATCTCGGCCGCGACCGGCGAGGGCCTGCCGGGGCTGCTCGAGGCGGTGTGGCGCCACCTGGCCCCGCCGCCGCCGCGGCCCGCGTAACCGCTCCCCCTCGTGCCCGTGCCCGTGCCCCTGCCCGTGCCCG
>DASXVK010000622.1:0-7169 GCA_036504295.1 Polyangia bacterium
GTGCCATCGCTGGCCCCGGCCGGGTCTATGCCCAGCGCGACACCAGTCGATCAAACTTCCTCGACGGAAGCAACTACGTTTCTCGACGAAGACCTAAGAGATCGGAATGATCGAGCTATTTAGAACTCGATCACCCTGGCCCGCGCGGCGCCGGCCGTTGACCGGATCGGCGCTGCTTGTTACCATCGGCTCCTCGCCCATGAGCACGCCTGACACCGAGAATGTGCTCGAGCTGGGACGGCGCTGGCAGGTGCACCTGAAGCGCGGCGTCCGCAGCCTCGAGGCGGGGCAGCTCGACCGGGCCGCCCGGCACTTCGCCGCGGCGTACCGGCTCGCCCCCGATCGGCCCGAGGTGTGCCTGGCGCTCGGCCGCGAGTACCTGCGCCGCGGCCAGCTCGCGCAGGCCGAGCCGCTGCTCCGGCGCGCCTGGGAGGGCAACCGCGGCCTCGCCGTCGCGGCGGCCGCCCTCGCCCGGCTCCTCGGCGTCGGCCGCGGCGATCTGAAGGCCGCGCACAAGCTGCTCGACGAGGCCTTCGCGCGCCACCCGGAGCACGCGCTGCTCATCGTGGTGCGCGGCGAGCTGCAGCTCGAGAAGGACGACTGGGTCCAGGCCCGCCGCTCGTTCGAGCGCGCGCGCGAGCTCGGCGCCGAGCACCACGCGGTCCACGCGGGCCTCGCGCGCACCTTCAACGCCGAGGGCATCGCCCACGGCGAGGGGCGCGCCGACGAGCGCGCGATCTTCGCCTTCAAGCGCGCCTGCGACCTCGACCCGACCTGGTCCGGGCCGTGCGTCAACCTCGGCGTGGTCTTCGCGCGCCTCGGCCGGCCCCGCCGCGCGCGGGCCTGCTACGAGCGCGCCATCAAGATCGAGCCCGACAACCCGGTCGCGCACTACAACCTCGGCAACCTGCTGCGCGAGGCCGGCGACCTCGCCGGCGCGGTCGAGTGCTACGACCGCGTCGTCGAGCTCTCGCCGGACTACCCCGGCGCCCGCGTGAGCCTGGCCGACGTGCTCGCCGACCGCGGCGAGTACGGCCGCGCCATCGAGCTCTACCGCGAGGCCGTCAGCGGCGAGCCCGAGAGCGTGCCGGTGTGGGGCAACCTCGGCCTGGCCCTCATCGCCAGCGGCGACGAGGACGAAGGCGAGCAGTGCCTGCGCCGCGCGCTCGAGCTGGACCCGCAGTCGTTCCACGCCTGCTGCAACCTCGCCGCGCTGCTCATCTGCCAGGGCCGCTACCCCGAGGCGGCGCGCTTCGCCCGTCAGGCGAAGGCGATCGACCCGGAGAAGGCGCGCCGCTGGTTCTCCGAGGGCGAGATGCACGGCGGCCTGGGCGGGGGGCTCGCGGCCGGCTGCGGGAAGGCGCCGCTGCTGGCGAAGGCGCCGGTGCTCCCGCTGCCCACGCCCGCGACGCGCGCGCCCGAGCCGACCGACCACAACAGCTAGGCGGCGGGGGGCCGATGCAGGTGCGCCCGCCGGCTGGGCGGGCGCGCGGTGATCACGGGGTGGGGCGGGACGCGGGGCGCTGGCTCTCAGGACCCGACGAAGACGAAGGGGTAGCTGACCGTCTGCGGCCCCTTCTGGAACTTCGGGAACGCCAGCTTCTTGACCTGATCGCCGACGCAGGTCGGCAGGTTCGTGCCCTTGAAGGAGGGCGCGTTCACGGCGACCTGGCCGACCTTGCCGTCGGTGTTGATGTCGAAGGTCACGATGGCCTTGCCGCTGCGCGACCCGGTGCGCTGCTCGCGCAGGTAGCAGACCTTCACCGCCGAGAGGTTGCCGCGGATGGTCTTGCTGATGTCGCCCATCTCGAGCTGGACCGGCAGCGGGCCGCCGCCCGGGCTGGGCTGGGCGCCGTCGGGCACGTGGGGCGAGCGGGTGACGTTCCCCATCAGGCCGGCGGCGCGATCGTCCTCGATGTAGAAGGTGTCGGGGATGGACTTGCTCACCTCGACCCACCGCTTGTCGAACTGCTCGTCGGTGTTGGCGGTGCCGCCTTTGCTGCAGCCCCCCACCGCCGCGAGCACGGCCAATCCCACCCATACGTGCTTCATGCGACCCTCCTCGTTTGCTCTGACACTAGCACAGCCACAACCCCGCGGGACGGGGATGCAGGTCCACTTTGATGCCCCCCCTGGAAGGAGTACGGGCCCGCCTTCCGGATCTTCCCCGCCGGCCCTTGCGGCCGGTCCCCGGCGCCCCTACCATAGAAGCGAACAACATGAGGGGGCGAAACGGCTTCGACGAGGGTAGAGCGATCAAAGTGGCGTGCCGAGGGTGCCGTCTGGCCTCGTAAAAAGGCGGCAAAAAACGAAACGCGAACGATAACCGCGTTGCTCTCGCGGCCTAAACAACCGTGAGATCCGTCCGCCCGGTCTCGCCCATGGACCGGTAACGGGCGTCATTCAGTGGGCTGGCCGTCCCGCAGCGCTGATCGGCGGGCGGCGAGATTACAGGATCGGCTAGTTGGTCGGGACGCCTGCCGATGGGCAGCCCGCCCGGCGAATGTAAAACAGCGGCTACGCACGTAGAGGCTTTGATCAATCGCTTTCGGACCCGGGTTCGACTCCCGGCGCCTCCACCATCGCAAAGTAATCGAACCGCCGTCCGAGGCTTTGGCCTCGGACGGCGGGGTCGGAGCTGGCGAGCAGGGCCAGAGGCTGGAGCATCGACCTCGCGCGGTAGAAGGGCTTGGCGCCGCTCGCGACGCACGACTCGCAGCCACCACCAGCCGCAGACTCGGAAGGCACAGTCGACGAGAGCCCGATGACAACGGGCGGCGGCTGACGTAGACTTGATCTGCAAGGGCGCCGGTCGCGCGCCGCAGCCCCCGGGTAGGGGCTGTGTTCTTCTGGGTCCCTGGGTGGGCAATCCGTTCCGGATGGAGGGAGCCAATGCCGTAGGGTCCAACTTTTGACCCCCTCATCCGGCGCCACGGGAGGCGCGCATGAGGGCGCGCCAGGCCGAAGGGTAAGGCAGATCTGCCTGAAGCTCGCGACGTCAACCGGGTCCACGTGACTACCTTGTGTAGGAGCACTTGGGTAGGGTGCGGACGCCCGTGCTGGGCTGTTGGATCGCGGCTGCTGGCCCAGCTCTCGACCGCGAGTTGGCGACCATCTTTGTCAGCGCCGTGGAGTATCATCTGCGCGAGTACGGTTTCAGCGAACCACATCGCTGGGAACGGGAACGAGTACGCACATGCGCGAGTGCACAGTCGTGCGTGAGAGTCCATGATGGCCAAGGTCGGGCGCAATGATCCCTGCCCCTGCGGTAGCGGCAAGAAGCACAAGAAGTGTTGTGGGGCGGCGGTGATCGCGCCCCCGTCCACGCATGGTGCGCCAATGGGTCAAGGCCCGCCCGCCGTCGACCTGACGGTTCTCCTTGATCGAAGGATCAGACAACTCCATGAGGCCCTCGGTGCGATGCACGACGGCGACCCATTGAGCGTGAAGCCGCACCTTGGGAGCAGCCCTGGGCTCTCCTACTGCGCCATCGACTTCACCGAGGGGACAACGGAGGCCGGGCTGGCCAATACAGCCGAGCAGTTGGTCAACAACATCGCCTGCCTGAAGGACCACCTGAAGGCCTGGTGCGCGCGTACGGGTGCGAAGGTTGATGCGGAGGCAGTGATCGACGACAACCAGGACGCGGCCATCATCCACGACCTGTGGAACGCGACCAAGCACGCCGAACTGAACCGGCCGCCACGGTCGGGGCACTACCCGCGAATCCAGCGACTCCACAGGCCACTGACGCTCTCCGCAGGAACGCAAGCAGGGGGCAGCGCACAGTGGATGATGGATCCCCGAACGGGCCAGGTCACGATCCGTACCGACAACGGCGGAAGCGTCGGGCTCGTGATCGACGGCGATGTCGTCGACGAGAAGACGGGGCAGAGCCTCGGCCCGTTCAGGGCCATCTGCGAGCGAGCCATCGGCACATGGGAAGCCGCCCTCAAGGACGCAGGCGTCCCGGTGCCGTCCCGATAGTCCGGCCTACAGCGCATCGCGGCTCAAAGTGGACAGGCCCCCCCTCACCGGCTGGGCTTGAACACCCGCTCCCGATGCCACGGGAGATAGCCGCGATGCCCGTCAGCGAGCCCGACGACCCGTAGCCCGGGTATGAGGCCCAACAGCGTGCGGTCCGTGCTTGCTAGCCGCGAGGACACGAGGATCTCCCCATCCTGTGTAACGGTGATGAAGCCCTGGTCGAAGGCCGCATCGAGCTGCGGCGCGAGGAGAAGACCGTTGAACACGTCGAGCCGCTCGGCGTCGGTCTCGCAGTCGGCCCAGGGCTTGATGTGGCTGGCGCGCAGAAGCTCGGGGACAGCCAGGCCGGTGATCGCGCAGCGCCCCTCCCAGTACTCGAGCAGGCCCTGGCGGAAGACGTCCTGGCCCACACGTTGCACGACGAGCCGCTCTGCTTCCGTCGTCCTGGGGAGGGTGGCGGTCCTGCGCTCGTAGGCCTGCAGCAGCTCGTGCGGCAGGGTGCGCGAGAGCTGGAACGCTCGGCGGAGCAGACGATGGAGTGACGGGACGTCCGCGACCGAACGGGCACCGAGCGCGTCGGGCGGGAGCTGAACGTGCGCCTGCGTGCCGTGATCACCGAGGGCGCGAACGACGTTGAGCTGAGAGAGCGCTGCGACCGGGTGGCCCTCATCATCTGCGGTCAGCCAGATCCGTAGTGGCGCGTGCGTGCTGGCGAGCGCGATCCAGTTGCCTTGCGGCGTCAGCTTCCGGTCGAAGCCGTTGTCTACGGCGGCCTTCTCGAGGCGAGTGATCGTCGGTGACGGTGTCGGCATGCGCGACCCCCTGGAAGCGTCACAGATCACAGCGCAGCAGCCGCCCGTCGGCGGGACTGCCTCGCAGGGTGAGCCGGAGCCACGGCTCCATGCACAGCTCGTCAGGCGGGCGAGTGGTGGTGGTGATGATGTACTGGAAGAGCGGCGCTTCGCCCGCGTCCTCCAGGGAGCGCGCAAAATGGAACAGCCGGCTGTAAGGGGTCAGGCCGAGATCCGCCTCGCGCGGGCTGTCGTGCAGCAGGAACGCCGGCAGGTGCGTGGTCCCTTCGATGCTCATGCACATGACCGCCAGGTCGAACGCGAGCACCTTGATGGAGTCCATCGCCGGGGTCGAGCGCTCCCCGCCGAGATCGACGACCAGGTGCATGCCGTTCCCGTCGAGGGTCGCGCGGCCCCGCGCCGGTTCACCGATGATCTTGTCGATCACCGCGTCGAACAGCTCTGAGACCCGCGTGAAGACGGGTGCGCGTGCATCGCGATGCGCGGCCACTTGCTCGCGCATCTCCTTCATCTTTCCGTCGAGCTCCCCCACCCTCGCCGCGGCTCCGTCCCTCGCCTCACCGAGCTCCTCGAGCCGGTTGACGTCGTCCATCAAGCGCCGGGCCGAGTACCACGCCTCCGTGCGCGCATCCTGGGCCTTCTCCGCGGCGCGTAGCTGAGCGCGCAAGCTCTCGGTGCGCTGCCGCGCGCCGTCCAGGTCGGCCGCCACGCGGCTCCGGTTGGCGCGCGTCTCCTCAAGGTTGCGCGATTCCTTGTCGAGCTCGGCGACTCGCTCGTCCCATCGCTGCCTGGCCTCCGCTGGCGACGGCAGCTTGTGCGAGAGCTTGCACCCTTCGGCCAGAGCCCGGTCAATCGGGACCTCGCACACTGGGCACACCGGGCGTTCCGCCTGCTGCTTGGAGAAGGAAAGCCCGGGCAGCTCGCTCCTGATCAGGTTCACGAGCCGCTCGAGCACGGGAAGGCTCGCGTCGATCTGCGCCAGCTCCCGGGCGAGCGCTATCTCCACGCCGTGCGCCTCCTCCCACGCGACCCGCAACGTCGGCACGTCGGCCGTATTCGCTCCTGACCCCACGACTGCGACCCGGCCCAGTCTGGCACGCGCCGCCTGGCGGAGCGCCGGTGTGGCCAGCGCGTCCTCGGGTAGCTCGTCGAGGCGCAAGCCCGCGGCGCTCGCGAGGCGCGCCCGCTTCTGTGCCACCTCCCACTCCCGGTGGGTGACCTCCTTGGCCCCGTCCGAGTGCTGCCGGGTCAGTCGGTCGATCTCCGCGCGAAGCGCGTGCTCCTCGGCCGCGATCCCGCCGATGAGCGCGCGGACGACCTCGAGCGCGTCCGAGGCGGAGAGGCCACGGGCCGGCGAGCCGGAACCAGCACTTGCCGCTCGCCACGCCAGAGCGTCGCCAAAGCGGCACTCCTGGTCGCGGCTGAGCCATGCCAGCGCGACGAGCCACGCCGCCCGCGAGCGGGTGACCGGCATCAACGGAGACACTTCCCCGGAGAGCGCGCACGTATCGAGGGCGTCGCGGAACGCCTCCAGGTCGGCATCATCGTCGTGGCTCGCGGCGAGACCGTCGAGGTCCGCGTTCGCCTTGGCGCAGTGGCGTCGGCTCGTCCCGATGCTGCGGACGACGGCCCACGCCGTTCCGTCCACGACGACCTCGGCTCCGACCATGCCGCTCTTGAAGGTGGTGGCGATGCGCTCCCGCTGACCGTCGGGCGCGAACCGCTCCTCGCCCAGGCAGTAGCGCAGGAGCCGGCAAAACAGTGTCTTGCCGCTGCCGTGTCCGACAGTCCCGGGCACGACCCCGGACATCTCGCCATCCGACGGGTCGGGCGACCACACGATGTTCAAACCCGGGCGAAGGCTCACATCGCGGAGCACAACGCTCGGCTCGCTCCAGACGACGAGGCGCCGGATCCACAGGCGCGGCTCGGTCCGCCCAGTGTCCGGGCGAAGCGTCGCGGTCAGGCGAGGTAGGAGCTCAAGCTGCGGCATCGACCCACCTGCGGATGACATCCGGCAGTTGTTCCACGACGGCGCTCTCGCCCTGCTCTCGAACGACGCGAACAGCGAGCTCCGCACGTCCCTCTGGCCAGCCGGCCGTGTCGATCTCCTCGAGCCCAGGGCCCGGCGCCCACGTTCCCGCCGCGAGGTCCTCGACCAGCAGCCCGGTGACCCGGAGCTGCCGGACGGCGGCACTCCACGCGCGGTTGACGGCGGGGACGAGAGCCGCTGTCGGCTCGCACATAGATCCGCACGGTGGTTCTCTCGCAAATCCGCGAGGAAGGCGGGCGGCAATCCCGGATTGGAAGGGGTAGCGGGCGCGCTCGCGGCGGTGGTGTAGAGCGGCTACGAGGGAAGCAGGAGCTGGC
>DASXVK010000623.1:0-15234 GCA_036504295.1 Polyangia bacterium
GTGCCGGCCGCGCCCGCGTGGTCGGTCGTGTCCACCACGCGGGCGAGCTTCGGCGCCGCGGGATCGAAGCCCACCTGGTTGACCCACACCTCGAGGGCCGACGCGGCGCGCGGCACGAGCGCGACGCCGAGGAGGAGGGCCAGGCGGCCAGCGACTGCCGATCGGATGCGAGCGCGCGGCATGGGTACGCCCCCGTCGAGACACGGCCCGCCGGGCGGCGGACCTACGGCCACGATGACGACTCGACCGCCGGGATGGCAAGACCGGCATCACCCGGGATCGCGCGCCCGCGCGGGTGGCGCGCCGCCCCGGCGCCGGAGCCACTGTAGAGCACCTCTACACTTCACCCCCGATCGTTGAGCTTCACCACGCCACCTGACCCGTGAGCGTTGAGGCCCTCAACGGTCCGCGGTCAGCGCCGCCGCCGGCCGCGGGCGCGCGATTCCCTAAGGCTAACGAAACGCTGGCGTTTCCTCGGCGGACGCCGCCCCGCGTCGTCGCGGCACGGCCCTTGCTATGGGCTCCCGTCGAGGAGAGGAGCAACGCGAATGAGCTGTCCGTACCTGAAGGAGATCGCGATGCTCTACTGCGGGGCTTTCCCGATCCGCAAGATGCTGCCGAAGGATCGGATGACCACCGCCTGCATGTGCACGGGCCAGGACTTCCAGTCGTGCCCGTTCTTCGAGGAGGTGGTCAAGCGCGTGCGCGAGCAGCTCGAGGCTGAGCAGCGCGGCGCCGCCGAGCCCACCCCCACACCGCCAGCGTCCAAGGAGGACAAGCCGTGACAAGCGTTCACGAGGGGGACAAGCGAGTACGTTGCGTCGAGCGCCCGTTCGCGCGGGGAGCGCGCGGTGAGGGGGAGGCTCGACGGGCTTGGCCCGTCGACGGGGGGCGGGCAGAGCCCCCCATGAACGGAGAGCGGCCATGACACTCAGCCGGAGATCCTTCTTCAAGTTCCTCGGCGCCAGCGCCGGGGCCGTCGGCGCGGGTGCGCTCGTGGCGAAGACCGCGACGGCCGCCGGGCCGGCCACCGCGCGGGCCGCGCAGGACAACACCGCCCTCCTGATCGACACCACGAAGTGCAAGGGCTGCCGCGGCTGCGAGGCCGCCTGCGCCGAGGCGAACCACCTGCCGGGCCCGTCGGACCTCGGCCAGGAGACCGCGCTCGACAAGAACCGCAAGACCGATACCGAGGTGTACTCGGTCCTCAACAAGCGGACCAAGGCCGGCAAGACGGTCTTCGTGAAGCAGCAGTGCATGCACTGCGTGGAGCCCGCGTGCGCCTCGGCCTGCCTGGCGAAGGCGCTCAAGAAGACGCCCGAGGGCGCGGTCATCTACAACGAGAAGGTCTGCATCGGCTGCCGCTACTGCATGGTGGCCTGCCCCTTCGAGATCCCGCGCTTCGAGTACGCGAAGGCCCTGCCCTACATCAAGAAGTGCCAGCTCTGCTACGAGCGGCAGAAGCAGGGCAAGCCCATCGCGTGCGCGTCGGTGTGCCCGACGGGCGCGCTCAAGTTCGGCAAGCGCGCCGAGCTGCTCGAGGAGGCGCGCGGCCGCATCTACCGCAACCCCGACAACTACGTGCACCACATCTACGGCGAGCACGAGGTCGGCGGCACGAACGTGCTGTACCTGGCGAGCGTCCCGTTCGAGGAGCTCGGCTTCAAGATGGACCTCGGCGACAAGAGCTACGCCCGCCTCTCGTCGGGCGCGCTGGCCGCCGTGCCGTTCATCCTCACCATCGGCGCCCCGCTGCTCATGGGCCTCTACGCGGCGACGAAGGTCCGCGAGGCGGGGCACGACGAGATGGCGACCGCGGCGCCGGACCAGAAGGAGGACCACCATGGCTGACCTCCGCCGCGGCAGCATCGGCGCCTTCATCCGGGAGACGATCTTCCTGGGCCAGAAGCCCGGCGCCTACATCAAGGGGCTGCTGACGCCCTTCAACCTCATCGCGTTCGCCGTCCTCGGCATCGGCCTGCCGGTCATCATCTTCCGGTTCGCCAAGGGCCTCGGCGCGTCGACGAACCTGTCCCAGATCAACCCCTGGGGCATCTGGATCGGCTTCGACCTGCTGGCCGGCGTCGCGCTCGCGGCCGGCGGCTACACCATCGCGGCCACCGTCTACATCTTCGGCCTCAAGAAGTACTACCCGATCCTGCGGCCCGCGGTGCTCACCGGCTTCCTCGGCTACCTCTTCGTCGTCATCGGCCTCATCTGCGACCTCGGCCGGCCGTGGCGCCTGCCGTACCCGCTCTTCTACTCGCAGGGCGTCACCTCGGTCATGTTCGAGGTCGGCTGGTGCGTCCTGCTCTACTTCTCGGTGCAGTTCCTCGAGCTGTGCCCCGCCTTCTTCGAGTGGCTCGGCTGGAAGGGCGCCCGCGCGTTCGCGACCAAGATGACCATCGGCGTCGCGGTCTTCGGCGTGCTGCTCTCGACCCTGCACCAGTCGTCGCTCGGCGCCCTCTTCCTCATGGCGCCGACGAAGCTGCACCCGCTCTGGTACTCGCCCTTCATCCCGGTGTTCTTCTACGGCTCGAGCATCATCGCGGGCCTCACCATGGTCATCGTCGAGAGCACGCTCACGCACAAGCTCTTCCGCGACCGGCTCGACCCGACGAAGCACGTCGACCTCGACGAGCTCACGCTCGGCCTCGGCAAGGCGGCGGCCGTCGTCATGTTCAGCTACTTCTTCCTCAAGCTCCTCGGCATCGGCGACAGCAGCAGCTGGCACCTGCTGCGCACCCCGATGGGCGCCTGGTTCCTCGTCGAGCTGCTCGGCTTCATCGCGCTGCCGTGCGCGCTGTTCGCTTACGCCGCGCGCAACCGTAACGTGGTCCTGACGCGCGTGGCCGCGGTCATCGGCGTCACCGGCGTGGTCGTGAACCGGCTCAACGTGTCGGTCATCGCGTTCAACTGGAACGCGTCCACGCGCTACGTCCCGCACTGGATGGAGATCGTCACGAGCGTGACCATCGTGATGATCGGTCTCATGACGTTCCGCTGGCTCGTCAACCGGGTCCCCGTCCTCGCCGAGCACCCGGCGTGGCGCGGCCAGCACTAGGCGGAGGCTCACATGCACGGCCACGATTTCCTGTCGCTCTACGCCGAGAAGACGATCGAGTACTGCATCGCGATCGGCTTCCTCCTCTGCTTCATCCCGTTCTGGCGGTACGTCATGGGCCGCAAGGCCGAGGCGCGCGAGGCCGTCCGCGTCGCGCCGGGCCTCGCGGTGGCCGAGCCGCGCTGGTTCCACGTGCCCGAGGCGGTGTGGCTGCACCCGGGCCACGCGTGGGCCGAGCTCGTCGGCACCGACACCGTCCGCGTCGGCCTCGACGACTTCGCCCACCGCCTGGTCGGCGCCATCAAGGGTCTCAGGCTGCCGGCCGCCGGCACGCAGCTCGGCCAGGGCGAGAAGGGCTGGAGCATCGCCGTCGAGGACGTCGAGCTCGACATGCTGGCCCCGGTCGACGGCACCGTCACGAAGGTCAACGACCGCGTGACCGAGAAGCCCGACCTCCTCACCACCGACCCCTACGGCACCGGCTGGCTGCTCGAGATCAAGTCAGCGCGCCTCGCCGCCAACCTCAAGCAGCTCGCGAAGGGCCCCGCCGCCGAGCGGCTCCTCAGCGAGTCGATGGAGCGCCTCGAGCGCATGGTGAGCCCGGAGCTCGGCGCCCTGGCCGCCGACGGCGGTCTCCCGGTCGACGGCATCGCGCGCAGCCTCGACCCCAAGGGCTGGGCCAAGGTCGCGCGCAGCTTCTTCCTGACGGAGGGTGCCCATGAATAGGCGCACGACGATCGCGCTCACGGCGGTCCTCGGGGCCGTCGTCGTCCTCGGCAGCGCGGGCCTGGCCCGCACCGAGGGCCCGAAGATCAAGGAGGTCATGCCGAAGCTCGCGGCCGACTACACCTACCCGCAGGGCAAGGACAGCCCGGGCAAGGTGACCTTCAGCCACGAGTCGCACGTCGACCTGAAGAAGCCGGACTGCACCACGTGCCACCCGAAGCTGTTCAAGATCCTCGAGCGCGGTCAGACCGCGGACGGGGCGCCGATCAACCACAAGAAGATGGAGGCGGGCCTGCAGTGCGGGACCTGCCACAACGGCAAGGCCGCGTTCGCCATGAAGGACTGCGAGACCTGCCACAGCGGCAAGTGAGAGGAGGACGCCAATGACCGAGCTTCAGTCGTGGATGGTGTTCTTCGGGGTCATCCTCGTCCGCGCGGGCCTGATGATCGCGATGCTGATGGCCTTCTCGGCGCCGGTGTACGTGATCGCGAAGACCGCCGAGCGCCTCGGCTGGGTCCGCGACCCGCAGCCGCACCCGGCCCGGGCGTAGGCGAGCCTCCCCCACGCGCGCCGCCGGCGCGCGACCAGCCCCCTCTCCGAACGTCTGAGCCGAGCGCCCGAGCGGGCGCTACGGCGCCGCCTTCGTGGCCGGCTTCGGCGGCGCGGCCTTGGTCGGGGCCGGCTTCGCCTTCGCGGCGGCGCCGGGCTTGCCGGGCACCGCCGGGGCGCCGACGGCCTTGCGCAGCGCCTCCGCCTGCGGCGGGGTGACCGTGCGCGCGAGCACCGGCATGGCGTCGCGCAGGAACTTCACGTTCTCGTAGGTCGTCTCGATGGGGGCGCCCCACTGGTCCTTGCCCTTGAGGCTGACGCGGCCGTCGGCGAAGAACTCGAGGGTGAGCCCGGCGGCGTCGACGACGCGCCCGCCGGCGGCGGGCTGCGACGCGGCGGCCGCCGCCGGTACGGAGGCCGGCGCCGCCGCGGCGGGCTGCGAGGCGGCCGGGGCGGGCGGCGGGGCGACCGGGGCCGAGGGCGCGGCGGGGACGACGCCCGGCGCCGGCGCCGCCGGCGCAGGGGGTGCGCTGCCGGCGGGCTGCTTGCTGCAGGCAGCGGCGACGAGGAGGCAACCGAGGACGACGAGGAACGAGTATCGGGTCATTGAGTGGCTCCCTCAGGAGTAGCGCTTCTGGAGCAGGTCGCGGAACGGCTCGTAGGCCGCGCTCATGGTGTCGAAGCGCTCGGGCTTCTCCTCGAGCCCGGCGAGGCTCGGCGGGACCTCGGGGCCCTGGCCGATCAGCGCCTGGATCTCGTCCGGGAACTTGGCCGGGTGCGCGGTCTCGACGCTGACGCAGAGCTCGTGGCGCGACTTCGGGTTGTCGGCGAGGTACCGCTCGAGGCCCGCCCAGCCCACGGCGCCGTGCGGCTCGAGGACCAGGCCGTGCTGGGCGTGGGCCTGCTTGATGGCCGCCCGCGTCTCCTCGTCGGAGATGCTGACCGCGTAGAGGTCGCGGCGCAGCCGGTCCAGGTCCGGCGCCTCCTTGAGGTTGCCGACCTCGTCCATCCAGCCGCCGTAGACGTCGACGAGGCGCGCCAGGTTCGACGGGTGGCCGACGTTCATCGCGTTCGAGATGCAGCCCCGCGACGGCTCGATCTTGCGGTAGGTGCCGGTCTCGAGGAAGCGCGGCACCTCGTCGTTCGCGTTCGTGGCGATGACCACGCGGCGCAGCGGCAGCCCCATCTGCAGCGCCAGCACGGCGCCCATCATGTCGCCGAAGTTCCCCGACGGCACCGAGAAGACCGCCTTCTCGGTCATGCCCGCGTAGGCGAGCTTCGCGTAGGCGTAGACGTAGTACACCGACTGCGGCAAGAGGCGCCCGATGTTGATCGAGTTGGCCGACGAGAGCCGGAGGCCGGCGAGCGCGGGGTCGGCGAAGGCGCGCTTCACCATCGCCTGGCAGTCGTCGAACTTGCCGTCGATGCCGATGGTGAGCACGTTCTGGCCGAGCGTGGTCATCTGCTTGCGCTGCCGCGTCGACACCTCGGCGACCGGGAAGAGCACGACGATGTGCACGCGCGGCACGCCGTAGTAGGCGTGCGCGACCGCGCTGCCGGTGTCACCCGAGGTCGCCGTGAGGATCACGAGCTCGCCCGCGTCCTCCTCCATGAGGACGCCCATCCAGCGCGCCATCATGCGCGCGGCGAAGTCCTTGAACGACGCGGTCGGGCCGCGGTCGAGGCGCATGATGTAGGTCCGGTCGCGCACGGGCTCGAGCGGCACCGGGTAGTCGTACGCGTCCTCGCACAGCGCCTTGAGCCGCGCGTCGTCGAAGACGCCGGCGGTGAAGCGGCGCAGCACCTGGTAGGCGACCTCGGGGTAGCTGGCGCGCGCCAGCTCGCCGATCTCGGTCGGGCTCAGGCGGTCGACGCGCTCGGGCAGGAACAGGCCGCGGTCCTGCGCCTGGCCGCGCAGCAGCGCCTCGCGCAGGCTCTGGAACGGCACACCACGGTTCGTGCTGTAGAAGCGGACGGGGGCGGTCATGGTCATCGGCTCCGACGCGGCGGCACCCTCGCGGGGGCGTCAGCGAGACTAACGCGGCCGCGGGGGTGGTGCAAGGCGGGCGCAGGCGGCAACCGCTTCCCCGGCTCGCGCTCCTGCGGTACAGTCGCTCGACCGCCGCACGGTCGGCGGTTCGTCTGCGATGCCCTTCGACCCCGACGCCACCATCGACGAGAGCCGGGCCGCGCCGGCGAAGCCGTTCGACCCCGACCGGACCGTAGACGAGCGCGTCGCCCCGACGACGCGGCCCGACCCGCCGCCCGCCGCGCCCCGCGCCGCCGCGGGCGCGCCGCCCGCGCTCGCGTCGTTCAGCGACGACACCGGCGACGAGACGGTCCTCGAGCCGCTGCCCGCGGCGGTGAAGGACGCGCTGCCGAGCGGCAAGCGCCGGCGGGGCCAGCGCCTCGCGCGCGCCGACGCCCCGGGCGGCGACAGCACGGTCGAGGAGAAGCGGCCCGACTACATCGCGCCCTGCCCGCACTGCCGCAAGCTCATCGACGCGCGCAACGTCCTGTGCCCGCTCTGCCGCAAGCCGACCGGCAAGCGCGCCGTCCCCGCGGGCCTCGTCACGGTGATCGGGGCCGCCGTCATCATCCTCGTCGCGCTGTACTTCGTCTGGCAGTGGCTCGGGACCCCGACTCCGCCGCCGCCCGCCCCCTGAGATTCCGCCTGCGTTCGCCGTCCCCCGGTCGCGTTGAAACCCGCGCTGGCCGTGGTGTATGGTGGCCTCGCGTCACCCCGGAGGAGCACCCCATGGCGAGCCCCGACGTCCACATCACCCCCGGCATGCAGGCCTACATCGACCGCAACAACGAGTACCTGCGTCGACGGTCGCGGTACATCCGGGAGGTGGTCAAGAAGTGGCGCTTCGACACGGTCGCGGTACACGGCCTCTACTCCGTGCAGGACGCGCTCGAGGACTACCAGGGCGCGATCATCGAGCCCGTCTTCATGGCGACGTCGCAGGCGTACCGCGACTCCGACGAGATGGCCGCCGCCCTCGCCTACCTCATCCCGACGTGGTGCTACTCGCGCATCGCGAACCCGTCCACCTACTACTACGAGTGGACGCTGGCGCTGCTCGAGGGCTACGGCTTCGACGGCGAGACCTCGGCCTGCTCCACCTCGTCGGGCATGGCCGCGATCATGGCGGCGGTGCAGCCGTTCCTCACCCACCGCAAGCGCCACGTCCACGAGCCGCGCAACTTCGTGGCCACGGCCCAGTGCTACGGCGGCACGTTCCAGCAGTTCAACGTGCGCCTGGCCGAGGAGCGCGACATCGAGTGCCGCTGGGTGCAGGACCCGACGAACCTCGACGAGTGGCACGCGAAGATCGACGAGAACACGCGCTTCCTCTACGGCGAGCTGCCGTCGAACCCGGGCCTCGGCTTCTTCGACGTGAAGGCCGTCGCCGACCTCGCCCACGAGCACGGCGTCCCGCTCATCTGCGACGCCACCGTCGCGACGCCGGCCCTGCTGCGGCCGATCTGCCACGGCGCCGACATCGTGGTCCACTCGGCCACGAAGACGATGACCTCGAGCGGCTTCGGCGTCTGCGGCGTGGTCATCGCGCGCAAGAACCTCGTCACGAACGTCCCCAACGACCAGCTCAAGGAAGACTTCAGCCTCTACATCAAGTACTTGCCGAACCGCGACTACGGCCCGAACCTACACCCGATGCAGGCGATCCTGTCGCTCAACGACATCCGGACGCTACGCTCGAAGATGGACATGATGAGCCGCAGCACGATGAAGGTGGCGCAGTTCCTGAAGACGCACCCGCTGATCGAGAGCGTCGACTACCTCGGCCTCCCCGAGCACCCGCGCCACGAGCTCGCCAGCCGGTACCTGTGGCTGGTCGACGCCGAGCACGACGAGCAGTACGGGAAGCCGGTCAACCGCTACGGCCACCTCATGTCGTTCTGCGTGAAGGGCGGCGCCGACAAGGCGCGCGCCGCGTTCGACGGGCTGCAGCGGATCTGGCGCGCCACCGACCTCGGCCGCATCAAGAGCGTCGCCACCATCCCGGCGATCTCGACCCACCAGCAGCAGGGCGAGGCCGGCCGCAAGCTCGCCCAGATCCCGCCCAACCTGATCCGCCTCTGCGTCGGCGGCGAGCACCCCGACGACGTCATCGCGGATCTCGACCAGGCGCTGCACGGGGCGAAGTAGCGCCTCGTCCCCCCACCACCTCCCCGGCGGTGTATCATCGAGGCGGGGGCCGAGTGGTGATCGGACGTCGATCGAGCCGGGGTTGCAGGTGGGTGCGCGCCGCGGCGGGTGCGCTCGCCGTCGCCACGGTCTTGAGCGCCGGCGGTTCCGGCGCGGCGCCGCCGTCCGCGCCGGCCATCCTCGTCGCGCCGGTCTTCTCGCACGGCCCGGGCGTGCTGCCCGGCCCCGGGTGCGGCGCGATGACGGGTCCGGCGCCACTCGAGCGCGCCGAGGCGCTGGCCATCATCCGTGAGGAGCTGGAGCGCGGCGGCGTCGTGACCACCGAGCTGGGCCTCGAGTGGCCGGACGTCATCATCCCGCAGCGACGGGCGCTCGGGAGCGGGGGCAACGTCACGCTCGAGGAGATCCCCGGGCTCGAGCGACCGCTCCTCGTCGATGGGCATGACCCGCGAACGGGCGTCGCGTTCGTGTTCGTCGGCTGGGAGCGCTTCCAGGAGCTGGGCGGCAGCTCGGAGGTGCAGCAGCCGGACCTCCCCGCAGTCGCGCGATACGTCGGGTACAAGGTGCGGGCACAGCGGCGCGCCCCGGGGGCGCTGCTCCTCTTCTACGATCCGATGCCGGACAGCACCCCAGCCGGCGACGCGCGTCGGCTGCTCGGGCAGCAGGTCCGCGACGCGCTGGCCTGGCTGAAGAAGCAGCCGCGCGTGGCGCTCGCTCCGATCGAGACTGCGCCCACGCCGCGGTCTCGTCCGCGGTCGCGTCTCCAGGATGCCGCTCCCCCGCCCGTCCCCCGCGCCAGGTGGCGGCGCGTCGACTCGGACGTGTGGCTCTGGGTCGCGCTGCACCATCCCTGGCCGCGCGCGGACTGGGAGGACTGGGCCGCCGACGAGCTCGAGCTGGGGGTGACCTCGACCGCCGACGGCGGCGGCGTCCCCGTGCCGCCCGATCAGCCCTGGGTCGTCGCCGTCCCGGGCTGCGACGCCCGCGACGCGGAGCGGCTCATGACGGGACTCACGGCCGAGGTGAAGCGCCGCGGGTTCGCGGGCCTCGACCTCCGCCCCTGCCGCGAGCTGACGGCCCGGAGCCTGCGGCACCTGGCCTCTCTCGGGTCGCTACGCACGTTGGCGCTCCCCGCGGCAACGTGCTCGCTCGAGGCGATGCGGCACCTCGCCGGCCTGACGCAGCTCCGACATCTGGACCTCGCGGGGGTCGCGATCGGCGACGCCGAGCTGCACGCGCTGCGGGGGCTCGTGCGGCTCGAGAGCCTGGACCTCTCGCGCACGAAGATCAGCGACGCGGGGCTCGCACACCTCGCCTCAATGCGCGCGCTCCGCCGGCTGCTCCTTCGAGGCACGGCGGTCAGCGACGACGGGATGCGCCGGGTCGCGGCCCTTCCCCTGGAGGAGCTGGACCTGAGGGGAACGGAGGTCAGCGGCCGGGGGCTGCCGGCGCTGGCGACGGCGCGCTCCTTGCGCCGACTGGCCGTGCCCACGCGCGATGTCACGAGCGTCGGCCTGAAGCCGCTGGCCGCCTTGCCGCGGCTCGAGGCACTGACGCTCGGGGGTTCGATCATCGACCGCGACCTCCGGGACCTCCGGGACCTCGGGGCCTTGCGGTCACTGGATCTGGCGGCGACTTCCGTGGGCGACGACGGCCTGGCCCACCTGTCAGCACTGACGGGGTTGCGCGCCCTGCGCCTGTCACCGCACGTGACCGACGGCGGCCTACCGCGGCTGCATCATCTTCGCTCCCTCACGGCGATCACGCTGCCCGATTCGATCACGTACCGAGGGCTCGGGTTCCTCGATGGCATGCCCGGCCTCCGCCGCCTCGACATGCCACGCGGCACCACCGACGCCGAGCTTGCGCTGGTCCCCCGTATCGCGCCGAGGCTCCGTCGCCTCGACCTCTCGAAGGCGGGACGCATCACGGATGCGGGCCTTTCGTCGCTGCGGCGACTCGCGCAGCTCGAGGAGCTCCGCCTCGCGGTGGACTGTACCGGGTGCGTCCCGGGCACCGCGCCGTGTGGCGATCCGGCCCTGGGCACGGCGGACCCCACGGACTGCGAGGGGTGTGGGGGCCGGTGGCGCGGCATCACGGGCGGGGGGCTCGCGCACCTGGGCGGACTCCTCGCCCTCCGTCGCGTCACCTTGCAGCGGATCGGCGTCGTCGCGGGCGGGCTCGAGCACCTGGCGAAGCTCCCGCACCTCGAGGAGCTCGACCTCGCCTGGAGCCGCGTCACCGACGGCGCGCTCGCACCGCTCGCGCGAGCCGTGACCCTTCGCAAGCTCAGCCTGGCACACACGCCCGTAGGTGACCGCGGCCTCGCGACCCTGGCGTCGCACCGCGCGCTGCGGCGCCTCGACCTCGACGGGACCCCGGTGACGGACGACGGTGTCCGCCTGCTCGCCAACCTCCCCGCATTGACCGAGCTATCGCTCTTCCAGTCACGCGCGCACGGGATCGCTTTCGACGCGCTCGCGCGCGGCCCGATGGTCACCGCGCGCGTGCCGACCACCGTGGATCACGCGTTCGGCAACCTGTCCAACAACTGCATGTCCGCCGAGGGGCTGTTCGCTCTGCAGCGATTGCGGAACGCGCGCGCGGCGGCGCGGACGAAGGCGGGGCGGCCGAAGATCCTGCCCTGACCGCGCTGGTCAACCGCCCCGCGGGCCCGCTCCGGCGAGGGCGCGGCGGCGCACGGCCTCGGCGCACTCCCGCACCATCGGCGCGATGTCCAGCCAGCGCGCGATCGCATCGCCGGCGAACGTGGTCCACGCGGCGGGGGTGCGCTCGTACGCGAGCACGGCGGTGCGGAGCACCTCGACGCGCAGCAGCTCGGGCGCGCGACCGAGGTCGATGAGGTGGACCTCACGCCCGACCGCCCGCTCGAGGGCCGCGCGCAGGCGCGCCTCGCCGTCGGGCGGCGCGGGGCCGAGCCAGCCGACGTCGACGTCGCTCTCGGGGCCGAGGCGGCCCTTCGCGGCCGAGCCGAAGACCACGCAGACCTGGACCCACGCCTCGCGCGCCGCGATGGCGCCGATGGCGGCTGCGAGCGCGGCCGGTTCCGTCGGCACGGTGGTCATGCGCTCAACGTACCGGCGGGCCACGGGAGCGTCAAGGGACGCTCCGGCGGCGGCAGTCCGCAGGCGGGGGTCATGGCGTCACAGCTCGACCCACGCGACCCCGCCCGCGCGGCCCGCGCGCGCCGTGCGACGCCAGCTCTTTGGCGGCCGCGGCCGCGCTCGCACGCTCAGCGGCCCCGCCTTCTTCCACCCCGTCGTGATCAGCCATACCCGCGCCGGCGCGACCGGCGAAGGCCCGGGCGGCGATCCGGCGCGGACGCGCCGCTCCTGCCAGCCGTCGAACCACGCCGCCGAGGAGCACGGATCGAGCCCGCGCCCGTCCGGGTGGTCCTTGAGCCAGTTCGCCAAGACGTAGAGCAGAGCCCACCGCGTCTCCGTCGGCGTCGTGAGGTCACGCCGGTGGTAGCGGCTATCCCACACCGGGCCGCGGCGGCCCAAGACGCGGTTGACGGCGCGGGCGACCCGGATGGCGAACCCGCGGGCGCCCGATGAGAGGGCGCGCCCGTCATCGGCCTCGACGATGAGGTGCAGGTGGTCGTCCTGGACCGTGAAATGGACCACGCGACAGTCGGGGCGGTGCGCCACGGCCCTGATGACCTCGAGCACGACCGCGAAGAGCCGCGGCGTCCGCAGGCTCGGGAGCCCAGCCCGCGCGCGGAAGGTCAGATGGACCGGGTGTCGGGCGAGGTGCTCAGGCTGGCTGCGGTGCCAGGCACGCGGCCGCGCGCCGCGCGGCCGCCCGGCACCAGGCCGGCTCCCGCCCCAGGTGCGGGGTGCGGGCAGCGACAGCTGCCGCGGCTTCCGGTAGGCCCGGCGCGACCGGCGCGGGATGTCGTCGGCGCGACTGAGGGGCGCGGTCTTCGGTGGGGCGGGACGGCGCGGCACAACTATAGCCATAATCATGAAACGGGTGTGTGTCAAGCCCGGAGCGGGGGCCCCTTTCCCGGCACGCGACGGGGGCGGCTGGCCGAAGCGAGCCGCGGCGCGCCCGCCCGGGCCGCGGCGGGGGCCCCCGTCCGCGCACCCCGATGTGATGTCACCGCTCAGAGCGGAGCCGCGCGATGCGGCAGGCCCCAGGCTCAACCGCCGCCGCTGGGTGGACGGCGCGCCGGGGGCTACGAACTGCTGGCAGAAGCTTGCCGGCGTCGATTGGGCGGAGGAGCCGGCGCGCCTGCAGCCACTCAGCGCGCGGGCGCGCTACCCGGCCCGTCAGCCGCACCACCCCAGGTTGTCGTACCCCGGCACGGTGCCGATGCCCTGGCAGGTGGCCGGGGCGTCGCACTGCGTGTTGCTCCGGCACCACGCCGCGCAGTGCGCGGGCGCGGGGCCCTGGCAGCCGAAGCCGGGCGCGCACTGCTCGCCCGACTGGCAGGCCGCGCCGGCGGTGCCGCCGCCGCCGGGCAGGCAGTAGGTGCGGGCGTCGACGAAGTAGCAGCCCTCGCCCGCCGCGCAGGTCCAGTGCGACACCGGGTCGCAGGCCTCGGGCGGCGTGCAGAGGCCCACCTCGCCGGCCGACGTGTTGACGGAGTACACGCAGAGGCCGTCGCCGGGGCAGCCCGACGTCGCCCCGACCGGACAGAACGGCAGGCAGCGCATCTTCGTCGGAGACGAGCCGATGCAGCTCATGCCGCCGGGGCACGCGGGCGTCACCGGCGTGCACGCGGAGTAGGCCTCGGCCGGGCCGGCGGGGCGGCAGCCGACCGCGCCGGAGACGAAGTCGATGCGGTCGCAAGCCCAGCCGTCGCCGCACGCGCCCGGAGCGAGGAGGTCGTTGACGGTGACGCAGGCACCGTCCGGCCCGGGACCAGCCGCGTCCTCGCCTGCGCCGTCGGCGACGGCGTCCACCACGGCGCCGCCGTCGCGCGCGTGGCACACGAGCGTCGTGCTGTCGGAGCAGCCGGCGGCGAGCCCGGCCACGCCGAGGATGACGCCCGCGCCGAGCAGGCCGAACCGCCGCCGCCACCACCCGCCCAGGAGGAAGAGGAGCAGCGCCGCGACGACGAGCAGGGGCGAGGCGCGGCCGGCCGCCGGGGTCACGCTGCAGCCGGCGGCGGGCCCCGCCTCGCACGCGCACTCCGGGTCGCAGGCGCAGCCGGGGTCGCACCCCGGCCCCAGGTTGCAGGCGCACGCGGGCGGCCAGCACTGCGGGTCGCAGGTGCAGCCGGGGTCGCACGCGTCGCTCACGTCGCAAGCGCACGGACAGGCAGCGTCGCAGGGGCAGTCGGCCTGGCAGTACGGCTCCGTGTCGCAGGTGCAGGCGCAGCCCGCCTGCCCCTGGGCGTCGATGGCACAGTCGCGCCCGCTCGCGGCGCAGTCGAGGCTCGTGAACCCCTGCGCACCGCAGGCGATCACGACCCCGTCGCGGCACAGGCCGCCCGGTCCCACCGGGCCGCAGGTGAGCTCGGGCGTGACCACGGCGTCGAGGAGCGCGGCCTGGTTGTCGACCCGCACAAAGGTCCCGCCGGCGCCCTCGCCGAGGGAGTCGATGCCGAGCGTGCGGAGGCTCCCGTCGGGGAAGCGCCACAGCAGGCCGCTGCCCGAGTCGCCGAAGGACGGGAAGCCGTGCCCGCCGGCAGACTGCACGACCACGTAGTCCGGCGCGAGGGCGGCGATCCGCAGCAGCGACCAGTACCGCAGCGGCGAAAAGCGGTACGAGGCGTCGAGCGCGCCGAAGCCGCCCTGCAGCGCCTCGCGCCCGACGAAGTCCTCGCCGAGCGGGTCCCGGTTGAGCTGCACCGGCACCGCCGCCGGGCAGGTGGCGACGGCCGAGTCCTTGAGGATCGTGACGGAGGCGTCGTGGGCGATGGCGCCATATTGGTCCACGTGCGCCTGCGGGTGCAGGTGCACCGATTCGGCGGCGAGCAGGCAGGCCGGCGCGCGCACGTCGTCACCGATGGCGTAGAAGAGCGCGTCGGCGGGGGCGAGCTCGGGGTCGGCGCCGTTGAACCACTCCTGCTGGTTCATCACCACACAGTGCGCGGCCGAGATCACGACGCGATCGCCGACCAGCGTCCCGCTGCAGCCCTGGTAGCGCGTGCCCCCCTGCTCTACGAGCTGGCCCGCGGCGGCGTTCCGCTGGAGCCGGTCGATCGCGAAGCCGAGCTCGTCGGGGCTCGTCGCGCCGCTCATCACCGCGTGCCGTCCGGCGCTCGGGGGCGCCGTCTCCTCGACACAGCCAGCAGCGAGCGCACAGACGACCAGCAGCGAACGGGCGAGCGCCATCGGGACCTCCGGGGTTGTGGATCCAGAACGCCGCCTGAGGGCCGGCGCTCCATCATTAAGGTCGCAGCCCGGGGCGGATCTGTCGCAACATGGCGGCCCACGGGAGCGTCAAGGGACGGAGCGCGCGCGCTCCGCGACCGACGAGAGATCCCCGGCGCGCCGCGCCGCCGCGACGCAATGCAACGCCGGTGCCAGCGTGACGCGACGGCCGCGCCCGCGGCGTGCTCGACGGAGACGGGGCCGCGGGGGCGCTCGCGGCCGGGCGGCGCCGCCCGACCTCCATGACGCGCATGTCAGACCCTGGTTCCGATGATTCCGGACACCCGAACAGCCACTCGCGCGTTTTTCCGTCGACAACGTGTCACGCGCGCGTCGGGACTCGCGCCGCCATGACATCAATGTCGCGCGA
>DASXVK010000624.1:0-11904 GCA_036504295.1 Polyangia bacterium
CCGACCGCGGCGTCGCCGCGGATGAGGTCCTTCACGAGGAGGCTCACGTTCACGGCGGGGACGACGGCGGTGAGCCAGCCGAGGCGCACGCCGGGCAGGAGGGCGGCGATCATCGCCGGGACCACGCACACGAGGTAGACCGGCGTGAGCGCGTTCTGCGCCTCCTTGAAGCTGCGGGCGAGCGCCGCGACCGCGAGCATGATCGCGCTGAAGAGCAGCACCGCCGGCACGAGCGCCACCAGCACCACCGGCAGCACCCGCCAGGGCACCTGCGCCTCGGGCAGGGCGCTGTGCAGGATCGTGATGCCGGTGAGCCCCATGCTGGCGAGGTTCAGCAGCGCGGCCAGGAAGGCGAGGGTGGCGACGCACAGGAACTTGCCGAGGATGAGGTCGCGCCGCGCGAGCGGCGCGCACAGGATCGTCTCGAGCGTGCCGCGCTCCTTCTCGCCGGCGGTGACGTCGATGGCGGGGTAGAACGCGCCGAGGATGACCATGAGCACCGTCACCATCGGCAGCACGAGCGAGAGCAGGTAGCCGCCCATGCGGGCGCGCGGCGCGACGTTCTCGGTCGTCACCTCGAACGGCTCGACCAGGGACGCGGGCAGGCCGCGCGCGCGCAGGAGATCCTCCGCGGAGGCGCGCGCGAAGGCGGCGATCGCCCCTTGCAGGCGGGCGGCGGCGACCTGCGAGTCGTCGTCCGCCTCGTCGCACAGGATCGTGATGCGCGGGCGCTCGCTGCGGCCGAGCCGCGCGTCGGCGTCCGGCGCCACCACCGCGACCGCCCCCACCTCGTGGCGGGCGAGGGCCGCGCGGCCGCCGGTGGCGAGCGCGAGCCGGGGCCACCGCCGTACGGCCGCGCGCAGCCGCTCGGCGGTGGCGCCGTCGCCCTCGACGGCCACGGTGGCCGGCCGCTCCTCGCGGCCGACGCGGTTCGCGCTGACGGCCTGCGTGCCGAGCACGCCGACGAGCGGGTAGAGGAGCAGCGGCAGGACGATCATGACGGTGAGCGTGCGCCGGTCGCGCAGCGTCTCGCGCAGCTCCTTGCCCCACACGGCACGGACGTGCCGCAGGCTCACGGCGCGCCGCCTTTCGGGCACCGCCGGACAGGAAAACAGGGAGACGGGGAGTCGGGGAGTCGGTCAGGTTGGGTCGCGCCGACGCGGGCGTCGTGCACGACGCATGCGTCGTGCGCCAAAACAGAAGCGGCCTCCCCGCCTCCCCGTCTCCCTGTTGCATTCATCATCGCGTCAGCCCCGACTCTCCGGCATCGCGCCGCCGCGCGTGACGAGGGCGAGGAAGGCCTCCTCGAGGGTGCCCACCCCGGCCGCCGCGAGGATCGCGTCGGGCGCGTCCTCGGCGACGAGGCGGCCGCGGTCGACGAGCCCGATGCGGCCGCACAGCCGGTGCGCCTCGGTGAGGTAGTGCGTCGAGAAGATCACCGCCGTGCCGGCGGCGCCCGCCGCGCGCACGAAGTCGTGGATGAAGCGGCTCGCGATGATGTCGAGCCCGGCGGTGGGCTCGTCGAGGATGAGCACCGGCGGATCGTGCAGCACCGCCCGCGCCACCGACACCCGCTGCCGCTCCCCGGTCGAGAGCCCGCCGCAGCGACGGTCGAGCAGCCGCGTGAAGTCGAACCGCGCGCCCAGCTCGGCGACGCGCGCCGCGAGCCGCTCGCCGCGCAGGTCATAGAGCGCGCCGAAGTAGGCGCACAGCTCGCGCACGGTGAGCCGGGCGTACAGCCCCGTCGTGCCCGTGAGGAACCCGAGCCGCGCCTTGGCGGCGTCGGGCGCGGTGGCCACGTCGATGCCGGTGATCGTCGCGCGGCCGGCGGTGGGCCGGAGCAGGGCGGCGAGCATGCGCAAGGTCGTCGTCTTGCCCGCGCCGTTCGGGCCGATGAGCCCGTAGATCTCGCCCGGCGGGATGCACAGGTCGAGCCCGTCCACGGCGACCGCGTCCCCGAACTCCTTGCGCAGACCCGCGGCGCAAATGGCAGGTTCGGGCATGCGGCGTCACCGCCTGAGCTGCAGCATCTTGCGCAGGTACGCGCCGGTGTGCGACCCCGCGGTGCGCGCCACGTCCTCGGGCGTGCCCTGGGCGACGATCTCGCCGCCGCCGTCGCCGCCCTCGGGGCCGAGGTCGATGACGTAGTCGGCGGTCTTGATGACGTCCAGGTTGTGCTCGATGACGAGCACGCTGTTGCCGGCCTCGACGAGACGGGTGAGGACCTCGAGGAGCTGATGGATGTCGGCGAAGTGCAGCCCGGTCGTCGGCTCGTCGAGGATGTAGAGGGTGCGGCCGGTGCTCTTCTTCGCCAGCTCCCGCGACAGCTTCACGCGCTGCGCCTCGCCGCCCGAGAGCGTGGTCGCCGACTGGCCGAGCGTGAGGTAGCCGAGGCCGACGTCGCGCAGGGTCTCGAGCTTCTGGCGCACCTTGGGGATGTGCTCGAGGAAGTCGCAGGCCTGGCTCACGGTCATGTCGAGCACGTCCGCGATGCTCATGCCCTTGTAGCGCACCTCGAGCGTCTCGCGGTTGTAGCGGCGGCCGCGGCACTCCTCGCACTCGACGTAGAGATCCGGCAGGAAGTGCATCTCGATGCGCAGGATGCCGTCGCCCTGGCACTCCTCGCAGCGGCCGCCCTTCACGTTGAAGGAGTAGCGGCCCGGCTTGTAGCCGCGCGCCTTCGAGTCCGGGAGCTGGGCGAAGAGATCGCGGATGTGCGTGAAGACGCCGCTGTACGTGGCCGGGTTGCTGCGCGGGGTGCGGCCGATCGGCGACTGGTCGATGTCGATGACCTTGTCCAGCAGGTGCAGGCCATCGATGGCGTCGTGCGCCCCGGGCGTGGTCTTGGCGTGGTACAGGCTCGACTCGAGCGCGGGCAGCAGCGTATCGACGACGAGGGTGGACTTGCCGGAACCGCTCACCCCGGTGACGGCGCACAGCACGCCGAGCGGGAAGCGGACGTCGATCCCCTTGAGGTTGTTCGCCCGCGCGCCCTTGACCGTGAGCCACTGGTTCTTGACCGGGCGGCGCGTGCCGGGCACCGCGATGGCGCGCCGGCCGCTGAGGTACGCCCCGGTCAGCGAGGCGGTCGAGGTCGCGACGTCCTCGGGGGTGCCGGCGGCGATGATGCGGCCGCCGTGCACGCCGGCCCGCGGGCCCATGTCGATGACGTGGTCCGCGGCGCGGATGGTCTCCTCGTCGTGCTCGACGACGAGGACGGTGTTGCCGAGGTCGCGCAAGCGCCGGAGCGTCTCGAGGAGGCGGGCGTTGTCGCGCTGGTGCAGCCCGATCGACGGCTCGTCGAGGATGTAGAGCACGCCCGTGAGCGAGCTGCCGAGCTGGGTGGCGAGGCGGATGCGCTGCCCCTCGCCGCCCGAGAGCGTGGCGGCGGGGCGGTCGAGCGCGAGGTAGTCGAGGCCGACGGCGCACAGGAACTGCAGCCGGTCCTGGATCTCGCGCAGGATCCGGTCGGCGATGGCCCGCTCGCGGGAGCTCAGGGCCAGCCCGCGCACGAACGCGAGGCCGTCGCGCATCGGCAACGCCGTCAGGTCGGTGATCGCCTTGCCGCCGATGCGGATGTTGCGCGCCTCCTTGCGCAGGCGGGTGCCGCCGCACTCCTCGCACGGCGACTTGTTCATGTAGCGGTGGAACTCCTCGTAGGCGGCCTCGAAGCTCCCGACGGAGACGTTGCCCTCCTCGCGGCGGCGCCGCTCGTACTCCGACAGGCGCCGCTCGAGGTTCGCGAGGACGCCCTCGAACTCCTTGTGGAAGCTGTGGCGCTTGCCGTTCTTGTCGAAGTGGAACTGGACCTGGGCGGCGCCGGCGCCGTGCATGATGAGCCGGCGCTGCTCCTCGGAGAGCGTGTGCCACGGGGCGTAGAGGTCGATGTCGAAGTGCGCCGCCACCGCGTCGAGGATCGACTGGAAGAAGGGCGCGTTGCGCTTCTCCCACGGATCGATCGCGCCCTCGCGCAGGCTCAGCTCCGGGTTCGGCACGATGAGCGCGGGATCGAAGAACATCCGCGCGCCGATGCCGTCGCACGACGGGCAGGCGCCGTGGGGGTTGTTGAAGGAGAAGAAGCGCGGCGTGATCTCGGGGTAGGAGATGCCGCACTCGATGCAGGCGAACTTCTCCGAGAAGAGGAGGTCCTCGCCCTCGAGCGGCGCGATCTTGCAGAGGCCGTCGGCGAGCCCGACGCACAGCTCCACCGAGTCCGTCAGCCGCTGCCGGATCTCGGGCTTGAGCACGAGGCGGTCGACGTACACCTCGATCGTGTGATGCTTCTGCGGGTCGAGCTTGGGCGCGTCGCTGAGGTCGTAGAGCTCGCCGTCGATGTTCGCGCGGACGAAGCCGTCCTTGCGCAGCTTCTCGAGCTCCTTCTTGAACTCGCCCTTGCGGCCGCGGACGATCGGCGCCAGGACCGAGAAGCGGGTGCCCTCGGGCCGCGCCAGGATCTGCTCGACCATCTGCTGCACCGACTGCGCCGCGATGCGCCGGCCGCACTGGTAGCAGTACACCTCGCCGATGCGCGCGTAGGCCAGCCGCAGGTAGTCGTACACCTCGGTGACCGTCCCCACGGTCGAGCGCGGGTTACGGGACGTGGTGCGCTGCTCGATGCTGATGGCCGGCGACAGCCCCTCGATGGAGTCGATGTCGGGCTTCGCCATCTGCTCGAGGAACTGGCGGGCGTAGGCCGACAGGGACTCGACGTAGCGCCGCTGCCCCTCGGCGTAGATGGTGTCGAACGCGAGCGACGACTTACCCGACCCCGACAGGCCGGTGAGGACGACCAGCTTGCCGCGCGGGATCTCGACGTCGATGTTCTTGAGGTTGTGCTCCCGCGCCCCTTTGACGACGATCTTGTCCATGGATCCTACGGCTCGCCGCGACTCCCCCGTCGCGTCCAGCGCCGTCCCCCGACGTCTTGTCTCGACTCGGCGCGAAACGCTACTACAGCCCTGCTGGCGGCGCCACGAGAATGTGCGTCGCGGCCGGCCCGCGAATCAGGTTGGCGCGGCCGCGTCACATCGGGGTGGCGGGAGCGGGGGTGTCAGACCGGCAACGAGCCAGCCGGCTCGCCGCGGCTACTGGCAGCGGTTCGTGGTGTTGCTGCAGGTGAGCGCGGCGCCGCAGGTCCGGCCGGGACAGCAGCGCTGGCCGCTGGCGCCGCACGGGGCGCAGGTGTTGTTGCCGGGGTCGCAGACGAACGGCGGCGCGCAGTACTCGCCGCCGCTCCCGGGGCAGCAGCGCTGGTCGAGACCGCCGCAGGCGCGGCACAGATTGTTGCCGCCGCAATCGGTGAACGGCGCCGTGCAGTCCACCCCGCCGCCGCAGCAGTCGGCGCCCCGGACGCCGCAGGCCCCGCCGCGGCAGCCGCCGGCCGTGCACACGCCCTGGCCGCTGGAGCACGTGCCCGCGGCCGCGATGCAGGTAGGCATGTTCCCCACGTTATGATCGCAGCAGCCGCCGCCGGCGCACTCGTTGCCCTCGCAGCAGGGCTCGCCCGGGCCGCCGCAGGCCTCGCACTGCTGCGAGTCGGGGTTGCACGCGAGGCCGCCCGCGGTGCAGAAGTCCGCGACCGCGCCCCCGCCCGCGCAGCACTGATCGCCGAGGCCGCCGCAGGTGGTGCCGCCGCCGCTGCACGCGCCCGCGGCGCAGCTCCCCGCGAAGCCGCAGCCCTGCGCCGTGCCGCTCGCCACGCAGGAGCCGCCGACGCAGCAGCCGCCGGCGTCGCAGGCCGCGCCGGCGCAGCACGGCGCGCCCGCGGCGCCGCAGGTCACGACGGCGCCGTTGCTGCACACCGAGCCGCTCGCGGCCGGGGCCGCGCCCGAGGCGACGCACGCGGTGCCCGTGCAGCACCCGCCGCCCGTGCAGGTCGCGCCCGCGCAGCACGCCTCGCCCGGGTTGCCGCAGAGGAGGCACGCGCCGCTCGTGCACACGCCGCCGTTCTGGCAGGCGGTGGTCTCGGCCACGCAGTGGTTCGGGCCCGGGTCGCAGCACCCGGCGGCGCAGGCGGCGCCGAAGCAGCAAGTCTCGCCCGGGCCGCCGCACACCGCGCACGTGCCGTTGTCGCAGGCGAGCCCCGCGCCGGTGCAGGCGTCGCCGGCGCAGCAGGGCTGGCCGGGGCCGCCGCACGCCGCGCAGGTCCCGTTGTTACAGACGAGGTCATTCTGGCCGCAGGTGCCCCGGCAGCAGGGCTGGCCGGGGCCGCCGCAGGCCGCGCACTGGCCCGTCACGCACGTGCTCGACGGGGCCGTGCACAGGCCGCCGGTGCAGCAGTTCTGCGCGACGCCGCCGCAGCTGCCGCAGCTTCCGGCGGCGCAGGTGCCGCCGACGATGGGACAGGTGGAGGTCTCGCTCGTACACAGGTTGTTCACGCAGCAGCCGCCGCCGGCGCAGGTGTTGGCCGCGCAGCACGCCTCGCCCGCGCCGCCGCACTGCGTGCAGACGCCGTCGCCGCCGCCGGTGCAGGCGAAGCCGCCGCTGCAGGCGCGCCCGGTGCAGCACGCCTGACCGCCCCCGCCGCACGCCTGGCACACGCCGCCGACGCACGCGCCGCCGCCGCAGGCGTCGCCCGGGCAGCACACGCTGCCGAGCGCCCCGCACGCGGAGCAGATGCCCGCGACGCACGTCCCGTCGGTGCAGACCTGGCCGGGGCAGCACGCGGTCCCGAGCGCGCCGCAGGCGCCCCCGTCGTCGTGGACCGTGGCCCCATCGCCCGCGCCCCCGTCGCCGAGCGTGCCACCGTCCGTCTTCACGGCGACGCTCTCGCCGCCGCACCCGACCGCCGTCAATGCCACTCCGAGGAGCAGAGACACCATCAGCCGCATCCGCATGGTTCCTCCTGACTTGCCGAGCTCACCCTGCATAGTGCCGGCACGGCCCGTGACGGTTGAACGGGCTGGGCTGGCGACGCCGCGGCCGCCGACGTACAGTCGAGGGGTGATGGCGGTCCGGGCGGCGCTCCTCCTCACGCTCACGGTCGCCGCCGTCCCGGCGGCGGCGGACGGGACCGTGCTCTTCCTGAGCGCGGGCGAGCGGTCCCGGCTCGACGAGGGCGCGCTCCTCGACGCGGTCGCGATCTACACCCGGGACCTCGGGCTGGTGGTGCGCGTCGAGCTCGGCGCGCCGGCCGCGCTGACGCCGGCCGCCGTGGCCTTGGTCCTCGCCCGTGCCCGGGCCGCGGGCGCGCGGCTCGTCTTCTGGTGCACCGCGCACCGCGGGCCAGGCGGGGGCACGATCGTGCTCTACACCGTCGCCGGCGACGGGGGGCGGGCGCCGGAGGTCCACGAGGCGCCGGTGCCGGGGCCGGCACCCGACGTGGACCGTGCCCTCGCCCTCAAGCTGCGCGCGATCCTCACGGGCGCGGTCGCGCTGGACCCCATGGTCGCGCGGCGCGCGATCCCGCTGCCGGCCCCGGCCTCCGCCGCGGCCCCGGCCACGGGGGCTGGCGGCGCGGCGCCGCCGCCGCGCGCCGGGCCGCGGCGCCGGGCCCAAGTCGCGGCGGGTTACTGGCTGACTGCGCCCCGGCACGCCGAGCTGATCCGGCAGGGGCTCTCGGTCGAGGCCGCCACCACCCTCGGCGCTCACCTCGAGGCCCACGTCGGGCTCGAGGTGACGACCCGCCCCAGCATCAGCGAGGCGACCGGGATCGCCACGCTGCTCGATCTCCCGATCCGCCTCGGCGCGCGCGGGCTGTTGCGCCGCGGCCGCTGGGGCGTCGGCGGCGGCCCGGTCGTGACGGTGCACGTCCTCGCCGCGAGCGGCCTCGCGCCGGACGGCGCACGCGGCGACTCGACCCAGGTGTCGATCGGCCTCGGGGCGGCGGCGCTCGCCCGGCGCCGCATCTCCAGCCACCTGTCGGTGGATCTGCGGCTCCTCATCGAGCGCACCGTTCCGCGCACCCGCTTCCTCCTCGGCGGCCTCCCGGCCATCGACGAGGGCGCGCTCCTCCTCGGGGCGGGCCTGGCGCTCGGCTTCGCCGCGCCCTGACGTTCAACCGCGCGCGGCCGTTCTGGTACTATCAAACGTGGTGCCGGAGCGGGTGGCAGGCGAGCGGCCGGCGGTGGCGGCCAAGGAGAGGGTCCTGATCGAGGGCTGTCGCGCCGGCGAGCCCCACGCCCTGGACGAGCTGTACCGCACGCACGTCGGGCGCGTCACCCGCACCATCGGGCGGCTGGTCGGGCCGACCCCCGACCTCGAGGACCTGGTGCAGACGACCTTCATCGAGGCGATCCGGAGCCTGGCGCGGTACCGCGGGGAGGCGGCGCTCGCGACGTGGCTGGTGCGCATCGGCGTCCACGTCGCGCAGCACCACCTGCGTCGCGGCGTCCGGCGGACCGCCCCGCTCGAGGTGCTGCGGCCGGAGGAGGAGCCACGTGAGCCCGCCACGGCCGATCAGGTTCTCGACGACCGGCGTCTCGCGCTGCGCGTCCACGCGCTGCTCGACCGCATCACGCCGCGCAAGCGGATCGCGTTCCTCCTCTACACGGTCGAGGGCCACTCGATCGAGGAGGTGGCGGCGCTCATGGACGCGGGCCACGCCGCGACCAAGTCGCGCATCTGGTTTGCCCGGCGCGAGCTGCTGGCGCTCGCGCGGCTGGACCCGGCGCTGCGCGACCTGGCCGATGGCGGGAAGGAGCCGGCGTGATGGCGCTGCGGTGCCTGCGCACGGATGGCCTGCTCACGGCCGCGATCGCCGGTCGCGCGAGCGACGCCGAGCACCTCGAGCTGGAGGCGCACCTCGAGGAGTGCGCCGCCTGTCGCGCGAAGCAGGTCGCCCTCGAGCCGATCCGCCGGCTCAAGCAGTGGCAGCCGCCGTCGCTCTCGGCCGCCGCGCACGTGCGGGTGCGACAGGCCCTGCTGGCCGGAGGCGCGGCGCCGGCCCCGCCGCGCGAGCGGCGGTCGGCCGCCGCCGTCGGGGTGGCGCTCGCGGCGGCGTGCGCCCTCGTCGCCGCCGGGTGGTGGCTGGCGGGCCGCGCGGCGGCGCCCGGGGCCGTCCGGCCGGTCGCGGGCGCGGTCGCCATCCTCGCGACCGCGGACGGCGGCGCCGTGCTGCGCGCCCCGACCGGCGGCGCCGCGCGCGTCGGTCCGGCGCTGGTCGAGCTCGCGGGAGGCACCGAGCTGCGCTGGCGGCCCGGGGTGGCCACGATCGAGATCGTGACCGGCAGCATCGTCGTCGACGTAGCGCCGCAGCGTGGCCGCCCGTTCATGGTCGAGACGCCGGCCTTCATCGTCCACGTGGTCGGCACCCGGTTCCGCGTCGATCTCCAGGGCGTCGCGACCGAACGCGGCCAGGTGCGCGTGATGGGCCGCGACGGCCGCCGGCTGGCGGAGCTGGGGCCGGCGGGGAGGTGGGCGCTCGCGGCCCCCGCCGCGCCGGCGCCGGCGTCCGCGCCGCTGGTCGCGCCTGCGGTCGGCCCGCCCGCCACCGGGCCGGCGAGCGCGCCGGCCCCAGCGGCCGGGCGCGCCGGCGTCGCGCGGGCGTCCCCCGGATCGCGGGTCGCGGCGGCCGCACGCGACGAGGGGCGCCGCGCGGGCCTGCGCGAGGCGCGTCATGCGCTCTCGGCCGGCCGCGGCGAGGCCGCGCGGGCGCTCCTCCGCCCCCTGCTCGGGGCCGAGCGCGCCATCGCCGTCGAGGCGCGAGCGCTCATGGCCGAGTCGTACCTGGTCGAGGGGCGCCACCGCGACGCCATGGCGCAGTACCGGCAGGTCGTCCGTGATTTCGGCGGGACGTCCCAGGCCGAGAGCGCGCTCTACGCGGTGGGCCAGCTCGAGGCGGAGCGCGGCGACCGGGCCGCGGCCGTCGCGGCGCTCGAGCGCTACCTCGCGCGTTACCCGGGCGGCCGCTTCGCCCGCGAGGCCCGGGCCCGCCTCGCGCGGCTCGCGCCGCCACCGTGAAGCGCGCTCTCGCCATCAGGCGCGCCCTGGCCGGGCTGCTGCTCCTCACCGGCGCCTGCACGCGGGACGTCGAGCTGCTCCCCGGCCGGGCCGGCGCACCGCCCGGGGACGCCGCGGGCGATGGCGCCGCCGGCGACGCGGGCGCCGGGCCCGCGTGCCTCGGGCTGGGCGAGCCGATCCGGCTCGACGTGCGCGGCACGGAGGAGTGCGCCGGCGCGGTCGCGGCGCGCGCCCATCGCTACGCCCTGTGTAGCTGCGCCGGCCTCGACGCGCCGCAGCCGCTGCGCACCGACTCGTTCGACTCGACGGGGCTGCTGCCGGGCGGGGTGGGCGCGGCCGCGGTCGGCGCGGGTGCCAGCGTCAGCGCGGCCGGCGCCCTCACGATCGGCGGCGCGCTGTACGCTGCCGGCAGCGCCGATCTCTCGGGCGGGGCCGGCGTGGCCGAGTCGCTGCGTCTCGGGGGCGAGCTCGCCGCCGAGGCGGTGCCGGTCGAGGTAGGGGGCGACGCGTTCGTCGGCGGCGACGTCAGCGGCCCGGTCGCCGTCACGGGGACGCTGCACGTGCCCCTCGGCAGCACCGTCGAGCCCGAGGTCGCCGCCGCCGCCGTGGTGCGCGAGGCCGTGATCGTCCCCGATCCGTGCGCGTGCGCGACGCTGGCCCATCCGGATCCCGCCGCGCTCGCGGCCGCCACCGCCGCGCGCAACGACGACGCGGCCATCGGGCTCGCGTCTGACGCGCTCGGCGTCGTCGTGGCGCCGACCGCGCTCGACCTGCCGTGCGGCCGTTTCTACCTCACCGCCATCGATGCCGCCGCGCCGGTGACGCTGCGCGTGCACGGCCGCGCCCTGCTCGCCGTCGCCGGCGACGTCGCGCTCCGCGGCGACCTGGCCGTTACGCTCGACCCCGGCGCCGAGCTGGACCTCGTCGTCGGGGGCAGCATCACCGCGACCGGCGAGCGCGTCCTCGGCGCCCCGGCGGCGCCGGCGCGGTTGCGGCTGTGGGTCGGCGGCGAGGTGACGCTCGAGGGGCGCACGACCGTCGGCGCCGTCGTGCACGCGCCCCGCGGGCGGGTGAGCGCGCCGCAGGGCGCCGAGCTCTCCGGCAGCCTGCTCGCCGGCGAGATCACGGCGGGAGCCGTGACGGTCCACTACGATCTCGCCATCCTCAGCGGCGGCGTCGTGTGCGGCGTGCCCGCGTCGCCCGCCGTGCACTGACGGACCCGCCGCGCACCGTGCGGCGCTCGGCTCGTCGCCCGCCGGCGGCGCCATCTGAATGTGCGCCCCATGCTATGCTCGAGCGACGAGATGCACCGGAGCGCCGCAGATGACCTCTCGCCCGTGCTGGAGCTGATGGCCGAGGATCCGACGGCGAGTCGCCCGCGGCCGGTGCGGCGGCGGTTCCTGCAGCTCCTCGACGCGCTCGAGGCGAGCGGCGCGCGCTACGCGCTCTGCGGCGCGGTCGCGATGGGCGCCCACGGGGTGCGCCGGTTCACGGAGGACATCGACGTGCTCGTCGACGCCGGCGATCTCGCCGCCGTGTGCGCGCGCCTCGCGGGCCCGTTCCGGGAGGTCGGGCGCGAGCCGCCCACCGGCGCGCCGGCCCAGCTCAGGTTCGCGCCCCGCCGGACCCGCGGGGCGGCGGGCGTCGTCATCGATGTCCTCGTCCCGGTCGATGCCGCCGAGGCGTGGGCGCTGGCGTCGGCGGTGCGCGGCCGCGCCTTCGGCCGTGCCGTCGACGTGGTCGCGCCCGAGGCGCTGGTCGTGCTCAAGCTGCGCGCGTACCTCGACGACCCGGAGTCCGCCGCCGGCGCCAAGCACCGGGCCGACGCCCTGGCCCTGGCCGCGAGCGTCCCGCTCGACCGCGCCGCCCTGCGGCGGCTCGCGTCGACGGATGCGCGGCTCGCGGTGGAGCTCGAGCGCGTGCTCGCCGCGCCGGCGCCGCGCGGGCGCACCGGACGCTGACGCCTCGGTGTCACTCGGACGGGTGCTCGCTCGTCAGCCGATC
>DASXVK010000625.1:0-31770 GCA_036504295.1 Polyangia bacterium
CACCTATCACCCCGACCTCGCGAACGCGCTCGAGCTCTGGATCAAGATCCCCGCCGGCAGCGGCCTGCTCTCCGCGACGAGCCAGACCTTCTCGATCTACACCTATCACTGGAAGCCCGGCGACCCGTGGGTCGGCACGAACGCGACCGGGGGCAACCTCACGGACTCGCAGATGCACGGCTACGGCCCGCTGCGCTTCGACCCGTCGGGCGCCGACCGGTGGCTGCGCGTGGTCATGGCGACGGCGGCGTTCGACCACTCCCGCGGCAACTATCATTTCTACGCCGCGCGCGCCGTCGCGGAGGAGCTGACCTTCTTCGGCTCGCTGCGGCAATTCCAGACCGTGTTCCTCGGCGACCGCGCGAGCGGCCCGACGACGGCGCAGCTCGACGAGCTCCGCCTCGTCACGGTGCCGCCGACCGCGGCCGTGTGCCCGGCCTTCGCCGCGCGGACCGTGGCCGCCGGCGGCGGTGACGTCGCGGTGCCGATCGAGCTCCTGAACCCGACGGACGCGCCGCGCACCTACCGGGCGTTCGTCTCGAGCACGATCGGGGTCGATCGGCAGACGCTCGAGAGCGCGATGCACGACGTCGACGACGTCGGCGCCATCGACGATCTCCAGGCCGCCGTCGGCAGCGACGGCAGCGTCGGCGCGGTCGAGCTCTTCGCCGCCGACGCGGCCGGCGCGCCGACCGGGCCGAGCCTCGTCCCGGCGGGCGGCGCCGGCATCACGGTCGCGGCCGGGGCGAGCTGGCGCGGGGTGCTCGTGCACCACGTCACCCCGGGGATGCTCGGCGCGCCGGCGACCGCGACGACGGGCGGCCGGAGCTACACGGTGCGGCGCGACACGCTCGTGACCTCGGCCCTCTTCTGGGACCCGGCCGCGCCGCGCCTCGGCGACGCGGCGGTCGTCTTCACCGGGTCGAACGCCGACCAGAGCCACCCCGCGCCGCCCGGCTTCCCCCCGTTCGCCGCGCCGCCCGCCGGCTGGCGCAGCGCCGATGTGCCGCCGGATCAGGCGGGCGGCAGCTTCGTCTCGATCCTGACCCTCACCCCGTAGCGCCCGTCACTCCGCCGTCTGCAGCCTGAACGGATAGTTCACGACGACGATGCCGCCGCCGCGGGGCGGGGGGAACTGCCAGCGGCCGACGGCCGTCGCGGCTCGAGGCGATCGCGGACCCCTGAACCGCACCGTCGGGGGCGATGACGAACCTGACCACGACGGTCCCCGCCAGCCCGGGGCCGGTCCGGTCGCGCGGGCGCCGCGGGCGCGGGGCGCGCCGGCGCGGCCGGGCCGCGCGCGGGGGCGGCCGGGGTCGGCGGCGCCGGGGGCGCGCAGGCGGCGAGCGAGGTCAGAGCCAGGGCGCGGTGCATGGGAGCCCTCCCGGGTGGCCCCATCGTACCCGAGGGCCCCGGCCGCGCGCGCTTTTCGCGCCGCGTCGGAGCCGCGCGGCGACGCGGCGCGGCGCACCGTCCGACGCGTCTCTGTACCGACGGTCACTTACGCCCCAAAACGCACCACAACCCGCTTGCCCCCCTCTCTGCAGTGCGATATACCGGCCGGGTTCGCGCGCGTGCCGTGACGCGGCACGTCTTCGGGAGGTCCCGCATGTGGATCATCGTCGTCCTCGCCGCCGTCGCCGTCGTCTTCGTGGTGGGGCTGGTCTGGTACCGGGCGGCCAATACCAAGAAGGTCGGGGCCAACGAGGCCCTCATCGTCTCCGGCCGCGGCCGCTACACGGTCGAGGACCGGAAGGGCAACAAGCGGGAGGTCGGCTACCGCATCCAGATTGGCGGCTCGGCCTTCGTCAGCCCCATCTCCGAGAGCGCCGAGGCGCTCCCCCTCGACATCTTCTCCGTCACCGTGAAGACGCCCGAGGTGCTCACGCGCCAGGGCGTCCTCATCAGCGCCGAGGCGAACGGCCAGGTCAAGGTCGCCAGCGACGACTACTCGATCAGCCTCGCCGCCGAGCAGTTCCTCGGCCAGGGCCGCGACGGCATCACCCAGGTCGCCCACGAGGTCCTCGAGGGGCACCTGCGCGCCGCCATCGGCACGATGACCGTCGAGCAGATCTACACCGACCGCGCCAAGGTCGCCGCAGAGGTGCGGCACGCGGCCGAGGCCGACTTCGGCAAGATGGGCCTCGAGCTGGTGGCCTTCTCCCTCAAGGACATCAGCGACTCGCAGGGCTACATCGCGGCCCTCGGCGTGCCGCAGATCGTGCGCGCGCGGGAGCAGGCCGAGATCGCCCGCGCCGAGACCGAGCGCGAGCTGGCCGTCAAGAGCGCCGAGGCCAAGAAGGAGGGCGACGTCGCCCGCCTCGTGGCCGAGACCGCCGTCGCCCAGGCGACCCGCGACTTCGAGTCGCACCGGGCCGAGTTCCAGGCGACCATCAACCAGAAGCGCGCGCAGGCCGACGCGGCCTACGAGCTCGAGCGCAACAAGATGGCGTCGGAGATCAAGAAGTCGGAGTACGACCTCCGCCTGTTCGAGAAGCAGAAGGCCATCGAGCTCGAGGAGAAGGAGATCATGCGCCGCGAGAAGGAGCTCGAGGCCACGGTGAAGAAGCCCGCCGAGGCCATGAGCGTGCAGTCGCGCATCGAGGCCGAGGCCGACGCCTACCGCAAGGAGCTCGAGGCCAAGGGCAAGGCCGCCGGCGTGCGCCTCGACGGCGCCGCCCGCGCCGACTCCCTCCGCGCCCAGGGCCAGGCCGAGGCCGAGTCGCTCGGCAAGAAGGCCGAGGCCTACGCGCACTACAACCGCGCCGCCATGCTCGAGATGATGGTCAAGGTCATGCCCGAGCTCGCCCGCGCCGTCTCCGAGCCGCTCTCGAAGGTCGAGAAGATCGTGATGGTCGGCAACGGCGAGAACGTGCAGGCCTCGAAGCTCACCGGCCAGGTGACCGGCGTGCTGTCGCAGCTCCCGACGCTGATCGAGGCGCTCACCGGGGTCGACCTCCGGAACGTCATCGAAGGCAGGCTGGCCGCGCCCGCGGCCGGGAGCCCGCCCGGCGACGGCGGCCCGGCGCCCCTGACGACGAACGGCAAGCGCCCGTAGCCCGGCGGCAGGCCCCCGATGATCGCCCAGCGCATCCACCGGATCGGCTTCTCGCCCACGCTGCGCATCAGCGCGCAGGCGACGAAGATGCGGCAGCAGGGGGTCGACATCGCCGACTTCTCCGTCGGCGAGCCCGACTTCCCCACGCCCGAGTTCATCAAGGCCGCGGCCAAGAAGGCGCTCGACCAGAACCTGACGAAGTACACGCCCAACGCCGGCACCCTCGACCTGCGCAAGGCCATCTGCGAGAAGCTGCGCAACGAGAACAACGTCGAGTACCAGCCCGACGAGATCATCTCGTGCAGCGGCGCCAAGGCGGCGCTGTACGAGGTCTCGCAGGCGCTCTTCGACGAGGGCGACGACGTCCTCATCCCGACGCCGTACTGGGTCACCTACCCCGAGCAGGTGCGCATGGCGGGCGCGCACCCGGTGTTCGTGCCGACGCGCGAGGAGCACGGCTTCCGGCTGCAGCCCGAGGACCTCAAGCAGGCCCTCTCGGCGCGCACCAAGGCCCTCATCCTCTGCCACCCGCACAACCCGACCGGCGCCACCTACGGCCGGGCCGACCTCGAGGCGCTCGTCGACATCTGCGTCTCCGAGGGCATCTACATCATCTCCGACGAGATCTACGAGAAGCTCGTCTACGACGGCTTCCGCAACACCTCCATCGCCTCGCTCTCGCCGAAGGCGAAGGCGCTCACGGTCACGATCAACGGCGCCTCCAAGGCCTACGCGATGACCGGCTGGCGCCTCGGCTGGGCCGCCGGCCCGCGCGACGTCATCGCCGCCGTCGACAAGGTCCAGAGCCACCTCGCGTCGAACCCGTCGTCCATCGCCCAGGCCGCCTACGCCGCCGCCCTGCGCGGCCCGCAGTCGGATCTCCTGCGGATGGCGCAGGAGTTTCAGCGCCGGCGCACCACCATGGTGTACCGCCTGCGCGCGCTGCCGGGCGTCTCCTGCCACGACCCGAAGGGCGCGTTCTACGCGTTCCCGCACGTCGCGTCGTACTTCGACCGCGAGTACCAGGGCACGGCGATCAACAACTCGTACGGCCTCGCCTACTACCTGCTCAAGTTCGGCCGCGTGGCGGTGGTGCCGGGCGACGCGTTCGGCGCGCCCGACTACGTGCGCCTCAGCTTCGCGACCTCGATGGAGCGCATCGAGACGGGCCTGGCCCGCATGCGCGAGGCGCTCGCGAACCTCACCGTCGCGAAGCGCGGCCGCCGCGTCGTGCTCAACAACACGGCCACGAAGGTGAAGCAGGCCGCCGAGGTCGAGCCGAGCGTCGACGTGATGCGGTTCGCCGAGCTCCGGCGCGAGGCCGAGAGCCGCCTCAACCCCGAGTCGTACTTCGAGTGGAACGCGTCGATCGCGGGCATGGTCATCCAGCTCCGCACGAACTCGCCCCACCTCGCCGACTTCTTCCAGGAGAACTTCTTCCCGGCGCCGGTCGAGAGCGATCTCGAGCCGCACGGCATCCTCTACGCCGTGAAGGACGTGCCGGGTTACGAGCCGCGCGCCTACTACAGCCCCGAGGCGCGGGTCGGCATCGTCTTCAACACCGCCTACTACGGCCAGGTGCGCTCGCTCGCCCTCGGCATGGCGGCGCAGCTCGCCGAGCGCACGAGCGGCCTGCACTCGGTGCACGCGGCGGCCCTCGACTTCGACGGCCGCGGCCTGCTCATGATCGCCGCGCCCGGCGCGGGCCGCACGACGCACATGGCCGCGCTGCTGGCGGCGCCGACGCGCGCCTGGTCGCGACCGACACGGTCTTCGTGCGCTACCAGGGCGGCGAGGCGGTGTGCGACGTGCCGGAGCGCAAGCTCTACGTGCAGACGGACCTCGTCGGGCACATCCCACGCACCGCCGACCTCTTCGAGAACTGCAAGCTCGAGAACGTGGCCCAGCGGCGCGAGGACTGCCACAACGACGCCTGCCCCGACCAGGACGTCTGCCACATCGACCGCGGCGTCGGCCACTGCTTCAAGGCCAACGCGCTCGGCCGGGCGATGCTCGACCCCTACTGGCTCGGCGGACCGGCGCGCCACACCCGCCGCACCCGCGTGCGCTGGGTCGTGCTCCTGCGCCGCGACCCGGTCGGCGCCGCCATCGAGCGGCCCGCGCCGGAGACGGCCCTGCGGCTGCTCGAGTCGGGCGTCGCGGGCACCGCGGCCGCAGCGCCGCCGCTGCCCTGGTTCCACCCCCACCTGCTCGGCGCCGGCGCCGAGCGGCACGACCTGATGCGGCGCCAGTTCCAGACGCTGCTCAAGGTCGCCCCGCTCTTCGTGGTCAACACCGCCGCCGGCAGCAAGGAGACGGTGCAGGCCCGCCTCAAGGACGTCATCGCCGGGCGGCTGTGATCGGCCGCTCGATCGCGTCAGCGCCGCCGATCTGCAGCACCGCCGTCATCCCGCTTCGCCCCGCGTCGTCGACGCTGCGATAGGTCACCCGCGCCGGCGGCTCCGGCAGCCGATCCCACGCGGCGCACGCGGTCCACGGCCCGGCGTTCACGCGGCGCTCGAACCGCACGTGTCCCGGGAAGCTCGAGGCGAGGCGCACCCGCGCCGCATCGCCGTCGACCGTGAGCTCCGCGATGCCGACGCCGAGGTCCGGGAACGCGACGGGCGGCGTCACGCGCTGGTAGATGGTCTGGTCGTTGTACGGGGCCAGGCGCGCGAGCGCTGGCACCGCGAGCTGGACCGAGCGGGGCTCGAAGTCCGCCACTCCGATGGCGTGGTTGTTGAGCTGGCTGCCCATGATCACCATCCCCGCGAAGTGATCGTCGGCGAAGTAGGTGGCGTACGGGCTCAGCGCCGGGTCCGGGTACTCGTCCGCGCGCCACGGGTGAGCGACGGCCTTGTGGTACTTCAGGCGCCACATCTCGCCCGCCAGGCTGTAGACCAGCAGCTCCATGGGCGACAGCGGATCGCCCGCGCCGTCGAGGCGGAACTCCTCGTTGTACGTCGGGTCCTCGTACACCCACTTGCCGAGCCCGGGGATGAACACCGCGTGCGGGTCGTGGCCGACGGTGGAGAGGAGCATGCCCTGCAGGCCGGCGGCGGCGAGGAGCGCCTTGAGCTGGACCACCTGGTAGCTGCAGAGCACCCAGTGGTAGGTGTCGAGATCCTTGATCTGGAACGCGGCGCCGCCGAGGTACGCCATGTCGCCGTCGTCGGCCCGCTCGCCGGTCACCGGGTCGAGGGTGCCGAGCAGGAGATCGAGGCTGGCGCGCCCGTCGTAGCCGAACCCCGCCCAGCGGTGGGCCCGCTCGAAGCGCTCACCGTCCTCGAACACCGCGCCGATGGCGTTGACGTCCGCCCAGGTCGCCCCGGGCGGCAGCACGGCGAGGTTCCGGTCCGTGCCGTCGGGGTGAAACGGCGAGTACGGGTGGATCGCGGTGCGCGCGACCCAGTCGCGCAAGGCGCGCGCGCGGTCGAGCGGCGTGGGGGGGGTGCCGTACGCGCCGAGGATGGCGTGGACGAGGGGCGCGAGCGAACGCACGTCGGCGCTCGACAGGTCCTCGCCCTGGTACTGCAGCCGCCCCTCGAAGTGGTTGACGATCGCCTGGCGGACGATGCGTACGGGCCCCACCTCGACGGGCGTCGGCGCGATGGCGACGCGCATGAGCGCGCTCGGCAGCGGTCCGTGCGCCGTCCGCACGCGGTACGCGAAGAGGTCGCGGCCGGGCTGGGCGCCCGGGGTGTAGAAGATGCGCCGCCCGTGCGCGACCGCGCCGCCGAGGAAGGGCGCCGTCACGATCTGCACCGTGGCCGTCGATTCGACGCCCTCGTACCTGTCGAGCACGTCGATCGCGATGGGGACGCCCGGCTGCGCCCAGACGGCGTCGTCGGCCGTCCCCGTCACGGCGCAGATGGGGGCGGTGGGGCCGCGCGGAGGCTCCTGCTCGCAGGCGACCAGCAGGGTGAGTGTCGCGCCGAGGGTGAGACCGAGACGCCCGCGCATGAGGGTTCCAGAGAAGGTTAGCTCACGCGCCCGGCTCCGTCGAGGAGGGGGCAGGGCGCCGCCACCGTCGGCGCGGCGGTGCGCGACGGCGCCGGGGGCGCGCCCGGGCCGCCGCGGCTCGCAGCGGACATCCAGCTACCGTCCGAGCACCGCCGAGGGACAGACGAACGGGGCCATGCCACGTGATACCATGAGCTCCATGCGGTCTGCCCGGCTCGCTGGCACGCTGGTCGTCCTCCTCGCCGTCCTCGTCGGGGCGTGCCGCGACCCGGCGCCGCCCGCGCCGGCGCCGGCGGCGGCTCCGGTCGCGCGCGCGGTCCCGATTCCAGTCGAGAAGGCGGCGGCGGCGGTCGCGGCCATGGAGCGAGGCTGGCAGTGCCAGAATGACCGCCAGTGTGTCGACCGCGGCCTCGGGCACGTGTGCTGTCCCGACCTCAAGTGCGACGCGGAGCGGCTGCGCGGCGCCACGCGGGCGAACCTCGACCCGAGCGGCTGCGTGACGGTGCCGGGGCAGGAGTAGCGGGGCGCCTACGCCAGCTGCTGACCCCGCGGACGTGGCGGCTCGGCTGCTGCCGCGCAACAACTGCGTGACAGCGAGCACGGTGGCCGCCGCCCACCCTCGGCATTACACTCCCGTTGCCCACCCGTCACCGAAATGTCACGGACGAGTGGTACGAGAGCACCGCGATGGCGCGCATCCTCCTCATCGAAGACGAGCGGGATCTGCAGCAGGTGGTCGCCTACAACCTCCGGCAGGCCGGGCACGAGGTGCTCGCGACCGCCGGTGGCCACGAGGGACTGCGGTTCGCGCGCGAGCACCACCCCGACCTCGTCCTCCTCGACCTCATGCTGCCGGACCTGCCGGGGACCGAGGTGTGCAAGTCGCTCAAGGCCGACCCTGGCCTCAAGGCCATCCCCGTCCTGATGCTGACGGCGAAGGGCGAGGAGATCGACCGCGTGGTCGGCTTCGAGCTCGGGGCCGAGGACTACGTCGTCAAGCCCTTCAGCGTGCGGGAGCTGGTCCTGCGCATCGGGGCGATCCTGCGGCGCAGCGCCGGCCGCGCCGAGCCGACCGCGCCGCGCGTCGTCTTCGGCTGTCTCGAGGTCGATCGCGACGCGCACCGGGTGTGGGTGGAGGGGACCGAGATCGACCTCACGGCCCTCGAGTTCAACCTGCTGGTCACGCTGCACGACCGCCGCAACCGGGTGCAGACGCGCGCCATGCTGCTCGATCAGGTGTGGGGCATCAGCGCCGACGTGACCACCCGCACCGTCGACACGCACGTCAAGCGGTTGCGCGAGAAGCTCGGCGCGGCCGCCGCCTACGTCGAGACCGTGCGCGGCGTCGGCTACCGCTTCGTCGACGCGCCCGACGAGGCGGCGCGGTGAAGCCGCGGCTCCGCACGCGGCTATTCCTGAGCTGGCTCGTCCCCGTGGTCGCCGCCCTCGTCGTGGGCGACGTCTACCTGAGCCGCGCGCTCGACGGGCTGCTGACGGAGCGCATCCGCGCGGACCTGCTGGCGCGGCTGCGACTCTGCGAGCGCGACGCGGCCGCCGTGGAGCCCGGCGCGGCGTGGGCGCCGCTCGCCCACGACCTCGGCGCGCGCGCCGGGGCGCGGGTCACGCTGATCACGCTCGACGGCACGGTCCGCGGGGACTCGGAGCTCGGGCCCGCCGCGCTGGCGCGGCTCGAGAACCACGCCCATCGGCCCGAGGTGGTGGCGGCGCTCGCGCAGAACGCCGGCGCGAGCATCCGCTACAGCAGCACGCTCGCCGAGCGCATGATGTACGTGGCCATCCCGGTCCGCCGCGGCGGCGCGATGACGGGCGTCGCGCGCATCGCGATGCCGCTCACCGCCGTCGACCAGGCGGTCGGCCGCATCCGCCGCGCGCTCCTCACGGCCGCCGGCCTGGCGCTCGCCGCGGGGCTCCTCCTGTCGCTCGGGGTCGCGCACTGGGTGTCGCGTGGCGTGCGGCAGGTCACCGCGGTCGCGCGCCGCATGGCGGGCGGCGACCTCGAGGCGCGCACGCGCGCCCGCGGCGGCGACGAGGTGGCGGAGCTCGGCGGCGCGCTCGACGATCTCGCCGCCTCGCTCTCGGCGAGCCTCGCGGACCTGCGCGGCCAGCGCGACCTCATGCAGGGCATCCTCGGCGGCATGCAGGAGGGCGTGCTGCTGCTCGACGCCGAGGATCGCATCGCCCTCGTGAACCCGGCCCTGCGGGAGATGCTGCTGCTCGGCGCCGACGCGGTCGGCCAGCCGCTGCTCGAGGCGGTCCGCATCGGCGCGCTGAAGGCGCTGCTCGACGGCGCCCGCGGGGGCCGCTCGCAGGGCGAGGTGGAGGTGCTCGGGCTGCGGCCGCGCCGGCTGCTCGTGCACGCGGCGGCCCTCGAGGCCCCCACGCCCGGGCTCGTCGCCGTGTTCGTCGACGTGACCGAGATGCGCCGGCTCGAGACCCTGCGCCGCGACTTCGTCGCCAACGCCTCGCACGAGCTGCGCACCCCGATCGCGACGGTGCGCTCCGCGGCCGAGACCCTGCGGCTGGGGGCGGCCCGCGATCCCGCGGCCGCGGCGCCCTTCGTCGCGATCATCGAGCGCAACGCGGAGCGGCTGCAGCACCTGGTCGACGACCTCCTCGACCTGTCCCGGATCGAGGGGCGCGAGTACCGCCTCGCGCTGGAGCCGGTGCGCGCGGGCGAGGTCGCCGAGCGGGTGCTCGCGGCCTTCCAGGCCCCGGCGGAGCGCAAGCGCCTGCGGCTCGCGGCGGCCCTGCCGCCGGACCTCCCGGCGGTGCGCGCCGATCGGCGGGCCCTGGAGCAGGTGCTGTCCAACCTCGTCGACAACGCCGTCAAGTACTGCCCCGACGGGGCCGCGGTCACGGTCCGGGGCACCGCCCACGGCACGGCGGTGCGGCTCGAGGTCGCGGACACCGGCCCGGGCATCGAGGCGCGGCACCTGCCGCGGCTCTTCGAGCGCTTCTACCGCGTCGACGCCGGCCGCTCGCGCGATCTCGGCGGCACCGGCCTCGGCCTCGCCCTCGTCAAGCACCTCGTCGAGGCCATGGACGGCGGCGTCGACGTGGCGAGCGCCCCCGGCGAGGGCTCCCGGTTCACGGTCACGCTGCCGCGGGTGCCGGCGACGCGGGAGGGGTGAGCGGTCGCCACTCACTCGATGGGCGGCTCGATCCCGGCGTGCGGATCGAATACCCTGAGATCATGTCCACGACTGAATGGCAACGACGGCTACTTCAGTTGGGCGTGCAGGTTGGGGCCCTGCTCTGGGTGGTGGGATGCGGGAGCGGCCGCATCACGGGCGGGGACGCGGCCGCGCCAGCCGACGGCCCTGGCGTGCGTGACGGGACCGGCGGCGCGGATGCTCGCGTCGCCGCGAGCGACGGCGGACCCACCGCCAGCGACGGCGGACCGGCCACGAGCGGCATCGCCGCCGCCTACCCGGGCGATCACGGCATCCAGGGTCACCCCAGCGTGATCTTCGCGGACGATTTCGAGAGCTACTCGTCCGCTGACGGGCTCTGGCAGCGATGGGACAACGTCTTCCAGATGAGCCAGACCCGGATCGCGAGCGAGTCCGGCGACGTGTTTGCCGGCGCGCAGTCCCTCGAGTTCACGTTGCCCCAGCAGACGACCGAGCTCAGCAACGCCGTGAACAAGATCCTGACGAACACGGTCGATGTCCTGTACCTCCGCTACTATGCGAAGTTCGACGGCACCTTCGACATCGTGGGCTCCAGCCACAACGGCAGCGAGATCTCGGCCGGCTACTTCATCAACGGAACGCAGGCCACACCGGGCATTCCCGCCGACGGGACGAACAAGTTCCTCATCTGCTACGAGTGCTGGCGGGGCGAGGCGGCCGCTCCCAACCCCGGGGATCTCAACATCTACATCTACCGTCCCGGCCAGCGTTCCCAGTGGGGCGACCACCTGTTCCCCGACGGGCTGGTGCTGCCGAACACGAGCCAGCTCGAGGACTGGGGACCGACGTTCGTGGCGCGGCCCAACGTCGTTCCCGAGCTCGCGCGGTGGTACTCCTACGAGGTCATGCTGAAGGCCAACACGCCCGGGCAGCGCGATGGCCAGGTGACCACCTGGCTGGACGGGGTCGTCGTCGCGGACCTCCCGAACTTGCGCCTGCGCGACATCGACACCCTCAAGATCGATCACTTCTCCGTCGGCTTCCACGCGGGGTCGAATCCGAACGGCGCCACGAAGAAGTGGTACGACAACGTCGTCGCGGCGACGGAGTACATCGGTCCCATGGCCCCGCTCTAGACGACGCCGGCGGCCCGCGCCGCCGCGCCGCCCCCCCGCGTGCCTCGCGCCGCCCGAGGTGGTGCAAGGCTCCCCGGGTCCGACCCGGGGAGCAGGCCATGCGCCACATCGGAGACGAGCTCGCGCGCCGCGCCGCCGCGGCGCTGATGGTCGTTGTCGTCGGCTGCGGCGGCAGCAGCGGCGGCGCCGGCCGGGACGCCGCGCCCGACGCGGTGCTCGACGGCCCGGCCGACCCGTGCGCGCCGAACCCGTGCGTCGAGCCCAACCGCACGCAGTGCATCCCCGCGGGCGGCGCCGCGACCTGCGGCTGCGATCCGTTCACGATCCTGATCGATGGCGCATGCGTCCCCGTCTGCGCGCCCGCCGCCTGCAGCGGCCACGGGGACTGCGCGGTGACCGGCACGACCCTGTCCTGCACGTGCCAGCCGGGCTACGCGGGCGGCCGGTGCGAGACCTGCGACGCCACGGGCGGCTACCACGCCGACGGTCACGGCGGCTGCACGACGGATCCTTGCACCCCGGACCCCTGCGCCGGCCAGCCGGACCGGGTCTGCGACGCCACCGGCACCTGCCTCTGCCGCGCCGGCACCCACGAGGACGGCGGCGCCTGCGTGCCCGACGACACGTGCCGCGCCACGACGTGCGCCGGCCACGGCGCCTGCAGCGCCGCGGGGGGCCACGTCACCTGCGCCTGCGACCCCGGCTGGGCGCCCCCGAACTGCCAGGCGTGCGACGCGGCCGGCGGCTACCACGCGGACGGCGCGGGCGGTTGCACCACCGACCCCTGCACGCCCAACCCCTGCACGGAACTCCACCGGGTGGTGTGCACGGCCGACCAGGGCGCGGCCCGGTGCGGCTGCGACGCCGGCTACCACGACGCGGGCGGCGCCTGTGTCGTCGACGAGACGTGCACGTCGTCGAGCTGCCACGGCCACGGCGCCTGCGCGGTCGTGGGCGGCGTCGCCGGGTGCGCCTGCGACGCCGGCTACACCGGCCCGACCTGCGACGCGTGCGCCGGCGGCTTCCACGCCGACGGGCAGGGCGGCTGCACGGACGACCCCTGCACGCCCAACCCGTGCGTGGCGCCGCTCCACACCGTGTGCGTCGCCGACGGCCTCACCGCGACCTGCCGCTGCGACGTCACGGCGCACCCCGACGGCCAGGGCGGCTGCACGACCGATCCGTGCACCCCGAACCCCTGCGCCGCGAGCAACCAGGCCTGCCGCACCGGCGCCGCCGGCGGGCCCGAGTGCTACGCGCCCGACTGCGACGACGGCGACCCCTGCACCGCGGACGCGCGCGTCGCGGGCGTGTGCCAGCACACCCAGCGCGCCGACGGCACGTCCTGCGTGACCAGCGCCTGCGTCGTCGGCCAGACCTGCCAGGGCGGCGCCTGCGGCGGCGGCGGCCCCACCGACTGCGACGACCACGACCCCTGCACGCGCGACGGCTGCGACCCGGGCGCGGGCTGCACGAACGAGGTCGACGCGACCCTCGTGCCCGACGATGGCGTCGCCTGCACCGTCGACTCGTGCGACGCGGGCGGCGCCGCGCACCACGTCGCGAGCGACGCCGCCTGCGACGACGGGCTCTACTGCACCGGGGTCGAGCGCTGCCAGCCGGCGGCGGGCGGCGCCGACGCCCGCGGGTGCGTCCACACCAGCGTCCCGCAGCCGCCGGCCGCGGCCGCCTGCATCACCTACGGCGCCTGCCGTGAAGGCCTGCCGCACTTCCTGTCGCAGGCGGCCGCGCCCGGCACGCCCTGCGACGATCACCTCGCCTGCACGACGGGCGACCAGTGCCAGGCGGGCGGCGCCTGCGTGGGCACCCCCATCGCCTCCTGCCTCGGCGGCGCGTGCGCCGCGACGACCGCCTACGCGGGATCGGTCGACGTCCCCGTCGCCACCCTCGCCACCGTCGGCGTGACCGTGGCCGGTCAGCCGCTGCCGGCGGGGCCCGCGAGCGACAGCACCACGATGACGCTCTACCTCCGGGCCACCGACACCGGCGCGCTGCACGAGGTGCGCGACCTCTGGTACACCTCGGGCGGCGGGCCGTGGCCCGCGGGCGGCGACCACGCGCACTCGGTGCTGCCGGGGCTCTACGACGTCGTCTACCGGCGCGGCTACACGCCGTCGTCCGGCATCGTCGCCGAGGACGCGCCCGGCGATCCCCTGCCTTACGGCTATCGCGTCCTGCGCGAGGGACTGCTCGTCGGCGCCGGCCAGAACGACCTCACCGTGGACGTCCCGGTCGCGACGCTCGCTGCCGTGAACGTGACCGTCGCGGGCGCCGCCCTGCCGAGCGGCCCCAGCGCCAGCTCGAGCACGATGACGCTCTACCTCAAGGCGCGCGACACCGGCGCGCTCCATCAGGTCCGCCACCTCTGGTACACCTCCGGCGGCGGCCCGTGGCCCGCGGGCGGCGACCACGCCTACTCGCTCGTCCCCGGGGTCTACGACGTCGTCTACGAGCGCGCCTACGCGCGCGCGGACAACACCGTCGCCGAGAACCCGACGGGCGACGTGCTGCCGAACGGCTACCGCGTGCTCAGCCGCGGCCTGACGCTGAGCCCCGGCGCGAACTCGGTCAGCATCGACGTGCCGGTCGCCACCCTCGGCGCCGTGAACGTCACCCTCGGCGGCAGCCCCCTGCCGAGCGGCGGCAACCCGAGCTCGACGACCTTGACGATCTACCTGCGTGCCAAGGACACCGGGGCGCTGCACGAGATCCGCGACCTCTGGTACACGAGCTCCGGCGGGCCGTGGCCCGCGGGCGGCGATCACGCCTACTCGCTCGTCCCGGGCGACTACGAGGTCGTCTACCGCCGCGGCTACGCCGCGAGCGACGGCACGGTCGCAGGGAACCCGACGGGCGACCGGCTGCCGAACGGCTACCGCCTGCTCGGCGACGTGACGCTCGCGCCCGGCGCCAACAGCCTCGCCGTCGACATCCCGGTCGCGACGCTCGCGAGTGTCGCGGTGACGCTCGACGGCGCCGCGCTGCCGAGCGGTCCCAACTCGGACTCCTCCACCATGACCTTCTACCTGCGCGCCCGCGACACGGGCGCGCTGCACGAGATCCGCTCCCTCTGGTACACCTCCGGCGGCGGCCCGTGGCCCGCCGGCGGCGACCACGCCTACTCCCTGCTCCCCGGCGCCTACGACGTCGTCTACCGCCGCGCCTACAGCTCCGCGACGCGCGAGGTGAGCGAGAACGGCGCGACGGACCTCCTGCCGAACGGCTTCCGCGTGCTCGGCGCGGTGACGCTCGCCGCCGGCGCCAACAGCGTGAGCATCGACGTCCCCGTCGCGACCCTGCGCACCGTCGGCGTCACGCTCGACGGCGCGAGCCTGCCCGCGTCCGGCAACTCGGACTCGACCCGCATGGTCTTCTACCTGCGCGCGCAGGACACCGGCGCGCTCCACGAGATCCGCACCATCTGGTACACGAGCTCCGGCGGCCCGTGGCCCGCGGGCGGCGCCCACGCGCACTCGCTGCTCCCCGGGACGTACGACCTCGTCTTCTCGCGCGCCTACACGCCCTGGACCGGCACGGTGACCGGCACGGTGCGCGCCAACACGGCGACGGACTTCCTGCCCGACGGCTACCGGGTGCTGCGCGAGGGGATCGCGCTGGCGCCGGGGCCGAACGACGTCGCCATCGACCTGCGGCAGACCGCCCTCGCGGCAGACGTCACGCTCGCCGGCGCGCCCCTGCCGGCGACGGGCGACAGCGACAGCAACAGCATGACGCTGTACCTGCGCGCCCGCGACACCGGCGCCCTGCACGAGCTGCGCACGCTCTGGTACACGAGCTACGGCGGCCCCTGGCCCGCGAGCGGCGACCACGCGCGCTCGGTGCCGCCCGGGGCCTACGACGTCGTGTACCGGCGCGCCTACTCGCCGGCGGACGGCACCGTCGCCGCGAACGCGGCGCCCGACTTCCTGCCGAACGGCTTCCGCGTGCTGCAGCGCTGCGTCGCGCCGTGAGCGGCCGGCAGCGCGCGTCGACCGCCCTCACGTGGCTCAGACTCACGTCGGCCTGGTACTCGCGCTCGTTCATCGGGGCACGGGGCTGAACGTGGATCGAGGAGAGTGGCACGCCGGCGTGCGGCCGCGCTACGGTCGACACCAGCCGGCGACGCAGGTGGAGCCCGCCGCGCACTCGCCGCCGCAGTGGCCGCAGTTCTTCACATCAGTATGCAGGTCACTGCAGCCAGCGGGGCAGCAGGCGGTCCCCCCGAGGCACGCCGGACCGCCGTTGCAGGTCGCCATGCAGGCGCCCGCGACGCAGTTGTCCCCCAGCGGGCACCTGACGCCGCAGCCGTAGCAGTTGGCGGAGTCGGACTGGGTGTCGCTGCAGCCCGATTGGCAGCAGGTGGTCCCCCCGGGGCAGGGCGGTCCGCCATTGCACGTGCGGCACACGCCCTGAGCGTCGCAGATCCCGCCGCCGGGGGAGCAGACGACCCCCGGCGCGACGTCCTGGGTGACGCAGACGCCGGCGGCGCAGGTGCTCCGCTGGCAGGGGTTCGGCGGGGTGGGGCAGTCGGCGGGCACCACGCACGCGACGCAGGCGCCGGTCCCGTCGCACACCGTGCCGCCGTGGTCCGTGCACGCGATCCCCGCGGCGGCCGGCGACGTGGTGCAGCATCCCGCGACGCAGTCCGCGACGACGCACGAGGTCGCCACGGACGGACACTGGGCCGGCTCGGCGCAGCTGGGGCCGCCCTCGCACGCGGACGCATCGCCCGGGTCGGCGGCGTCCGCCGCGCCGGAGTCGCCGGGCGCGTCCGCGGGCGCGTCGGCCGGGATGGCGCCGGCCTCGCGGGGGGCGCTGGCGTCGGTGGCGCCCCCGTCGGTGGCCGCGCCGCGGTCGCCCTGGCCGCACGCGGCAGTGGTGGCGAGCACCACGGCCAGCAGCCGCAGGGCAGCGAGCCGAAGAATGCTGGTTCGCATACGGCGAACCTAGCATGACGCGCAGCTCGAACACACGCGAAATGACCTGCATGCCGCGGCGCCCGCACGATGACCGTCCCCCCCTGATCCGCCAGGGCTGGTCGCAATCCCGAGGAGCACATCACGCCCCTCAGTACCCCACCTCGCCCTGGTACTCGCGCTCGACCCGCAGCGGCTGCTCGTAGACCTCACGCTCGTACAGGTACAGGTAGCGCGCGTAGAGGGCCACGACCTTCTTCGCGTACTCGCGCGACTGCTGGTACGAGATCAGCTCCACGAACTCGTCCATCGGGCGGTCGCCGTTGCGCGCGAGGAACCGCTTCATGGCCGCGGGCCCGCCGTTGTACGACGCCGCGGCCACCGGCGCCTGCCCGCGCGCCTGCCGCCACAGGTGGCCGAGATACCACGAGGCCACCTTGATGTTCAGCTCGGGATCCTTGAGCAGGTCGTCGGTGTACGTCATCTTCAGCGCCGCGGCGACCCGCTGCGTGGTCGTCGGGATCATCTGCATGAGGCCGATGGCGTTCGCGTAGCTCACGTCGCCGGGGTCGAAGCCGCTCTCCTTCAGCATGATCGCGTAGAGCCAGTACTGCGGCAGCGCGCCGAGCGTGCGGTGGCGCTCCACGAAGGGCCGGTAGGCGAGCGGGTAGGCGAGCTCCCACCACGGCCGCGCGCCGCCCTCGGGCGGCACGGCGAGCGCGCTGCTCCCGTAGGAGGTGGCCAGCTTCCAGGCGTGGTGGTAGTCGCCCGCCCGGGCGTAGCCGTGGAACAGCACCGGCAGCGCGAGGCGGCTGCCGTGACGCGCGATGAGCGCCGCCTCCACGCGCCGGAGCTCCTGGGCCGCCTCCGCCTGCATGCCCGCGGCGCAGAGCTCGTCGGCGCGCTGCACGCCGGGCTCGCGCCCGAGGCGCGGCTCGATCCGGCCGGGCGGGGCCACGGTCGCCGGCCGCGCCTCGCCGAACGGCCCGACGGCGAGCCCCTGCTCCTTCAGACGCGCGCGGGCGAGCAGCGCGTACCACGACAGGGGAAAGCGTCCCACCAGCGCGCGCAGGGTCGCGAGCGCCTCGTCGCGGCGGCCGAGCCGCTCGAGCACGCGCGCGGTCCAGTAGGCCCCCTTGCCGCCCGTCAGCTCCTTACCGCTGCGCGCGAGCTCGGCGAAGTAGCCGAGCGCCGTCCGGTCGTCGCCCGCGAGATAGGCGCCGAACCCGAGATACCAGCTCGCGTCCGGCGCGAAGCGCGAGCGCGGGAAGAGCTTCCGGTGCTTGACGAGGTCCGGCACGCCCTTCTGGGGCTGCCCGCGGTTGAACTCCAGCCACCCCGCGAGGAACTGCGCCTCATCGGCGAACGACGACCGCGGGTAGCGCGCGACGAGCTTGTGGTACCACTCGATGGCCTCGGTGTCGCGGTCGGCGCGACTGAGCGCGCGGGCGCCCTTGAACAGCGCCTCGGGACCGTCCCGACCGACCTTCTCGTGCACGGCCAGGAAGAGGCGCGCCGCCCGCTCGTACTCGCGCCGCATCCGGTACAGGCTCTCGGCGATCCAGTAATCGCGCCGCACCCGGAGCTCCTCGGGCTGATCCGGGCCGATCGTCTCCAGCTCGGTCACCGCCTCGCGCCACCGGCGGGCCGAGACGAGCGCACGGGCCCGCGCGAGCCGCTCGGCCGCCGACAGCGGCGGGGCCCCGGCCGCCGTGAGCCGCGCGAGCGCCTGCGGCGCGAGCGCGTGGTCGGGGTGCTCGAGCACGAGGCGCCGCCAGGCCGCCTGGGCCGGCGCGGCGCGACGCGCCCGCGCGTGCGCCTCGCCGATGCGAAACAGCGCCAGGCCGCGATCACCTTCGCCGCCGAGCAGCCGCTCGTACTGGGCGCGGGCGAGCTCGGTGCGGCCGAGCGCGAAGAGGCAGTCGGCGGCGCCCCAGCGGGCGAGCCCGGTGAGCCCGCTGTCGCGCTCGCGCGCCAGCCGCTCGAAGAGGCGCAGGGCGACCCGCGGCTGGCCCCGGCGCTGGGCCGCCCGGGCCGCGAGGGACAGCGCGTGGTCGCGGTTGAGCAGCCGCCCGCCCGCGAGCGGCGCCGCGAGCCGGTAGGCGAGGGGGTAGTCGCCGGCCTGGAAGGCGGCGTGCGCCTCCCCGAGGGCCGTGACCGGGGTGCGCGCCGCCCGCGCGCTGCCCGCGGCAGCGACGAGCACGAACACGACGACAGTGACCCGCGCGCGCACCTCGTGGAGCGTAGCCCGATCAGGCTCCGGCTGCCATGCGCGCCCATTCGCGGGGGGGGGGGCACGTTCCAGAGCACGCAGAGTTTGCCCGGCCGTCATGACTCTGTCACACGGCAGGGGTACTCTCCCCGCATCCAAAGTGGAGGAGAGCCGCATGGTCTCGCGATCCGCAGTCATCCTGGTGTCGCTCGCGCTCGCCCTCGCCGCCCCGGCGCTGGCCGAGGGACCCGCCTCGCAGCCCTATGGCACCATGGGCGGGGCCGAAGCCGGCAACGTCCCGAAGCCCGAGAAGCCCGGGCACGGGCCCGGCCACGGCATGCAGCCGCTCGCCGGGTGGTCCGATCAGACCGCGTTCCTGCGCTCCCCGGACAACCTGTTCCAGCTCTTCCCGAACGGCCGCCTGCAGGTGGACTTCTACGCCTTCAAGCGGCCGACGGACAAGCTGCCCAACGACACCTTCGCGCTCAAGCGCGCCCGCCTCGAGCTCTTCGGCTGGATCGGGCCGTGGTTCGGCTTCAACCTCGCCGGGGACTTCGCCGCGGGCGCGCCCGCCGGCGCCAACCCGGCCGCGCAGACCAACCTCGACACCACCGACGATTTCGTCCTCGTCGCGCCGCTGCGCGGCCGGGCCAAGGACGCGCTGCTCTTCCAGCTCGGCCAGTTCGACGCGCCCTTCACGCTCGAGAACCGCACCTCCGACAAGTACTTCGACTTCATCGAGCGCTCCTACACGGTGCGCTCCTTCGGCATCCCGTCGAACAAGGAGGTGGGCCTCATGGTGCACGGCCTCCTGCCGAACCAGCTCGTCTATTACTCCCTGGGCGTCTTCAACGGCGACGGCCAGAACTTCAAGAACGTCGACAACCGCTTCGACCTCATCGGCCGCGCCTGGGTGGCGCCGTTCGCGCTCATGCAGCGCAGTCCGCTCGACCAGATCACCGTCGGCGGCTCCTTCTGGATCGGCGACCGCAAGGACGCGCTGCCGCTCCCCGCGCAGTCGACCGTCGGCGGCTTCAAGTTCTTCGACCCGAAGTGGACGGTGGGGACCACCGACATCGAGCTGCACCAGAACGGCGACGTGCGCGGCTACGCCTTCGAGCTGGACGCGCCGGTGGCGCACCGCTACGGCGTGCGCTTCGAGTACGTGTACAAGGACCAGAAGCTCGGCGAGTACGACGCGGCCGCCGCGGCCAAGGGCAAGATGACGAGCCTCGGCTCGGCGCGGCTCAAGGGCTACTCGCTCTACGGGCAGGCGTGGGCGTGGGTGCTCGGCGACGACACCATCGTCGGCCGGCCCGGCCTGCAGCTCCCGCCTCGCTTCGAGAGGTTCGGCGTCAAGGCCCCGCGTCACGGCCTGCAGCTCCTCGCGCGCCTCGAGCACCTCGACGAGGAGATCACGAGCGACACGGCCGCCAACGCCAACCCGCTCGCCGGCCACACGACGCTCACGAGCCTGCAGCTCGGCGCGACCTACTGGTACACGAAACGCTTCCGCGCGATGGTCAACTACGACCTCAACGCGTTCGGCGGCTCGGCCGACGGCGCGCCTACCCCCATGACCGTCACGACCTGGTCCAAGCTCAACTGGAACCACTTCGAGCACGAGCTCCTCGTCCGCCTGGCGTTCGCGCTGTAACTCCGAGTTTCCGTACCCGTCACACCGTCGTCACACACCGGCACTACGAATGAAGCCGGAGGGAGGACTCCATGCGCCTCGCACCCCTGACCCTCGTCTGCGTCCTCGCCTGCGCCGCGGCTTGCGGCTCGCGCGAGAGTGGCGGCCCGCAAGCCTCGGCCGCGAACATCAACCTGAACGGCGCCGGCGCCACCTTCCCGTACCCGCTCTACTCCAAGTGGGTGGCGGAGTACGAGCGGCGCGACCCGCGGGTCCGCATCAACTACCAGTCGATCGGCTCGGGCGGCGGCATCCGCCAGATCACCGAGCGCACGGTGGACTTCGGCGCGAGCGACGCGCCGATGACCCCGGAGCAGCTCGCCAGGGCGCCCGGCAAGCTGGTGCACATCCCCATGACCCTCGGCGCCGTCGTGGTGACCTACAACCTCCCGAACGCGCCGGCGAGCCTGAAGCTCGGCCCCGAGGCGGTCACCGGGATCTTCCTCGGCGAGATCACGAAGTGGGACGATCCGCGGCTCGCCGCGCTCAACCCCGGGGTGACGCTCCCGGCGCAGACCATCACCGTCGTCCACCGCACCGACGGCAGCGGCACGACGGCCGTCTTCACCGACTACCTCGCCAAGGTGAGCCCGGCGTGGAAGGAGAAGGTCGGCACCGGCACGAGCGTGAGGTGGCCGGCCGGGGTGGGCGGCAAGGGCAACGAGGGTGTCGCGGGGACCGTGAAGACGACCCCCGGCGCGCTCGGCTACGTCGAGCTGGCCTATGCCATCCAGACGAAGCTCCCGTACGCCCACCTGCGCAACCGCGCCGGGCAGTTCGTCGAGCCCGCCATCCCGAGCATCACGGCGGCCGCGGCCGGCCACGTCGTGCGCGCGATCGCGCCGGCGCGGGAGGCGGACGAGCTGGCGGTCTCCATCACCGATCCGGCCGGCGAGCAGGCCTACCCCATCGCCGCCTTCACCTACGTCCTCGTCTACCAGGACGCGCCCGACCGCGCGAAGGGCGAGGCGCTGGCGCAGTTCTTTTGGTGGGCGATCCACGACGGTCAGGCCCTCGCGCCGGCGCTGCACTACGCGCCGCTCCCGCCCGCGGTCGTGACGAAGGTCGAGGCGCGCCTGAAGAGCCTGACCGCCGGCGGCCAGCCCCTGCTCCCCTGAGGCCCGCCATGACCACCTCCGCCGGCACGGCCCTCGCGCGCGCCCGCCCGCGCTGGCGCGATCGCCTCGGCGGCAACGTCGGCGACCGCGTCTTCCGCGCCCTCGCCGCGACGTTCGCCGCGGGCGCCGTCGTGATGCTCGCGGCGATGGCGCTGCAGATGACGCGCGCCTCGGCGCTGAGCCTGCGCCGCTTCGGCCTGGGCTTCCTCGTCGGCACCACCTGGGACCCCGTCCACGACCTCTTCGGCGCGCTGCCCTTCGTCTTCGGCACCGTCGTGTCCTCGCTGCTCGCGCTCCTCCTCGCGGTGCCGGTCGGGCTCGGCATCGCGATCTTCCTCGCCGAGCTGGCGCCCGGGTGGCTGCGGGGCGTGGCCGGCTTCGTCGTCGAGCTGCTCGCGGCGGTGCCGAGCGTCGTCTACGGGCTGTGGGGCATCTTCGTGCTCGCGCCCTGGCTGCGGCACAGCGTGGAGCCCTTCCTCGCGCGGACCCTCGGCTTCCTGCCGTTTTTCCGCGGCCCGAGTCAGGGGCTCGGCATGCTGGCCGGGGCGCTCATCCTCGCGATCATGATCCTGCCCACGATCTCGTCGGTGAGCCGGGAGGTGCTGCGCGCCGTGCCCGACACGCAGCGCGAAGGGGCGCTCGCGCTCGGGGCCACGCGGTGGGAAGCGATCCGCCGCGCGGTGCTGCCGTCCGCGCGCTCCGGCATCCTCGGGGCGATCATCCTCGGGCTCGGCCGCGCCCTCGGCGAGACCATGGCCGTGACCATGGTCATCGGCAACCGGCCCGAGATCCAGGCGTCGCTCTTCGCGCCCTCGTACACCATGGCGAGCGTCATCGCGAACGAGTTCACCGAGGCCACGGGCGATCTCTACCTCTCGGCGCTGTCGGAGATCGGCCTCCTGCTCTTCGCCGTGACCCTGCTGCTCAACATCCTCGCGCGGGGGCTCGTCTGGCGCGTCGCCCGCGGCGCCCGCCTGAGGCCCGCATGAGCCGCGATCCCTACCTCCGGCTGAAGGTGACCGACCGCGTGGTCCGCGTCCTCTGCGTCCTCGCGACGCTGCTCGCCGTGGTGCCGCTGCTGAGCGTCCTCGTCTGGGTCACGCGCCAGGGCCTGCAGGGGCTCGACTGGAGCTTCTTCACGCGCCTGCCGAAGCCGGTCGGCGAGACCGGCGGCGGCATGGCGAACGCCATCGTCGGCAGCCTCGAGCTCGTCGGCGTCGGCTGCCTCATCGGCGTCCCGGTCGGGGTCCTCGCGGGCGTCTACCTCGCCGAGTACGGCGACAACTGGCTCGGCCGCCTCGTGCGCTTCAGCGCCGACGTCCTCACCGGCGTGCCCTCCATCGTCATCGGCATCTTCGTCTACACCCTGGTCGTGCTCTCGATGCGGCGCTTCTCGGCGCTCGCGGGCGGCGTCGCGCTCGCCCTCCTCATGCTGCCCGTCATCACCCGCACCACCGAGGAGCTGCTGCGCCTCGTGCCCGACAGCCTGCGCGAGGCCGCCCTCGCGCTCGGCGTGCCGCGCTGGCGCGCCACGCTCCGCGTCGTGCTGCGCACCGCCGCCCCGGGCATCGCCGTCGGGGTCATGCTGGCGGTGGCGCGCGCGGCGGGCGAGACCGCGCCGCTGCTCTTCACCGCGTTCAACAACCGCTTCTGGAGCCACCGGCTGGACCAGCCCATCGCCTCGCTCCCGGTGCAGATCTTCACGTACGCCGTGGCGCCGTACGACGACTGGCACCGCCAGGCCTGGGCCGCGGCGCTGGTGCTCGTCGGGCTGGTGCTGGTCCTCAACCTCGGGGCGCGCCTGCTGGTGCGCCACCGCGTGGGGCGCCGATGAGGACCCGCGACGAGCCGAACCCCATCGCGCTGCGGCCGATCGCGCTGCGGCGGCCCTCCGCCAGCCCCCCGCCGGCGGCGCCGAAGATGCACGCCAGCGAGCTGCACGCCTGGTTCGGGAAGGCCGAGGCGCTCAAGGGCATCACGCTGGCGATCCCCGCGCGGCAGGTGACCGCGATCATCGGCCCCTCGGGGTGCGGCAAGTCGACGTTCATCCGCTGCCTCAACCGCATGCACGAGGTGACCCCGGGCGCCCGCGCGCGCGGTCGCGTCCTCCTCGACGAGGGCGACATCTACGCGCCCGGCGTGGATCCGGTGCGGGTGCGGCGGCGGGTCGGCATGGTGTTCCAGAAGCCGAACCCCTTCCCGACCATGAACATCCGCGACAACGTGCTCGCCGGCCTGCGGCTCAACGGGCTCAAGGTGCCCGACCCGGACGGTCTCGTCGAGAAGGCGCTCACGCAGGCCGCGCTCTGGGACGAGGTGAAGGACAGCCTCGGGCGCTCCGGGGCCAGCCTCTCCGGCGGCCAGCAGCAGCGGCTCTGCATCGCCCGCTCGCTCGCGCTCGCGCCCGAGGTGCTGCTGATGGACGAACCCTGCTCGGCGCTCGACCCCATCGCGACGGCCCGCGTGGAGGAGCTCATCCACGAGCTGCGGGAGCGGTACACGATCGTCATCGTGACCCACAACATGCAGCAGGCGGCCCGCGTCGCCGACTACACCGCCTTCTTCTACCTCGGCGAGCTGATCGAGCGCGCGGAGACCGAGACGCTCTTCACGCGGCCCGCCGACCGGCGGACCGAGGACTACATCACGGGGCGCTACGGATGAGCCGCATGATGCACACCGACCGGGAGTACGAGGCCGAGCTCCAGCGCCTGCGGGAGCAGCTCCTCTTCATGGGCGCCCGCGTCGAGGAGCTGATCGCGACGAGCATGCGGGCGCTCACCGCCCGCGACAGCGCGCTCGCGGGCCGGACCATCGAGGCGGACCACCAGATCAACCGCCTCGAGCTCGACATCGACGACCTCTGCCTGCGCGTCCTCGCCCGCCGGCAGCCGGTGGCGTCGGACCTGCGCTTCATCACGAGCGCGCTCAAGCTCGTCACCGACCTCGAGCGCATCGGCGATCTCGGCGTGAACATCTGCGAGCGCGTCCTCGAGCTGAACCAGGAGCCGCCGCTCACGCCGTACGTGGACCTCTCGAACATGGCCGGGGCCGCCGAGGGCATGGTCCGCGAGGCGCTCGACGCGTTCGTCCACGGCGACGCGGACGGCGCCCGGCAGGTGATCGAGCGCGATCAGGTGGTCGACGCCTACTACGCCCAGATCTTCCGCGAGCTGCTCACCTACATGATGGAGGATCCGCGCAACATCTACCGCGCCACGCGCGTGCAGTCGATCGCCAAGTACCTCGAGCGCGTCGGCGACCACGCGACGAACCTCGCGGAGATGGTGGTCTTCATGGTGCAGCGCCGCGACATCCGCCACCTGGGCAAGCTCGACATCGCGGTGGCCGGGCCGGCGCCGCGCGGCGTGCTCTTCCTCTGCGTCGGCAACAGCGCCCGCAGCCAGATGGCCGAGGGCTGGGCGCGGCGGCTCTTCCCCGCGGGCGTGAAGGTCTTCAGCGCCGGGTCGCAGCCCGCGGCGCGGGTGAACCCGCACGCCGTCGCCGCCATGGCCGAGGTGGGCATCGATCTCGCCGGGCACCGGCCGAAGCCCTTGAGCGAGGTGCCGGCGGACGAGGTCGACCTCGTGGTCACCCTCTGCGCCGAGGAGGTGTGCCCGGCCGGGCTGCTCGCGCGGCCCCACGACTCCTGGGCGCTGCCCGACCCGGCCGCGGTGCCCGAGGGCTCGTCCGCGATCGACGTCGTCTTCCGCCGCGTGCGCGACGAGCTGCGGCGGCGGGTCGAGCTGATGGTCGCGGGGTGGCGCTGAGCCGTCAGCGCCCGAGGAAGCGGCGCACCACGAGGTAGGTGAGCGCCGCGATCACCCCGGAGGCCGGGATCGTCAGCACCCACGCCCACACGATTCGCCCGGCGACGCCCCAGCGGATGGCGGAGAGCTTCGTGGTCGCGCCGACGCCGACGATGGCGCCGGTGATGGTGTGCGTGGTCGAGACCGGGATGCCCAGGCCGGTCGCGGCGAAGAGCGTGATCGCCCCGCCGGTCTCGGCGCAGAAGCCGCCCACCGGCTTGAGCTTCGTGATCTTCATCCCCATGGTCTTGACGATGCGCCAGCCGCCCGTGAGCGTGCCGAGGCCCATCGCCGCGTGGCACGCGAGCACGACCCACAGCGGCACGTGGAAGCCCTGGCTCTTGTCGAGGTAGCCGGTGGCGTAGAGCAGCACCGTGATGATGCCCATCGTCTTCTGCGCGTCGTTGCCGCCGTGGCCGAGGCTGTAGAGGGCCGCCGACAGGAGCTGGCCGCGGCGAAAGAAGCGGTCGACGGTGGCGGGCGTGACCCGCCGCAGCAGCCAGTACACCCCGACCATGAGGCCGAAGGCGAGCACCAGCCCGAGCAGCGGCGAGACGACGATCGAGACGGCCACCTTGGTGAGCCCCGCGACGTCGAGGACCGTGGTGCCGGCCTTGGCGAGGCCGGCGCCGGCGAGGCCGCCGATGAGGGCGTGCGACGAGCTGGACGGGATGCCGAAGTACCAGGTGATGAGGTCCCAGGCCACCGCGCCGACGAGCGCCGCGACCACGACCGGGACCGTGACCGCGGCCGGGTCGATGATGCCCTTGCCGATGGTGTTGGCGACGTGGAGCCCGAAGAAGAGGAACGCGATGAAGTTGAAGAACGCGGCCCAGAGGACCGCCAGGCGCGGCGTCAGGACCCGGGTCGAGACCACGGTCGCGATCGAGTTCGCGGCGTCATGGAAGCCGTTGATGAAGTCGAAGACGAGGGCCAGGCCGACGATGATGATGACGGTGCCGAGCACTCAGGGCCTCCGCTCGCGCCGGGGGCGGCCGGGGCCGCTCAGGCGTTCTCCAGCACGACGCCCTCGATGACGTTGGCGACGTCCTCGCACCGGTCGGTCGCCAGCTCGATGTTCTCGTAGATCTCCTTCCACTTGATGACGAGGAGGGGATCCTTCTGCACCTTGAAGAGCTGCGCGAGGGCCTGGCGCAGGATGGCGTCGCCCTCGTTCTCGAGCCGGTTGATCTCGACGCACGACTTGAGGATGGAGTCGGCCTTCTTCTTGAGGTCGCGCATGCCGTTGACCGCGACCTGGAGCTGCTCGGTCGAGAGCCGCAGGATGCGGGCCAGGTCCTTGGCCTCGGGCGTCGCCTCGGTCACCTCGTACAGCCAGAGGCGCTCGGCGGCCGCCTCGACGTCGTCGAGGATGTCGTCCATGCGGCTGATGAGCCGGTGGATGTCGTTGCGGTCGAAGGGCGTGATGAACGTCTTGTGCAGCATCTCCACCGTGTGGTGGGTGATGACGTCCGCCTCGTGCTCGACCTCCTTGATGCGCTTCGCCTTCGGGCCGCTCTGCTGCAGCTCGCCCAACATCTCCTCGAACAGACGCGCCCCCTCGACCGTCCGGGCGACGTGCTTCTCGAACTGGTCGAAGAAGCCATACTCGCGCGGGAGCAGACTCACGCTGATGCCCTCCTTGGAGCGGCCCGGGTGCCGGGCCGTTCGAACCTGGGGGGACCGTTAGCATGGCGCGGCGTGGGATTCAAGCTTGTCCGGTATACTCCAGGGTGCGGAGACAGGAGGGTCGCCATGCCCCTTTGCTCGATCCCCTACCACTTCAGCCAGCGCTTCCCGTTCTCGGCCGCCGCGGTCCTGCGCTGGGCCACGGATTACCACCCCGAGGACATCGAGCTGTTCGGCATGCGGGGCCGGCGGCGGATCCACTGGCTGTGCGACGACACGGTGCTCCTGACGGACACCTTCGCCCGCGACGACGGCCGCCACCTCAGCAAGCAGAAGCTGGTGCGCATCTACCCGGACCGGCTCCGGTGGACGAGCACCCACCTCACGGGTCCCAACCGCTACTCCCAGTTCCTCTATGAGCTCGTGGCCGAGGGGAAGCACGTCTGCCGGCTCGAGTTCACGGGGCGGCACATCGAGGAGCGCGAGCCGCCGTCGCGCGAGGCGCTCCTCGCGCGGGCGCGGGAGCTGAAGCGGGGCGACGCGCTGGTGTGGCGCAACCTGGCGCGCGCGATGGCGCGGCAGGCGTGACCGCCCCACCCCGCGCGCGCCCGCCCCCGCCTCACCACTTGTAGAACACGAACACGACCGCTCCGATGATGCACCCGAACCCCGCCAGGTAGTTCCAGCGCAGCGGCTCCTTCAGGTAGACGAGCGAGAAGACGGCGAAGACGACCAGGGTGATCACCTCCTGGATCGTCTTGAGCTGCGCCGCGCTGAACGTGGCGTGGCCGATGCGGTTCGCCGGGACCTGGAAGCAGTACTCGACGAAGGCGATGCCCCAGCTCGCGAGGATCACGATCCAGAGGGCGCGGTCCTTGTGCTTGAGGTGCCCGTACCAGGCGATCGTCATGAAGATGTTGGAGATGGTCAGCAGGACGACGGTCTTCACGAAGGAGCCTCCGCGAGAAGGATACGCGAAATTGCATGGACCGCGAACTCGGGCGGAACCGCCGCGCGGGATGTGTTGTCTACCAAGACGAACTCGCTGTGATCGTCCGGACGCCGCGAAGCCTGTTCTCGAACCAACGTCGCCGCTGAGAGACAGCGACACGGCATGCGCCGCGGCTGGGAAGCTGCGGCCTCGGGAGGAGCGCCATGGTTACCGGAGGAATGCCTCGTCTTGTCCGCCCGTCTCGCCCGCGGCCCGGCCGCGAGGCTCCCGATCTCACCTGGTACGTCGGCGGCACCAGCGCGGCGCTCGGGCTCGTGCTCCTCGCCATGGCGGCCATCCCCGCCGACGCGAAGACGCTGTCGAACGACTCGCTGTGGGGGCGCAACCACTACGTGCCCGGCATCCTCAAGCCGCCCGTCGAGAAGGAGGAGGACACGCCCGCGTGGGCGCAGCAGAAGAAGAACGAGATGGGCGAGAACCGCGGCAAGCGCGCGCGCGGCGAGGAGGGCAAGGCCGGAAAGAAGGACTCGAAGAAGACCGACGGGCGGATGGCGCTCAAGGGCGATCCGACGAACCCCGACCCGCACCTCGCGAAGAGCGCGCCCGACATCGCGCGCACCGCTGGCGCGCTGGGGGTCATGGCCCGCCCGACGGCGGCCATGGCGTCGATCTTCGGACGGGACACGGCGGTCGGCCGCGACGCCGAGACCGCGCTCGGCAACCTCATCGGCACGCAGGTGGGCGAGGCGTGGGGCGTCGGCGGTCAGGGGCTCGTCGGCACCCGTATGGGCGGCGGCGGCACCGGCGACGGCACCTACGGCTTCGGCAACCTCGGCACCATCGGTCTCTGCCGCGGCCCCAACTGCGGCCCCGGCTACGGCAACGGCTTCATGCGGGGCCCCCACTTCCCCGACCGGCGCCACGTCGCGACCGGCCCTGAGGTCGTCGGCGGCCAGGTCAAGACCATCGGCGGCCTCGACCGCGACATCATCCGCCGCACCATCCGCTCGCACATCAAGGAGGTGAAGTTCTGCTACGAGCAGGAGCTGATGCGCCGCCCGGGCCTCTACGGCCGCGTCTCGATCAAGTTCTCGATCACGGGCACCGGCGTCGTCTCGTCGGCGGCGGTGGAGAGCTCGACGGTCGGCGACTCGCGGGTCGAGCGCTGCATCGCGAGCGCGGTGCAGCGCTGGGAGTTCCCGCGCCCGACGAACGGCGGCGTCGTCCTCGTGACCTACCCCTTCGTCCTGCAGGCCGCCGGCACCCGGTAGCCGCGCCCTCCCCGGGCCGCCCCCCCCGAAGTTTGCCGCCCGATGTGAGCCACCCCACTATCCCGCGTGCCCCAGATGATGGTAGGGTCGGCGCGCATCACGAGAGGATCAGGGATCGTGACCGACTCACCTTCTGCCGAGCTGCACACCCGCGAGCTGGAAGCCCCCGAGGCTGTCGTAGACGGGTCCGAGCTGCTGACCCGGCCGGTCTACAGCGCCCTCGTCGCGGAGCTCAGCGCGGACCCCGAGAAGCTCGACGAGGTCCGCGCCATCGTGCGTCGCGGTGCGGACGACCCGGAGGCGCTGCGGCAGGAGATCGGGCGGGTGTACGGCCGTCACGTGACCCTGCTGGAGATGCTCTCCATCGTGGAGATCCTGGCGTAGGGCCGCCCGCCGCGCGCTCGCGGGAAGACTACTCGCTGGCCTTGTTGTCCCGCGCGCGCCCGCCAGCGAGATCTCCGACGGAACGCGAATGCAACTGAGATGCGGACGACGCGGGATGTGACTCGGGCCATGCGAGCCGTCGCCACCGGTCATCGCGGGCCGCACTGCCGACTCGGTAGCCGCGCCGACCGGCCCGCCCCCCTCAGCTCCGCCGCCCGGTCCGGATCGCGTCCCCCACCCGCGCGATGAACATGCGCCGGTTCACGGGCTTCGTCAGGAAGCCCGTCGAGCCGAGGGCGTCCGCCTTGAGGCGGTTCTGGGCCGAGGTGCGCGAGGTGAGCACGAGGATCGGCAGGTCCCGGAGCTCGGCGTCGCGGCGCACCTTCGTGATCAGGTCGAAGCCGTCGAGGCGCGGCATCTCGAGGTCGGTGACGAGCAGGTCGAAGTCGTGGTCCTGCAGCAGCTCCCAGGCCTCCCAGCCGTCGGGCGCCGTCCGCACGGCGTAGCCGGCGGCGGCGAGGATGCGGGAGACGGCCTCGCGGATGCTGCGGGAGTCGTCGGCGAGGAGCACGCGCGGGGGCTGCGTCGCGGCCGGGCGGTCGACGCCGGGGGTCGCGCCCACCCGCGCCGCGAGCGCCTGCAGGTCGAGGACGAGCTGCACCTTGCCGGCGCCGGAGATGGTGGCGCCGGCGTAGAGGCCGAGCGGCGCGAGGAGCGGCCCCAGGCTGCGCACGACGATCTCGCGCGGGCCGATGATCTTGTCGCAGGTGACGGCGAAGCGGCGGTCGCCGAGCGCGAGCACGATCGCCGGCAGGCGCCGCACGCCCGCCGGGAGGTCCACGCCGAGCATGTCGTGCAGGTTCAGGAGCGGGACCTCGCCGTCGTGGGTGGCGAGGGCAAAGGGGCCCGCGGCGCCGGCCAGGGCCGCGGGATCGGCGTAGGCCGACTGCCCGACGTGCGCCGCCGGCAGCGCGTACACCTGGCCGCCGATCTTGAAGAGCACGGCGGTGGTGATCGCGGTCGTCAGCGGCAGGCGGATGACGAAGCGCGTGCCCTGGCCGGGGGTGGTCGTCACGCTGATCTCGCCGCCGACCCCGGCGATGTTCTCGCGCACGACGTCGAGGCCGACGCCGCGGCCGGCGAGCTCGCTGGCCGCGGCCCGCGTCGAGAAGCCCGGCGCGAAGAGGTGCTCGGTCAGCTCCGGCGCGGAGAGCGCGTCGGCCTGCGCCGGCACCAGGCGCCCGGTCTCGACCAGGCGCGCGCGGATGGCGGCGAAGTCCACGCCGCGGCCGTCGTCGGCGACCTCGAGGAAGACGAAGTCCCCCTGGTGGCGCGCCTGGACGGTGACCGTGCCCTCGGCGGGCTTGCCCCGGCGCAGCCGCTCGTCTTGGGGCTCGATCCCGTGGGCGATGGCGTTGCGCACGAGCTGGATGAGCGGGTCGGTGATCTGCTCGACCAGCATCTTGTCGAGCTCGGTCTCCTCCCCGCCGGTGCGGAGCGCCACCTGCTTGCCCTCGAGCCGCGCCGCCTCGCGCAGCGGGCGCTCGAGGCGGGCGAAGAGCCAGTGCACGGGCATCACGCGCAGCCGCGTCAGCCCGTCCTGCAGCACCGCGGCCGTGCGGCGCAGCCCGACGACGTCGTCGAGCAGGCCGCCGGTGCTGAGCTCCAGGGCCGACGCCTCCGACGCCAGCTCGCCCTCGATCTCGCCGAGGCGGGTGAGGGCGTCGAGCGAGCCCGTGCCCGCGTCGCGCAGCGAGGTGATCAGGGTGCGCAGCGCCGCGCGGCTCTCGCCGAGGTCGTGCAGGATGCCCTGGAACTCCTGGGCGCGGCGCTCGATGCGGGTGCGCTCGAAGACCAGCTCGCCGACGGCCTCCATGAGGTGGTCGAGGCGGGTGACGTCGACCCGCAGCAGCTGGCGCTCCTCGCGGCGGCGCGGCAGGGCGCGGCGGTCGTCGACGCGCCGGTCGAGGGCGGGCTCGTCCTCGGCGCCGGCGACGTCGATCTCGATGACCGGCACGGGCAGCGCGAGGTCGGCCTCGGCGGCGGGCGCGGGCGGGGGCGGGGGCCCGGCCGCGGGCGCCGGGCCGGCGACCTCGGCGGCCACGCGCTCGACCATGTCCCGCAGGCGGTCCGCCTCGCCGAGCAACGCGTCGACCCCGTCCTCGTCGAGCGTCTCGCGGCCGTCCTTGAGGCGGGCGAAGCGGTCCTCGAGGGCGTGGGCGCGCTCGCCGATGGCCGTGAGGCCGACGGTGCCGGCGGCGCCCTTGAGCGTGTGCGTCTGCCGGAAGAGGGCCCGGAGCACCTCGCCGTCGTGGCGGTCGCGGCTGAGCGTGAGCAGCCCCTGCACGATGCCCTCGAGGTGCTCGCGCGCCTCGTCGACGAAGAAGGCCTGCAGCATGCGCGCCTCCTCGGGCGCGAAGTCGAGGCCGGCGGCGTCGGGGGCGGCGGGC
>DASXVK010000626.1:0-7912 GCA_036504295.1 Polyangia bacterium
CCTCCCTGTTCATCCGAAGCGACGCCGCGGCCCGCCGCCGGGCGCACGAAGGACCTGCCCGATCGCGTCTACCTGCCGCGCGTCAAGGACCCGGTCGCGCTGCGGCCGAACAGCGCCGAGCTCTTCCTGCTCGCGCGCATCCGCGACGAGTCGCACCGCTTCGCCATCACCTACCACAAGCAGCTGCGCGGCCGCCGCACCCTGCGCTCCGCGCTCGAGGACGTGCCCGGGATCGGCCCGGGTCGGCGCCGGGCGCTGCTGCGGCACTTCGGCAGCCTGCGCCGCGTGCGCGCCGCCACGCTCGACGAGCTCAGCGCCGCGCCCGGCATGTCCCGGCCCGCCGCGGAGGCCGTCCACCGGTTCCTGCGCGCCCTCGGCGACCCCGCCCCGGGCGGCGCCCGCTGAGCGATGGCGACCGCGGCCGCCCCGGGCGCGGCGCCGGCGCCCGCGCGGCGGCTGCCGCCGACCGTCGTCGCGCTCGGCGTCGTGTCGCTGCTCACCGACGCCGCGAGCGAGATGATCTACCCGCTGCTCCCGGCCCTCATCATCTCCCTCGGCGGCGGCCCGGCCTTCCTCGGCCTCATCGAGGGCGTGGCCGAGAGCACGGCCGCGTTCCTCAAGCTCGGCTCGGGCGTCCTCACGGACCGCCGCCGCACGCGCAAGCCGCTCGTCGTCGCCGGCTACGCCATCGCGAGCGTGCTCCGCCCGCTGGTCGCGTTCGCCACCGCGCCCTGGCACGTCCTCGCCGTGCGCTTCGGCGACCGCATCGGCAAGGGCCTGCGCGCGAGCCCCCGCGACGCGCTGCTCGCCGCCGCCGCGCCCCCGGGCCGCCGCGGCCTGGCGTTCGGCTTCCACCGCGCCATGGACCACGCCGGCGCCGTCGTCGGCCCGCTCCTCGCGCTCCTCTTCCTCGAGGTCGCGCACCTCCGGCCGCGGACCGTCTTCCTCCTCGCCGCGGTCCCGGGCGCGCTCGCGCTCCTCGTCCTCGTGGTCTTCGTGCGCGAGCAGGTCGTCGCGCCGCCGCCCGCCGCCGCCCCCGGCGCGCCGCGGACGCGCGCGCGGCTCGGCGCGCGCCTGTGGTGGTTCTACGCCGCGCTGGTGCTCTTCACGCTCGGCAACTCGTCCGACGCGTTCCTGCTCCTGCACGCGCAGAAGCGCGGCCTCGCGCTCGCGCTCCTGCCGGCGCTCTGGCTCATGCACCACGTGGTCAAGGCCGCGCTCTCGAGCCTCGGCGGCGCGCTCTCCGACCGCGTCGGCCGGCGCCCCGCGATCCTCGCCGGCTGGGCGCTCTACGCCCTCGTCTACCTCGCCTTCGGCCTCGCCGCCGCGAGCTGGCAGATCTGGCTGCTCTTCGCCGTCTACGGCGTCTACTTCGCCCTGTGCGAGGGCGCCGAGAAGGCGCTCGTCGCCGACCTCGCCCCGGCCGACGCGCGCGGCGCCGCCTTCGGCGTCTACAACTTCGCCATCGGCGTCGCGGCGTTGCCGGCGTCCCTGCTCTTCGGGGCCCTGTATCAGACGGCGGGGCCGTTCGCGGCGTTCGCGACGGGCGCGGCGTGCGCGGCGGCGGGGGCGGTGGTGCTGCTGCTCGGGGCGGCGGCTACTCGGTGATCTCGGGCAGCTCGGCGATGTTCGGCATCAGGATGATCTCGATGCGGCGGTTCTGCTGCCGCCCGTCATCCGCGGCGTTGTCGCCGACCGAGTCGAACTCGGAGTAGCCCGCCGCGCCGAGGTGCGCGGGGTCGACGCCCTGGCCCTGCAGGAACTTGACGACCTCGAGCGCGCGCGCGGCGCTGAGGTCCCAGTTCGAGCGGAAGCGGGCGGTGCGCACCGGGCGGTTGTCGGTGTGGCCGGCGACGAGGAAGTCGCGGTCCGGGATGGTCTTGAGGATGCCGGCCATCGCCTCGAGCGCCTTCTTGCCATCGGGCTTGAGGTCCGCCTTGCCCGGGTCGAAGAGCACCTTGTCGCTCATCTGCACGATGAGGCGGCCCTTGCGCACCTTCACGCTCAGGGTCTTCGAGTCGATCATGCTGCGCAGCTTCGCGACGAGCTCACGGAACGCGCGCGTGCGGCGCTCGAGCATCTCGCGGGCCCGCTTGAGCTCCGTGACCTCGTTGGCCGAGGCCGCCAGCTTGCCCGACAGCGTGCCGCGCTCGCCCTCGAGCGCCCGGAGCTGCGCCTCGAGCTCCTGCTTCGCCTTCTCCATCGCGGCGAGCTTCTTCTTCGCCTCGTCGTCCTGCGCGCGGAGCTTGGCGGCGGCCTCGTCGAGGGCCTTCTGGTGGTCCTCCTTCGAGATGCCGCACCCGGCGCCGAGCATCACCAGCACTGCCACGAGCCAGACTCGCTTCATCATGTCCTCCGGTCCAAAGGCGGGGCGAGCTTACCACCCGCTCCCGCCGGCCAGCAAGAGCGCCGGCGCCCTCCGGCCCCCTCCGGCCCCCTCCGGCCGGGAGAAAAACTTGACGGGAAAGGTGGTCATATGTAGGATAAATCCAGACAGGTAACCCACTCTCTCACAGGGGTCGAAATGGCTTCCCGAGCTCTCTCCCAGCGGCTCCCGGCATCTGAAGGCACCTCGGTCTCGCGCGGCCGCGAGATCGGCGGCATCGTGCTCCTCGCGTTCGCCCTGTTCCTCGGGCTCAGCCTCGTCTCGCTCCAGTTCGGCTCGGGGCGGCTGATGGGGCCCGTGGGCGCGCGCGCGGGCATCACGATCTACGCCGTGCTGGGCCTCGCCGGCTACCTGGTCGTGTGGGCGCTCGGCGCCCTGGCGATCCGCCTCTTCGCGCAGAAGCCGGTGGGCCTCGTGCGCGTCGACAACCTCGGCTACTTCGGCATGGCCGGGGCGGGCGCCGTGCTCATGCACATCCTCTTCGGCGCTTACCGGCTGCAGGGCCACTCGCCCGGCGGCGCCGTGGGCGAGTACCTGGGCGAGTTCCTCGCCGCCTTCGTCGGCAGCGCCGGCGCCGTGCTGCTCGCGCTCGCCGGCGTCGCGCTCTCGATCGTCCTGTGCACCGACATCAGCATGGGCCGCGCCATCCTCGCGGTGAGGCGCGCCGCCGCCTTCGTGCTCCGCTCGGTGGCGCGCGCCGCCCGCGCCGTCGGCCGCCGCCTGTGGGCCGCGTGGCCGTACTGGCCGCACCGGTCCGCGGCGAACGACGAGGACGCCGTGTGCGAGGCGGCCCTGCCGGGCGCCTCGGCCCCCGCGTCGGCCCCGTACGCCGCCCACGCGGAGGAGCCCGCCGCGACCTCCGGCCCCGTCATCGTCGCGCCCGTCGCCCTCTCGGCCGAGAAGAGCGCCGCGCTCGCGTCGGCCGTGTCGCCCGACGACGACGACCCCGACCACACCGAGGAGCTCGCCCTGGCCCAGGCCGCCCTGCGCATGGCGGAGCTGCGCCTCGTCCCCCGCCCGCGGCCCGAGGAGGACTCCGGCGGCGTCGTCATCGCCGAGAACGACGCCGGCGACACCAGCCGCACCGACTCCGGGCAGGTGATGGCCGCGGTCGTCGCCGAGCTCCAGGAGGACACCGAGCCGGAGGCCGAGCCCGAGCCCGACGCGCTCGCGATGCCCGAGCCCGTCATCATCGAGTCGCAGTTCCGCGCCAAGAGCGCCGAGGAGCTGGAGCAGAGCGCGCCCGCCGGCCAGCTCGACTTCATCAAGCTGCGCGCCGGTGCCTTCGCGCTGCCCGGCCCGGACCTGCTCGACTACGAGGCCCCCGAGGGCGCCGGCCCCGACCGCGTCGCGATGAAGGAGCTCGCCGTGCGCCTCGAGAAGGCGCTCTCCGACTACGGCGTGCGCGGCCGCGTGACCGAGATCCACCCGGGCCCGGTCGTCACCATGTACGAGTTCGTGCCCGAGGCCGGCATCAAGCTGTCGCGCATCACGAACCTCAACCAGGACCTCGCCATGGCGCTCGAGGCGATCTCGGTGCGCATCGTGGCGCCCATCCCGGGCAAGGCCGCCGTCGGCTTCGAGGTGCCGAACCGCACCCGCGAGACCGTCTACCTGAAGGAGATCGTCACCGACGAGGCGTTCACCAAGGCCCGCTCGAAGCTGATGATGGCGCTCGGCAAGGACATCTCCGGCCGGCCGGTCTCGTACGACCTCGCCAAGATGCCCCACCTGCTCGTCGCCGGCACCACCGGCTCGGGCAAGAGCGTCTCGATGCACGACATGATCAGCTCGCTGCTCATGAGCGCGACGCCCGACGAGGTCCGCATGATCATGGTGGACCCCAAGATGCTCGAGTTCACGATCTACGAGGGCATCCCGCACCTCCTGCTCCCGGTCGTCACCGACCCGAAGAAGGCGAACCTCGCCCTCAAGTGGGCGGTCGACGAGATGGACCGCCGTTACGAGCTGCTCTCGGCCGCGGGCGTGCGCGACATCGCCAGCTACAACAAGAAGATCGCCAAGCAGCTCGGCGAGGACGGCGACGGCAAGCCCGCCCGGCCCAAGCGCATCCAGGTGGTGGTCGCGGGCCCCGACGGCGTCGAGCAGACCATCGAGGCCGACGCCCAGGACGAGCCCGGCGACGGGGCGCCCGTGGCCTGCGTCGCGGCGGTCGAGGACATCAGCGCCCCGGCGGCGCTGCCCCCGCGCAAGCTGCCCTACATCGTCATCATCATCGACGAGTTCAGCGACCTCATGATGTGCGCGTCGAAGGACGTGGAGACCTCGGTCGCGCGCATCGCCCAGAAGGCGCGCGCCGCCGGCATCCACCTCATCCTCGCCACCCAGCGGCCGTCGGTCGACGTCATCACCGGCCTCATCAAGGCGAACTTCCCGTCGCGCATGGCCCTGCGCGTCGCCTCGCGCATCGACGCCCGCACCATCCTCGACCAGCAGGGCGCCGAGTCGCTGCTGGGCCAGGGCGACATGCTCTTCTCGAACGGCGGCGCGGCCCCGGTGCGCGTGCACGGCGCCTACGTCAGCGACACCGAGGTCAAGCGCCTGGTCGACTTCCTCAAGCAGCAGGGCAAGCCGGTCTACGACCTCGAGATCCTCAAGCCGCGCGCCGAGGAGGCCGACGGCGGCGCCCCGCCGGAGGAGGAGAACGACCCGCTCTACGACGACGCGGTGGCCCTGGTCGCGCGCAGCCGCAAGGCGTCGATCTCCGCCATCCAGCGCCACCTGCGCGTCGGCTACAACAAGGCCGCCCGCTTCGTCGAGCGCATGGAGCGCGACGGCGTGGTCGGCCCGGTGAACCACCTCAAGGAGCGCGAGGTGCTGGTGCAGGCGATGTAGCCACCGCCGTCATCGCGCCCCGCCGCGCCCCGCTCCGCCGTCCTGCCAGCACCGCCCCCGCGTCGCCACTCCGCAGCCCCTCACGCGCAGGCGGATCCCGCCGTGCCTGCGCCTCGAAGCGGCGGCGCCGCTCAAAATGAACTTTCGCTTGTGGAGAACTGCGCGCGTCGCCTGGTATGCTGACCCGGAGCGGACCACATCTGCGGAGACTGCCGCGACGGGGACCGGCGGCAGGGCTCCGACTTCGAAGCGGGACGAACCCACGGCCTGTGCCCCGGCGACAGGCAGGTCACCGTGCGCGGCGCGATCTCACCGACCTCGCCACGCACGGCAGGAGCGCCGACTCCGCGAGGACGCGGTGGCACGTCTCGCGGGCATGGCCCGGCTGTGACCACGGGCGCGCGCACGCGCGAGGAGGTTTCGATGCGGACCAGGGGCAAGGTGATCGTGATGTTCGCGGCGGCGACGGTGGCGCTCGCCGTCGGGGTCGTCGCGTCGGCGCAGAACCTCAACGTCGCCGGGAACACGACGGGGCAGGGGAACGCGTACTTTCTGGGGAACGTGGGGATCGGGACGGCGACGCCGAGCCAGAAACTGACGGTCGCCGGCCGCATCGCGCGCGCGGGCGGCTGGATGATCGGCGACGGACAGTGGGGAACCGGCGCCTTCGAGGTCCACAACAGCTCGTGGGACGGCGCCTCGAACAACAACTACGGCACCATCGCCGCCGGGCACGGCTACTTCTACAACGGATTGCAGACGGGGGGTCCCACGGGCGCGGAGGCCGGGGATGGCGAGCTGTACGTGGGGAGCACGGCGAAGCTCATGGGGGCGGTCGGCATCGGGACGACGACGCCGGCGGATCGGCTCACCGTCGCGACGGGGGGCCAGTACTTCCGCGCCGCCACCTGGGGCATCGGGATCACCGATCCCGCGTGGACCAACACCGCCCAGCTCAGCAACGACGGCAGCATCTTCAAGATCTGGCACAACGGCGGCCGTCCCCTCGCCCTGCAGACCGAGACCGGGGGCAACGTCGGCATCGGCACGACGGCGCCGGCCGCGAAGCTGGACGTCAATGGCCCGATTCACTCCGGGGGCGGCCACAGCCAGCGCGACGTCTTCTCCTGGTCCACCACGGCGAGCACGCCCACGACCGTCCACCTCAAGACCAACTGGCGGACCAACAACTCCGCCATGTACCGCGTCATCGTCGAGGGCTACAACTACGGGGCCGGGCTGGCCATCAACTCGGACTGCGTGGGGTACCTGTACTCGGGCACCGATTCGATCCTCAACGCCAGCTGCAACAACTACGCCGGGGGCATCACCCTCTCCCAGTACCGCAGCACGGACGGCTCTCTCGTGCTCAAGGTGACCGCGGGCACGTTCTACTACCTCGGCTTCGGTGTCTCGCTTCAGCAGTACAACCCCACGGGCGTGCAGTACCCGACGTTCACGGCCTACCACCAGGACGCCAGCCTGTGACCCAACGCGCGCGCGCGCACGCGCGAACGACGCGCAGCAAGTGAGGTTGCGATGCGAACCAGGGCCAAGGTCATCGTGATGTTCGCGGCCGCGGCGGCGGCGCTCGCGGTGGGCGTCGTGGCGTCGGCGCAGAACCTCAACGTGGCGGGGAACACCACGGGCCAGGGGAACGCGTACTTCCTGGGGAACGTCGGGATCGGCACGACGGCGCCGGGGGCGAAGCTGGAGGTCAAGGGGGGCCACGGCGACACCGTTCTGCGCCTGTACTCGCTCGGCGATGGTGGCGCGAACAGTGCCTACCTGAACTTCTGGGCGAGCGAGCCCGGCTGGACCTACACCGGAGTGGGCATCGGCAACAACATGATCAACGGCTACTACGGCCGCATCCAGACGACCCGCGGCGCCTCGTACATCCGGTTGCTCGACAATCAGATCTACTTCAACACGGTGACCGGCACCGGGGCCGACGTGACCGGCCTGGCCATCAGCAGCGGCCGCGTCGGCATCGGCACGACGAGTCCCGCGAGCAAGTTGGATGTCTCCGTGGTCAGTGGTGATCCTGACATCACGAATCTGCGGACCAGTTACTCAGGCAGCCGTGACGGAGTCATTTCTTACGGCTGGATCTCTGGTTCGAATGTGGACGGTTGGCGCATCAGCCAGATGGATCACGGCACCACTACCAACCGGGGAGATCTCGTCGCGATCCTCTCCACCGGTAACGTCGGCATCGGCACGATGACGCCGGGGGCGAAGCTCGCCGTCAATACCGGCGACAACAGCCTCGCCGCCATTCTCGCGACCAACGACGAAGGGCCGGGCGAGCTGCGCGTTCGCTCCTACACCACCCAGCCCGTCAACGTCGCCTCCTTCGGCATCGTGCACTCGTTCTACGGTGATGAGAACAACGGCTTCCTGAGATTCTATCGCGGCAGCGGTACGGCCGGTGGCTTCCTGACCTTTGGAACCTCTGGCGCCGAACGGCTCCGGCTAGACAGCAGCGGCAACGTCGGCATTGGCACCTCGGCGCCCGCCTACACCCTCCACGTGAACGGCACCGCGGCCGGCACGAGCTGGACCAACCTGTCGTCGCGCGAGTTCAAGGACGACGTGCGCAAGGTGCCGCCCGCGCGGCACGGCGAGATGCTCGCGCGGCTGATGGCGCTCGACCTGGCGACGTAT
>DASXVK010000627.1:0-40658 GCA_036504295.1 Polyangia bacterium
ACGCTGGCCGCTCAGGTGGTCGTCAGGATCGTCGCTGGGCAGGACAGCCCGTCCTGGCTGATCTTTGTCGGCCTCTGCTTCTCGCTCATCTGGACGGGCGTGGCGAGCTACCGGCGCTTCGGGCGGGCGGCGCCAGCCGCCGCGCCTCCCGATCCGTGCTGAAACCCATGTCCGCGCGCCTCGTCTGCGCCCTCGCGCTGCTCGCGCTCGCCGCCGGCTGCGGCGGCGCGGCGTCCACCGAGGACCCCACGCTCGCCCCCGCGCCGGTCACGACGCGGCGGCTGCAGGCCGCGGGCCGCGACCTGCGCGACGAGCACGGGCGGCTCGTGCTGCTGCGCGGCTTCAACGCGGGCGGGCGCGCGAAGATGCCGCCGTACCTGCCGTTCGACGCGGCGCCGGCGGACACCGCGGCCGCGGCCGACGCGTTCTTCGCCACGCTCGAGGGCCTCGGCGCGAACGTCGTGCGGCTCACGCTGTCGTGGGAAGCGCTCGAGCCGGTGCGGGGCGCGCGCGACCTCGACTACTGGCAGCGCTACCGCGCCCTCGTCGACGCGGCCCACGCGCACGGGCTCGCCGTGATCGTCGAGGCGCACCAGGACGTCTACGCGTCGCCCTTCTGCGGCGACGGCCTGCCGCTCTGGACCCTCGGCGACGTGCCCCACGGCCTGCCGCGCTACGACTGCGGCGCGCTCGACTGGGCGCTGCCGTACTTCGATCCCGCGAGCCCGGTGAACCAGGCGTTCCAGCGGTTCTGGGACGACGCCGACGGCATTCAGACCGACTTCGTCGCGATGTGGCGCTTCGTGGCCACGGAGCTGGACGGCCATCCGGGCGTCGCCGCGTTCGAGGTCCTCAACGAGCCCGGGCCGGGCGCGGCGGAGCCGGCGGTGTTCGAGTCGACGGCGCTGCCGGCGTTCCACGCGCGCGTGGGCGCGGCCATCCGCGCGCAGGCCGGCGACGTGGTGGTGCTCGGCGGCGCCGTCGCGGGCGCGGCGTCGGACGCGCACGCGGTGGCGCTGCCGGACCTGCCCGGGTTCGTCTACGCGCCGCACTACTACGACAGCGTCGCCTACCTCGGCATCGACCTCGTCGATCCCGAGCGCATCCGCGCCGGCATCGTCCAGAGCATCGCGCTCCCGGGCGACCCGGCGGTGCCGGTCGTCATCGGCGAGTGGGGCGTCCCGAACCGCAACCCGGGCAAGGCCGCCTACGTCGAGGCGATGGTCGCGGTCTTCGACGAGCTGCGGCTCCACGCCGTCGCGTGGGACGCGCAGGCCGCGGCCGAGCGGTGGAACGGCGAGGACTTCAGCGTCCTCGGCCCGGACGGCGCCGAGGCGAGCTGGGCGGACGCCGTGGCGCGGCCCTACCCGCGGGCCGTCGCGGGCGCGAGCTTCCGCTTCGGCTTCGATCCCGCCGCCGCGCGCCTCTGGCTCGAGGTCGACGGCGCCGCCGCGGGCGTGACCGAGGTGTTCGTGCCGGTGCGCCACTTCGGCGCCGCCCCGCGCGTGGCGACGAGCGCGCGCTGGCGCTGGCTGCCGGACGCGCAGACGCTGCTCGTCGCGGCCGCGCCGGGCGGGACGTACCGCGTCGACGTGGCGCGGTAGGCGCCCGTCACCGCCCGCGGCGGAAGAAGACGCGGCCGGGCGGGCCGGGGCGGCCGGGCGCGCCGTCGGGGCCGCGCGCGCCGTCGGGGCCGCGGGTGCCCGTCATGCCGGAGGGCAGGCTCGTCGTGACGCCGTTGTTGCTGCAGCTCGTGCCGGAGCCGCCGCTGCCGCCGGCGCCGCCGCGGCCGCCCGCGCCGCCCGGGCCCGCCGCGCCCGCGGCGCCGCCCACGCTGCGGATGGTCCGCGGGAGCGCGCTGAGCGCGTGCTCGCACCCCGCCGTGCACATCACCTGCACCACCACGTCGCCGCCGGGGCCGCCGTTCGTGCCGTTGCCGCCCTGGCCGCCGTTGCCGCCCGGGCCGCCGGTGCCGCCGTTCGTCGCCGGTGACGAGGGGCAGCTCGCGCTGCTGCCGCTCTGGCCGGCCTGCCCGTCGGCGCCGCGCTGACCGGCGTGGCCGGGGGTGCCGGGCCCGCCCCGGCTCTCGACGCGGTAGCCGAGCGCGTCGCCGGCCTCGACCACGGCGGTCTGCACGATGCCGCCGGCGTTCACGGTGTAGATGACCCGGGGCGCGTAGCGCGTGTCGACGATGACCCCGAGGTCGGGCCCGCGCCCGCCGGCGCTGAGGGCGCCGTAGACGAGGTCCTCCGGCCGCTCGAAGTGCAGCCCCCACTGCACGTTGAGCAGCAGCCTACCGGCGATGGTGATGGGGAGGTGGAAGTCGCGGCCGCCCTGCAGCAGCACCAGCGCCTGCCGCAGCGGGAGGTGGTCGACGAAGTGGAACGCCCCGTCCTCGTCGAGGTACGCGGCCGGGTTCTGCAGCTTGACGTCGCGCGCCGGGACGCACGGCGTGGGGTCGTAGTCCTTGGTCGCGCCGCACAGGGTCACCGGGTGGCTGATGCCGTCGAGGCGGATCATGAGGGTGCCGCGCAGGAGCACCTCGGGCAGCACCGAGACGCCGGGCCGGTCGCCGGCGTAGCCGAAGAGCGCCACCTCCTGCATGCGGAGGTCCTGGCGCACGAGCACGCCGCGCACCGGCAGGCGGTCGGTGAGCAGCGCGGCGTCGAGCGGGCGGTGGTCGGCGGGCGACACCTGGTACCGGCCGAAGCGCATGACGATGTCCTCGACCGCGGCGGCGCGGCGGCGCACCTCCGGGAAGCGCGAGGAGGCGATGCGGAGGCGGACCACGCGGCGCGCGGCCTCCTGCCGCAGCGCCGGGTCCGGCAGGCGCGCCGCGAATCGGGCGAGGAGCGCCTCGGCCTGCTGCGCCTGCAGCTCGTCGAGCGCCGCGCTATCGACCGGCCGGCCGCGCCAGGCGCCCCGCTCGACCTCGACGGTCGCCAGCAGGTCGGCGCCGTAGCGCGCCGCCACCGGGCCGAGGCGCTTGCGGTCGAGCGCCCGCTGCAGATCCTCCGTGAGCGTACGCATGAGCGCCGGCGCGGCCGCGAGCCCCGGCGGCCGCTCGAGGTAGACGCGGTGGATCGCCGCGAGCTGCGCCTGCCGCGCCGCGCTCGTCTCGATCGCGCCGTCGCGCAGCAGCGCGCGGTAAGCGCGCCCCATCTCGCCCATGACGTCGATCGCCTCGGCGGGCTCGAGGTCGCGCAGCATGGCGAGGAGGCAGCGCTGCCACAGGTCCGGCTGGACGCGGCCCGCGCCGAGCCCCGCGGCGAGCTCGCTCGCCACCTCGGCGCTCACGGCCCGGAGGTGCGGGCCGCGGGCGCGCAGGCTGCACACCGACGGGCTCGCGTCGGGCTGGCCGAGATAGTGGACCAGCGCCGGCCCGGAGCTCTGCTCGGCGAGCTGCGCCGCGGTGAACGGGGTCGGGAAGACGGGGCCGCACGCGGCCAGGGTGCCCGCGAGGAGGGAGAGCAGCACGCCACGGAACATGCCGGGATGGTACGCCAGCGAGGGCGGGCGGGGGAAGCGCACTGAGTCGTGCGTGGCGGGTCGGAGAAGACCGGGCAGGGGCACGGGCAGGGGCACGGGCACGAGCGCCACCGCAGGGTAGAGCGGCCCTGCTCGGGTGAGCGCCCTCGTGCCCTTGCCCGTGCCCCTGCCCGTGCCCGCGCTCATGTGCGCCGCCTGCTCGAGGGGACCTCGATGCGGCGCGGATCACGCCGTAGCCCTCACCCCCGCTCGATCCGCACGCGCAGGCAGTGCGTCGCGCACGAGATGCACGGGTCGTGGTTGCGCACCGCCTGCTCCGCCAGCAAGGTGGCGGCGGGGAGCGGCAGGGCGGCGAGCTGCGGGGCGAGCGCCCGCAGGTCGGACTCGATCGTGGCGAGGTTGCGCGAGGTCGGCGGGACGATGTTCGCCTCGGTGATCGTGCCCTCCTCGTCGACCGTGTAGCGGTGGTAGAGCGCGCCGCGCGGCGCCTCGGTGCAGCCGTGGCCGGTGGCGGCGCGCGAAGGCGCGGGCACGTACGGGGCCGGCGGGGGCGTGTAGGCCTCGATGAGCGCGACGGCCTCGCCGAAGGCCTGCAGGATCTCGACCAGCCGGACGAGCACGCTCTTGAAGGGGTTGCGCAGCGGCGGCGCGAGCCCGGCCGCCGTGGCCGCGGCGCGCGCCTCCTCCGAGAGGCGGTCGTAGTCGAGGTTGAAGCGCGCGAGCGGCCCGGAGCAGTACTCGGCCCCGCCCTCGCCGTGCGACTGCAGCGCGTTCGAGTGCGGCACCTGCTCCTCGCGCAGGTGCCGCTCGTAGTCGCCGACCGGGGCGTCCAGGCCGTGGCTCGAGGTGAGCCGCCCCTCGGTGAAGGGGTACTCGTCCGGATGGCGCAGCGCGAAGAAGTCGTAGTCGCGCTCGAGCTCGGGGACGCGCAGGTTCGCCGCCCACTGCAGGCTCGCGCGCGCCGCCTCGCGGCCCCAGCGCAGCTCGGGCAGCAGCTCCTCGAGCTCGGCCGGGCGGGGGACGCGGTAGAAGCCGCCGACGCGCACGTTGACCGGGTGGATCGAACGACCGCCGAGGGCGGCGACGATCGCGTTGCCCGCCTTCTTCATCCGCAGCCCGCGCTGGACGATCTCGGCGTGGTCCGCGGCCATCGCGATGGCGTCGGGGTAGCCGAGGAGGTCCGGCGCCTGGAGCAGGAAGACGTGCAGCGCGTGGCTCTCGATCCACTCGCCGCAGTAGAGCAGGCGGCGCAGCGCGCGCAGCCCGCCCTCGACGCGCACCCCGAGCGCGTCCTCCACGGCGTGGCACGCACTCATGAGGTACGCGACCGGGCAGATGCCGCAGATGCGCGAGGTGAGGTCCGGCGCCTCGTGGCAGTCGCGGCCGCGCAGGAAGCCCTCGAAGAACCGCGCCGGCTCGAAGATGCCGAACTGGACCTCGATGGCCTCGTCGCCGCGCAGGCGCACGCGGATCGACCCCTCGCCCTCGACGCGCGCGAGCGCCTCGACCTTGATGGTCCTAACGCGCATGTCTTCTTCCGGCCTCGCGGAACGCGGGGGCGTTGCAGCAGAAGGTGTGATAGCGCCGCGCGAGGTCGCGTGGAGCGACGCCGGCGGCGAGGAACGCGCGCGAGAGCGAGTCGGTGTTGGGCGTCTCCATCGGCCCGAAGCAGCCGTAGCAGCCGCGCGCGTAGGACGGGCACAGCGCGCCGCAGCCCGCGTGCGTCACCGGCCCCAGGCACGGCGTGCCGGTGACCATGACGCAGACGGTGAGCCGCAGCTTGCACTCGACGCACACGCTGCAGGTCGGCGCGACCGGCACGCGCCCGGCGATGATGGCGCAGATGGCGTCGAGCACCTGGTGCTTGTTCGGCGGGCAGCCGCGCAGCTCGAGGTCGACCGGCACGTGGTCGCGCATCGGCGTCGAGGTCGGGAGCGCGTCGATGAGGCCGGGCCGCGGGTAGACCCGCGCGGCGTACTCGCCGACGTCGGCGAGGTTGCGCAGCGCCTGGATGCCGCCCGCCGTGGCGCACGCGCCGATGGGCATGAGCACGCGCGAGCGCCGGCGCACCTCGAGGATGCGCGCGCGGTCGGCCGCGGTCGTGACGGAGCCGTCGATGATGGAGAGGTCGTAGGGCCCCGGCGCGGTCGCGCTCGACGCCTCGAGGAAGTAGGCGATGTGGACGGCCTGCCCGAGCGCCACCAGCTCGTCCTCGAGATCGAGCAGCGAGAGCTGGCAGCCGTCGCAGGAGGCGAACTTCCACACCGCGAGCTTGAACCGGCGCCGTGCGGGCACGTCAGACCTCCCGGCGTTCCATGAAGTGCATCACGCGGTCGGCGCGCAGCACCGGCCCGTCCTTGCAGGCGAAGAACGGCAGCAGCTGGCAGTGGCCGCACAGCCCCACGCCGCAGCGCATGCTGCGCTCGAGCGAGACGAAGACGCGGCTCGCCGGGACCCCGCGCTGCGCCAGCTCGCGCACCGCGTAGCGCATCATCACCTCCGGCCCGCAGCAGAACGCGAGCGCGCGCTCCGGCTCGAAGCCGGCGGCGGCGACGAGCGCGGGCACGACGTCGACGCGGCCGCGCCAGTCGCGCTCGGCGCGGTCCACGGTGACCGCGACCTCCAGGTCGAGCCGCCCGCGCCAGCGCTCGAGCTCGCGGCGGAAGAGCAGGTCCGCCGGGGTGCGCGCGCCGTAGAGCAGGCACACCCGCCCGTAGTCGGCGCGGTGGCGCAGCAGGTGGTAGATCGCCCCGCGCAGCGGCGCCAGGCCGACCCCGCCGGCGACGACCACGACGTCGTGCCCGCGCGCCTCGTCGAGCGGCCAGCCGACCCCGTACGGGCCGCGCACGCCCAGCGCGTCCCCGCGGCGCACCCGGGTGAGCGCGCGCGTCACGAGCCCGATCGCGCGGATGGTGTGGACGAGCCGGTCCGGCCGGGCCGGGTCGCCGCTCGTCGAGATCGGCGCCTCGCCCACGCCGAACGCGTAGAGCATGTTGAACTGCCCGGGCGCGGCGGCGCCGACCCCCGGCTGGTCGGGGGCGAGCGTCACCGTGACCGTGTCGCGCGTCTCGCGCGTGACGCCGACGACGGTGAAGGGCGCGGGGAGCGGTGGCGCGGGGGCGGCGGCGACCATCACGGCTCCGCCCGGTACAGGTCCACGCGCTGCAGCCGCACGCGCGTGAGCCGCTGGGACAGGTGCAACAGCAGGCGCTTCGACAGGGCGTAGCCGAAGATGGGATCCTCCTCCATCTTCCCGCGCAGGCAGGCGGCGTTCAGGCCGATGGCGAGCACCGGGGTCACGGCGCGCGCGTCGAGCGACCAGCGGTACGGCGGGGTGAGCCACGAGACGCCGAGGATGTCCCCGGGCTCGAGCGTCTCGAGCTCGACCACGCCGCGCGCGGGCACGTCGATCTCGAGCGCCACGCGCCCGCTGCGGATGAGGTACAGGTCGGTCGCCTCCCCGCCCTCGCGGATGAGGTACTCCCCCTCGGCGAAGCGCGCGTTCCCGGCGCAGCCCAGGATGAAGTGGACCTGGAACTGCGTCAGGTCGCGCAGGAAGGGGTGCTCCCGGAGCACGCGCTCGATCGATTCCATCCCGCTCCCTCCTTCAGCGCCGCGCCGCGGGGGCGGCGCGGATCGCGGCCACCTCCTCGGTGATGTCGATGGCGACCGGGCACCAGGTGATGCAGCGGCCGCAGCCGACGCAGCCGGAGACGCCGAACTGGTCGATCCAGCTCGCCACCTTGTGCACGAGCCACTGGCGGTAGCGCGACCGGTGAGTGACGCGCATGCTGCCGCCGTGGACGTAGGAGTGCCCGAGCGTGAAGCACGAGTCCCAGCGCCGCCGCCGGGTGGACTCGCCGGCGGTGAGGTCGGTCCGGTCCTCCACCGTCGCGCAGAAGCAGGTGGGGCAGACGAGGGTGCAGTTGGTGCACGCCAGGCAGCGCCCCGCCACGTCGTCCCACCGCGGGTGCTCGAGGTTCTCGTAGAGCAGCCGCCGGATGTCGGTCTGATCGAAGGTGCGGCCCATCGCGCCCGCGGCCGCGGCGCACGCGGCGTCGGCGGCGGCCTTGTCGGCCGGCTCCGCAACGGCGTGCGGGACCGCCGCCAGGGCGCGGTCGCCGGGCTCGCTGCCGACCTCGACGAGGAAGCGGCCGGGGAGCTCGGTGAGGCAGAGGTCGAAGCCGGCGACGGCCCGCGGCCCGGTGCCCATCGAGGCGCAGAAGCAGGTGCCGCCGGGCTCGCCGCAGTTGACGGCCACGATGAACGCCCCGCGCCGGCGCGCGGCGTAGTCCGGGTCGGCGAACGGGCCCTGCATGAGGATCTGGTCCTGGATCGCGATGGCCGCGAGGTCGCAGGCGCGCGCGCCGATGAACGCCAGCGGCGGCGGGTCCGGGCGCTCCGCCGCCACCGTGAAGCCGGGGCCGCGGCGCGTCGCGCGCCACACCGGCACCTCCGGCACGAAGAGGTGCTGCTTCCACGAGTGCGGGCTCACCGCGTGCGCGAAGAGGGCGTCGTCGGCGCGGCGCTCGAGGCGGTAGCGGCCCGCCTCCGCGACCGCGGTCCACCCGGCGGGGAGGTCGTCCGCGCCGTCGATCGGCGCGAGGACGATGGCGCCGTCGCGCACCGTCGGCCCGATGAGGCGGCGGCCGGCGGCGCGCAGGGCCGCGAGCAGCGCGGCCAGACCTCTCCTGTCGATCACCGCTGCGCGGGCCATGCCGGGGCGCATGCGGCCGCGCGGGCGTGGTGTCAACAAGCGACGAAATGAGACTTCCGAAATGGCGCGAGCTCGCTCAGACCTGATTGGGCCTGTCAATATCACCCGGGTAATTTCTGCGCGCCCCGCCGTCTCCGCGCGGTCGTGATACGCTCGGCGCTCATGGGCGAGGACGCGGCGCGCGCGACTCCACCGCTGCGCCCGCCCCGGCGACGCGCGTGCGCTGCGCCGCCGCTTCGTCGAGACCGTCGGCACGGATCCGGTCTACGCGGCGCGGGTGGCGCGTGTCGTCGCGGCCCGGCCCGCGCCGCCGGCGACCGCGGCCGCGAGCGCGCCGGCGGCGGGGCCGTGAGCGGTCCGCTGCCTGGACCGGCGCCCGCGACCCCCGCCGCGGTCGCCTCCGCGCGGCGCCCGGAACGCGACACCGATGTCGCGGTGCGCTCCGACGCCGCCGGCCTCGTTCTGCTCAACCAGGCGAACTCACCGCTGGCGGTATTGGCCCGTACCCTGCAATGCTGGACCGGCATGACACGCCTCGCGACGCTCTCGCCGCTCCTCATCCTTGCGCTCGCGGCCTGCGGCAGCACCTTCGACCTCGGCCGCGACACCGCGAGCCTCGCCTTCGTCGCCGACGCGCAGGGCGTCACCGCCATCGCCTCGTTCCCGGACGCGGACCACTCGCTGCTCGGCAGCGGCCCGCTGCCCGCCGGCGACACCCTCACCGCCTGCTGCGGCGCGACCTGCGTGCCGATGACCGAGCGCTGGGGCCTCTTCGGCGAGACCTACGCCGCCGAGCTCGGGGCCGTGGCGGGCGCCTGCGCCATCACCTGGACCCGCGGCGCGACCACCGCCGCGGCCCACGCCACCCTCCCGCCGGCCTTCGACCTCACGAGCCCGCAGGCCGCTACGGACGTCCCGGCCTCCGGCGCGATCACCCTCGCGTGGACGGACCCGACCGGCACCACCGTGACCTGGAGCTTCGAGCGGAGCTGCGGCAACGAGTACTCCTTCATCGCCGGCGACACCGTCCCCGACACCGGCGTGCTGACGATCCCCGTCGCGCGGCTGCTCGAGGAGGCGCCGGCCAGCACCGCGTGCGGCTGCACCGTGACGCTGACCCGCGCGGTCGCGGGCGCGGTCGACCCCGGCTTCGCCGGCTTCGGCGGCAGCCTCGAGGCGCGGCAGGAGCGGATGATCGCGTTCCAGATCGCGCAGTAGCCGCGGCGTCGGTCACAGGGCGGTGAGCGTCTGCAGGCGCGCGACGAGCGCCGCGTCCCCGATCACCTCGAGCGCGTCGGCCGGCATCCGGCCCCAGAGGAACAGATCGAGGTCCGAGGCCCGGCCGCGCGCCGCGGCGTCGGCGCTCGCCGCCGGGCGCGCGACCTCGAGCCCGCGCCGCCGCCGCAGCGACGAGCGCGGCGGACTCACGGCGGATGGCGTCGAGGTGGTCGCGGTAGTCCATCGGCCTGACGACCCCGCTCACGCGGCGCGCCGGCGCGCCGCGAGCACCTCCCGCGCCGTCGTCCAGCGCAGGCCGGGATAGCGGTCGTTGTCGAGCGGCGCGAGCTTGGCCCGGCCGTCGAACATGTCCCGCATGTACTGCATGCCCTGCCACGGCGGGAAGAGGTCCTGCTCGGCGGGCGCGACCGTGCGCGCGACCGTGATGAGCGCGCCGAGCAGCCCCAGCCCGCCGGCGCGCAGCAGGCGGAACTTCGCGCCGGTCACCTCGCTCACGACCGCGGTCAGCTCCCGGGCGCTGAGCTGATCGCCGGCGATCCGCAGGACGCGCGGGGTGCACGCGTCGAGCGCCGCGCGGGCCGTGAAGGCGGCCGTGTCGTCCACCGTCGTGAAGTCCAGGCGCTGGTCCGCGCTCCCCCAGTAGAGGACCCGCCGGAGCCTGAAGAGGATGAGCGGCATCTGGCCGGTCAGGAGCTCGGCGAACGCGCCGTTGAAGATGGTGGTCGGCGCGATCGCGGCCCGGTCGAGGCGCGCGTGGAACTCCCGGCGCAGATCGAGGTTGCGGTTCCGCCCGGGCGGCAGCCGGGTGAAATCGAGCGAGTAGTCGGACGGGATGAAGCGCGGCACGCCGGCCGCGACCGCCGCGTCGAGCAGCACCGTCTGCGTGCCCAGGACCACGTCCCGCAACCCCTGCAGCGCGGACACCACGCACGACGCCCCCGCGCACGCCGCGGTCACCGCGGGCGCGCGGCTCGCGTCGACGCTGGTGATCGTGACGCCGAGCTCCTCCAGTCGCGCCAGCCGGTCCCGCGCGGTGCCCGGGCGCACGAGCGCGCGGACGCCGGCGCCCTGCTCGCGCAGCGCCCGCGCGATGCGTCCGCCGAGGTTGCCCGTCGCTCCCGCCACGACGACGATCGGTGCGCTCATGCTGCGACACTAGGCGCCGCGCGGCGCCGATGCAAGCCGCGGGGCCGCGAGGGGGCGCCGGCCAGTCCCGCTCAGCCCGGCGCCTTCCGCCGCGTGGTCCCCCCCGTCCGGGTCGAGCTCCCCGCGCGGTACTCGGTGAGGTGCGCGAGGGAGGGTCGCCCGCGGACCCGCGTCCAGTACTCGACCCTGGCGTCGTCGTCGATCTGAACCAGGCCCCCGTAGAGCTTGTCCGCGCCGTCCTTGCGCGGCCCGGAGACCCAGTACTCGTCACCGTTCGCCTCGTCGATGCAGTTGTACTTGTAGCCGCTCCCGACCTTGAGCAGGCGGCGGCCGCGATAGACGAAGCTCCGGCTGGACCGCGAGATCTCGACCCAGCCGATGCGACCGTCGCCGTCGAGGCCGCCGCACTTGTTCTCGACGTACATGATCCGGCGCATCGCGCGGCTCCCTCGGCTCAGGATAGCACTCGGAGGCCGCGTGCGGCGCGCGGAGTCGCCGCGCGACTGCGGCCCGCGCCCGCCCTGCCCACCCCGTCTCCGCCGGCCGCTCAGACCGGCGGCGGCAGCTCGCCGCGGAGCACGCCCCGGGCGCGCACGAGCGCGAAGCCGAGCAGGTTCAGCCCGCGCCAGCGCCGCGGGTCGGCGGCGTCCGGGTCGCTCCGCGCCAACCCGATGCCCCAGATCCCGTCGGTCGGGCTGGCCTCCACGAGGACCGCGTCGCCGGTCGACATGAGGTGGGCGCGCAGCTCCGGGTTCTGACCGAACTTGGCGATGTTCCCGCGGGTCACGATGTCGAAGCGCGCCGCCGCCCACCGCGCCTCGTCGAAGCCTCGCACGCAGCGGCCGAGCGCCTTGACCTCACGCGGATCTGCGGTGGCGACGATGCTCGCCGCGATCGCGCCATCGGCGAAGAGCCGCGCCTTGGAGGCCATCATCCACTGCTCGGCGGTGAGGTAGGGCTGCCGGTCGACCACGAAGTGGCAGTGCCACCACTGACTGAAGCACGCGTCCGAGACGCCCCCGGACCTGGCTGCGCGATGGCCCCAGAAGAAGCGGTAGTCGAAGCGCTGGCCGCCGGCGACGGCGGCACGCAGGGCTTCCAGGTCAGGTGGCGCGGGCACGAGACCGAGCGTAGCACGCGCCCGGCCGGGGCGCCCTTCAACCTGTCGCTGCCACTACTACGGCAGGCTGTCCGCGCGCTGCTTCGCCGGCAGCACGCCGACCATCGGGGCGAGGTCCGGGCCCACCCACGGCCACGGCGTGCCGGCCGGCCACCAGGCGGGCGCGGTCTGGCGGTAGAACGACGGCGGCAGGGCGTGCGAGGTGGTGGTCGGGGTCCAGACGGTCTGGTTGCTGACGTGGTCGTAGTTGCCGTGGCGGTAGAGCGAGGTGACGGAGACGTCCCCCTCGGCGCCGAGCGAGTAGATGCACCCGTTGCCGCCGCCGTAGCAGTCCACGGTGTCGCTGACGCCGGTCGCGCCGAGCACGTTGCCGAGCGCGTTCATGCCGAGGTCGCCGTCCTGGAACTGCAGGCTCGCGACGTTGCCGGTCTGCGCGGCCGTCGAGCCCCACACCGCGGGCGGCGCGAACTGGCTCGAGGCGTAGTTGCGGAAGTAGGTGAGGTAGCCGGCGTTGCCGTGGGTGGTCGTGGCGCCCATGTGCGGCGCGTAGTTGCCCTCCATGAGCTCCATGTGGGGGAAGGAGCAGTGGCAGTCGATGTTGACCTCCTGCCACTCGGGCGGCGTCGCCCAGGAGTTGTCCGCGTAGTTGTAGGCGATGACGTTGCCGCCGCCGGTCACGTTGAACATGATCGGCTTGTTCATGTAGCGGACGATGTTGTTCTCGACGAGGTTGTCGGCGGCCCCGCACCGCAGCACGATGCCGTAGCAGTCGGCGCCGAAGCCGTAGTTCGCCGAGTGGTGGACGTAGCTGTCGCGCACCACGCAGCGATAGGTCCCCGTCATCGAGATGTGCATGCCGCCGATGGTGCCGTCGGTCTGCACGTCCTTGACCCAGCAGTAGGCCGCGTTGGAGATGTCGATGCCGCCGGCCATCTGGCCGTTGTAGCCGGGGTTCGAGCCGCCCTAGAGGCGCACGTGCTCGATCCCCGCCCAGCGCGTGGTCGGCCGGGTGACGCGGGTGATCTGCGCCGCGTACGGGCTGGCGGCGCGGAAGCTCCAGTGCAGCGGCGAGGTCAGCGTGAGCGTGCCGCCTGCCGTGTCCACGGCCTGGATCTCCACCCGCTGACTGGCCGAGCGGCCGTCCTCGCGCTTGAAGTAGGGGCAGTCGCCCTGGTCGATGGTGCTGTCGTCGACGACGTCGATGAGCGCGAGGTCGCCCGCGCTGAAGCTCGCGGCGGCGGCGCCCACCGCGAGCGTCGTCGCGCCCTTGGGCGCGTCCTGCGCGAGCGGGTGGCCCGTCCCGCCGTAGCAGGTCGAGTCGCGGTCGGGGCCGATCGCGAGCGCGGTCTCGCCGCCCGTCTTCACGATGGTCGTGCCCGCCGGCGCGCCTTGCGACCCGCTCCCGCGCAGCACGACCCCCTTCTCGAGCGTGATCGTCGACGATACCGTGAAGGTGCCGGCGCCGAGCTGGACGACCTGGCCCGCGGGGCAGGCGTCGATGGCGCCCTGGATGTCGGCGCCGGGGGCGAGCGTCGCGCACACGGTCGTGCGCTGCGGCAGGCCGTCGGCGCCGAGCGGCTGCCCGGCCTGCCCGTCCGTGAGGATCCCGGGGTTCCAGGTCGTGATCCGGTCGGGGGCGACGAGATCGGTGAGCGGGCCGGTGAAGCACTCCGTCGCCTGCCAGACGCTGGCGCAGCAGTAGCCGCTGCTCACCGCGACGCCGCCGCAGGCGCAGGCGCCGGTGATCGCGCCCTCGGCGCACGCGCCGGCGTCGGGCGGCGCCCCGCCGTCGGGCGGCGGGCCCGCGTCGGGCGGGAACCCGCCGTCGGGCGGCGGCAGGCCCCCGTCGCCGCTGCTCCCGCGGATCTCCCCGCTGCAGCTCGCGCACCCGAGGAGCGCGACGGCGACGAGGCGCGCGGACCAGCCGCGCCGAGCGATCCGGATCTCCCTGCGGGGCCTCGTGCGCATCTCCGCTCCTTCGCCCGTGTGTCGACGATGGATCAGACCGCAGATGGCGGAGGTGGTCAAGACCGGGGGCGGGTTGTCTCCGGGAGCACAGTCGGCGTACTCTCCCCCGGAGCACGTTTGGGGAGGCGTCCATGTCACAGGCAACCAGCCCGCGCGGAAGCTGCTACTTCGCCACCAGGCGCGTTCTGCGCGTCGCTGCCGTCGCCGCCGCCCTCGCGGCCGTCGGCTGCGGGAGCGGCACGGCCGGTCCCGCCGGCGCGTAGGGCCACGACGGCGTGTCGTGCACGGTCACCGACAACCACGACGGCACCGCCACCATCACGTGCACCGACGGGACCAGGGCGACGGTGGCCAACGGGACCGACGGCGTGTCGTGCACGCTCGTCGACAACCACGACGGCACCGCCACCATCACGTGCGCCGACGGGACCACGGTGACGGTGGCCAGCGGGACCGACGGCGTGTCGTGCACGGTCACCGACAACCACGACGGCACCGCCACCATCACGTGCACCGACGGGACCTCGGCGACGGTGGCGAGCGGGACCAACGGGACCGACGGCGTGTCCTGCACCGTCGTCAACAACGGCGACGGCACCCGGACGCAACCCGGCCCCGACCAACCCGGCGCCGCTGGCCGACACCTGGCAGAGCCAGCCGAGCCGGCGCGCCTGCGGCGCCTGCCACGACACCAAGAGCTTCGTGAGCCCGCCGCCCCCCGGGCGGACCCAGCACAGCGGCGGGGCGATGGCCAACGACGACAGCTGCCTCCTGTGCCACGCGCCCGGCGGCATCGGCGGTGATCCGGCCACGGTCCACCTACCCGTCACGCCGCCGAACCCGAACAACATCTACCTGAACCCGACGAGCGGCCGGGCCGACACCAACGCGGCCTGGGTCGCGGCGGCCGGCGCCGTCCCGCCGGGCGCGAAGGTGCTCACCTACGAGGTGGGGTCGGTCTCGCTCGACGCCGCGCGGCACCCGCAGATCTCGTTCCGCGTCGTCAAGGCCGAGCCGACCGCGACGCCGCCGCTCCCCCCGACCCCGGTCCCGTTCCAGACCGTCGGCAGCGCCACCGAGCTCCTGCCCTTCGTCGGCTCCCCGAGCGCGTACTTCGTGTACGCCCTGCCGCAGGACAACGTCACGGCGCCGGCGGACTTCAACGTCGCGGCGAGCGGCTACATCCGGCACATCTGGAACGGCACGGCCACCGGCGCGGGCGCCGGCACGCTCTCGGCCCCCGACCCGAACGGCTTCTACACCGTCACGCTGACCGGTGTCAGCGTCCCGGGCAACGCCACCATGCTCACCGGCGGCATCGGCTTCACCTATGGCCTCGGCGCGGCCCCGACGTTCAGCACCCACACGCTGCCGTTCACGCAGATCGATCTCGCGATCTACCCGTACACCCCGAACGCCAGCGGCTTCGGGGGCAAGGGCGGGTTGATCGTCCCGGCGCCCGACGTCACGAAGGTGGCCACCGGGTTCACGGGCCGTCGCGCCATCGTCGCCAACGCCAAGTGCGACGCCTGCCACGCGAGCCTCGGCGTGGCGCCGGACTTCCACGCGGGCCAGGGCAACGACGCCACGACCTGCGCGTTCTGCCACCGGCCGAACCAGACGAGCAGCGCGTGGTCGGCGAACACCAAGGACTTCATCCACTCCATCCACGGTGCGGAGAAGCGCCTGGTGCCGTTCACCTGGCGCGCCTCCGCGGCGACCCAGGGCTACTATCAGGTCACCTACCCGGCGGTGCTGAACCGGTGCGAGGCGTGCCACCTCCCGGGCACGTACGACTTCAGCCTGACCTCCACGCTCAGCGCGTTGCCCAACATGCTCGCGAGCGCGGTCGGCGAGGGCCGCTACAACAGCAGCGCCGTGTCCAACCCGACCGGCTACTTCCGCCTCTCGCCCTACGTCGCCTCGAACAACCTGACCGACTACGGCTTCGGCTTCAGCACCGCCACCGTGACCGCGACCCTGCCCGACGGCCTGAGCGGCACCCAGACGGCCGGCGGCTCCACCGTGAGCTGCACGCCGGCGGCGCCCTGCACCTGCAGCGCCACGAACCCCTGCAGCGTGTTGATCAACGGGACCTACACCGTCAACAACGTCGCGGTGAGCTTCACCCAGAAGATCGGGGCCGTCACCAACGCCTGCACCGCCGCCACGCCGTGCACCTGCACCACGGCGCTGCCGTGCGCCGGCGTCGTCGCCGCCTGCACCACCGCCGCCCCGTGCCCGGCGCAGGGCACGACCCTCGTGACCTCGCCGATCACCGCCGCCTGCGTGGCCTGCCACGACGCCCCCGCGGCCGTCGACCACATGCAGAGCAACGGCGCCTCGATCTGGGAGCCGCGCAGCATCGCGCTCACGAAGCCGCAGAAGGAGGAGTGCCTCATCTGCCACGGCCCCGACCGCATCGCCGACATCTCGCTCGTGCACGCCGACCGCACGCCGTGACGCGGCCGGGCGTGTGACTGTCCGCGCGCGCTTTGCGCCCGCGTCCCGCCACCCGCGGAGGGCTCCGTCCCTGACCGCGGCGACGCTCGCGCCCGTGCATCGTCTATCGCGACCTCGAGGCCATCCGCGCGATCCGGCTGCGCCCGGTCGAGGAGGATCTCGACCGGGTGGCGCGGCCCGATCGCACGGGACCGGCCCGGCTGCTCGTGCGTCGCCCGGAGGCGCTCGCCGTGAAGGCGGGCGGTGCCAGCCATCCCCGGGTCAATGCGCAGGAAACCGGACCCGCGTTCGAGCGTGGTGGTCATACGCGCGGGGTATCGCGCATCTACCGAGGGACAACGTGCGCGAGTCGGACTACACTGGATCGTCTGTTGGCCGTAGCGCCGCCTGCGGGCGGTGGTGCGGGCGGTCGCCGCGGGGGGAGAGGAGAGGCTCCCGGATGTTGGGCGTGAGGGCGGTGGGGACCCGGGCGGTTCGAGTGCCGGCCCTCATCCGCGGTGTGTGGGCCATGGCCGCGCTCGCGCTGGGCTGCTCGCAGCCTTCCGTCATGCTGGAGGCCGAGCCGATCGCCGCGAAGGATCCTGGGCTCGCGGCCCAGCTCCGCCCCCAGCCGGGGGCGTGGCAACGCGCCGCCGACGCGTTCGTGTCGCCGGGCTTTCGCTCCGCCTCGCAGGGTCCCTACCATCACGTCGGTGCTCGCCTGGCATCGCGAGCCGATCGCGGCTTCTCGGTGGGGATCGGCCAGAGCAGCGAGCTCACGATCACGCTGGTCCCCGAGGGGGTCGACGCGGTCGCGGCGCAGGAGGACGCGGGCCGCCTCTTCTACCGGAACCTGTTCCCCGCGACCGACGCGATCTTCGTCGCGACCACGGAACGGATGGAGGAGCTCTTGCTGCTCCGCGGCCCGAGCGCGCCCGCGCGCTTCACCTGGCGGGTCGAGCTCCCGGTGGGCCTGCCGACCGTGCAACCCGACGGCGACGGTGGCCTCTCCTTTCGCGACCGGGGCGGCACGGCGCGGCTGCACCTGCCGAGACCCTACGCCGTGGACGCGGCTGGGCGTCGCCGCGACGCGGACCTGCGCTATGACCGGGGTCGCCTGACCATCGCGCTCGATCGCCGCGGCCTGGTGTTTCCCGTCCTGCTCGACCCCGCCATCGAGACGGTCGCCTGGAGCCAGGTGTGGCCCCCCACCGCCGGGGGGCCGCCGAGTCGCGCGGCGGCGGCGATGGCGTATGACGCGACGCGAGGACGCGTCGTGCTCTTCGGCGGGGGGGCGACCTCCCTGCCGCCCACGCTCAACGACACGTGGGAGTGGGACGGCACGAGCTGGACCCTCAAGGCGCCGGTGGTGAGCCCCCCCGTCTCCGAGTCCAGGGCCGTCTTCGCCTTTGGCGCCATCCACCTCGTCAACGCGCTCAGCGAGACCTGGAAGTGGGACGGCACGACCTGGACGAAGCTCAACCCCGCGACCCGGCCCAGCGCGCGCGGGGGCTTCTCGCTCTCCTACGATGCCAGCCGCAATTACATCATGCTCTTCGGCGGCTCCGACGCCGGCGGCTTTCGCAACGACACCTGGCTCTTCAATGGCGCGAGCTGGGCCTCCGAGGGGCCCGGCAATCCAAGCCCGCGCATCTGGGCCGGCATGGTCTACGACGGGCGCAGCGCGCGGGTCCTGCTGTTCGGCGGCCTCAACGCAAGTGGCCCCCTCAACGACTTCTTCTACTGGGACGGCAGCTCCGGCGCCTGGTTCCCCGTCGCGCCCACCCCCCTGCCGACGGCGCGGTACGGGCACCAGCTGGTCTACGACAGCGGGCGCCAGCGCGTGGTGATGTTCGGCGGCCAGACCTACACGACCACGCACACGGAGGTGGTCGAGTGGGATGGCACCGCCTGGACCCTGGGGAGCGCCACCAGCCCCTTCGGCGGCCGCAGCTTCCACGCCATGGCGTACGACGCCGGGCACATGCAGACGCTGCTCTTCGGCGGAACCGATTACCGGCAGGCGACGACCTACGGCGACACCTGGGCCTGGAACGGCTCGTTCTGGGTCTCCCCGCCGGGCCCGGCCCCGCGATCCGAGCACGCGCTCGCCTTCGACTCGACGCGTGGCAAGACCGTGCTCTTCGGCGGAGCGGGGCCGTTCACCACGGTCTACTCCGATACGTGGGAGTGGGACGGAGCGCTGTGGCAGGCCCGCCCGAGCGCGACCCACCCACAGCCGCGACGCGGCCACCGCATGGCGTTCGACAGCGCGCGCGGCAAGACCGTGCTATTTGGAGGGAACGATCCCGTCTCGGGCCTGTGGGGCGATACCTGGGAGTGGGACGGGACGAACTGGACCCAGCGCACCACGACCACGGCCCCTTCGGCGCGGCAGCGGCATGCGATGGCGTTCGACAGCGCGCGCGGCGTGACGGTGCTCTACGGGGGCGTCGACGTCACCACCTTCGCGCAAGGCGACACCTGGGAGTGGGACGGGACGAGCTGGACGCAACGCAGCACCACCGGCCCGGGGTACCGCTACGCGCACGTCATGGTGTACGGCGCCGGCAAGACCTGGATGTTCAGCGGGGGCGTCTGCACGGGGGCGACGTGCGTCGCCGCCAATGACACCTGGGGCTGGGACGGCGCGAGCTGGACGCAGTCGACCACGCCGACGGCCCCGCCGGCGCGCAGCTACGCCGCGTGGGCCTTCGACGCGCCGCGAGGTCGGGCGGTGCTGTTTGGCGGCGCCGGCGCGGCGATGCTCGGGGACACCTGGGAGTGGGATGGGACGACCTGGCTCCAGCAGTCTCCTGGGACGGCTCCGGCCGCGCGAGCGAGGGCCGCGATGGCCTTCGATACGCAGCGGCGCCGAGCGGTCCTCTTCGGCGGTCAGGCGTTGAGCCTTCAATCCGATACCTGGGAGCTTCACGGCAGCGGCGGCGCCTGCACGAGCGCCGCGCAGTGCGACACCGGCTACTGCGTCGACGGCGTCTGCTGCGAGTCGGCCTGCGGGGGCGGCGACGCGACCGATTGTCAGGCGTGCAGCGTGGCGGCGGGCGGGACGCGCGACGGTCAATGCACGGCGCGCGTCGCCGGCGCCGTCTGCGGCGTCAGTGGCCCGTGCCAGAACGTCACGACCTGCAACGGCACCGCGACCACCTGCACGCCGAGCCCGAAGCCAGAGGGCGCGCCGTGCAGCGACGGAGATGCATGCACGACGGGGGACAGCTGCCGGGCCGGGAGCTGTCAGGGGGCGCCGGTCGTCTGCACCGCGCAGGACGCCTGTCACGCGGTCGGGAGCTGCGACCCGGCGACGGGGCAGTGCACGAACCCGCCCGCGGCCGACGGGACGGCGTGCAGCGACGGCGACGCCTGCACGCAGACCGACACGTGCCAGGGCGGCAGCTGCGTCGGCGGCACCCCGGTCATCTGCACCGCGCTCGATCAATGCCATGTCGCGGGCACGTGCGACCCGTCGACCGGCACCTGCGCGAACCCGCCCAGGCCCGACGGCAGCGCCTGCAACGACGGCAACGCGTGCACGCGGACCGACACCTGCCAGGGCGGCGCGTGCGTGGGCGGCAGCCCGGTCAGCTGCACCGCGCTCGATCAGTGCCACGTCACGGGCACGTGCGACCCGTCGACCGGCACCTGCGCGAACCCGGCCAAGCCCGACGGCGCGAGCTGCAACGACGGCAACGCGTGCACGCGCGCCGACACCTGCCAGGGCGGCGCGTGCGTGGGCGGCAACCCGGTGGGGTGCACGGCGAGCGACCAGTGCCACGACGTGGGCGCCTGCGACCCGGTGACGGGGGCCTGCTCCGACCCCAAGAAGACCGACGGCGCTGGTTGCAGCGACGGCCGCGACTGCACCACCGGCGACCGCTGCCTCGCGGGTGTCTGCGCGCCGCTGGCGAACAACTGCCACTGCAGCCGCGACGCCGACTGCGCGCCGCTCGACCAGTGTCACGTCAAGGGCACCTGCGACCCGGTCGCCGGGACCTGCAGCAACCCCAACGCACCGGACGGGACGCACTGCGACGACGCGGATGCGTGCACCACCGGCGAGACCTGCCAGGGCGGCGTCTGCGGCGCGCCCGCGACGCGCGTCTCATGCACGGCGAGCGACCAGTGTCACGCCGCCGGCACCTGCGACCCCGCCACGGGGGTGTGCGGCAGTCCGGCGCGTCCCGACGGCACGAGTTGCAGCGACGGCCGCGCCTGCACGACCGGCGACCGGTGCCTGGCTGGCGCCTGTACCCCCACCGCGAGCACCTGCGCCTGCGCGACCGACGCCGACTGCTTTGCTCTCGATCAGTGCCACCGCAAGGGCTCCTGCGACCCCGGGACCGGCCTGTGCGCCAACCCGGCCGCGCCCGACGGGACCGCGTGCGACGACGCCAGCGCGTGCACGCAGGGCGAGACCTGTCAGCGCGGGGTCTGCGGGAGCCCGGTCACCACGGTGACCTGCGTCGCGACCGACGAGTGTCACGCCGCCGGAACCTGCGACCCGACGCGCGGGGTCTGCTCGAACCCGGCGCTACCCGACGGCACCCCATGCAGCGGTGGTGTGTGCGTGGCCGGCGACTGCGGCACGGTCCGCGACGGCGGCCTGCCGGAAGGCGGCGGTGCGAGCGACGGCGGCGCGGGCGACGGCGGCGCGGGCGATGACGGCGGCGCAGACGACGGCCCGGCCGCGAGCGACGGCGCGGCCGCGAGCGACGGCGCGACCGCGGGCGACGGCGCGACCGCGGACGACGGCGGGCGACCGGACGACGGCGGGCCGCCCGCGGACGATGGCGGGCCGGCCGCCAGCGACAGCAGCCGGCCCGATGGCGGAGGCGCGACGCCGGCGGGCGGCTGCGGATGCCGCGCCACGGGCGCGGCGGCGCCCGGCGCCGGCCTCCTCGCGCTGCTGGCGCTGCTCGCGCCGCGCCGCCGGCGGCCCCGGCCGGCGCCGCGCCCCTGACGCGCCGCGCGGCTGTGTTGTGCCCCTGCCCGACGGCGCGTCAACGCGTGCGGCGCCGCCGGCGGCGCCGGGGCGCCGGGGCGCCGGGGCGATGGTCAACGACGCCAGTTCCTTGGTGTGCCACCTGGCCGTCTCGTTCCGGTGCCCCAAGCCTGGTCGGCCGCGGACGGCGCCGCCGATGCCGACAGGGCGCCGGCCGGTCCGGGCTCACCGCCCGGCCCGCCGCCGCACCGCCGCGATCGTCTCGCGCGTCACCGGCCGCCCGAAGCTGCGCAGCCCGGCCACGCGGAAGCCGTGGCGCGCGGCGCGCGCGGCGATGTCCTGCGCCTGCTCGGGCGTGAGGCGGGCGCCGAGGCTGAAGTGGTCGCGGTGGCCCTCGAAGGCGAGGGCGATGGTCTCGGCCATGCAGGCGTAGGCGAGGCCGGGGTCGAAGCCGAAGTGCCAGCCGAGCGAGACCGGCTCGGGCAGGCTCACGAGGCCGCCGTCGATGATGAGGACGTCGTCGCGCAGGCGCTGCACCTCGCTCGAGACGTCGGAGGGCTTGGCGACGTCGCAGACGACGGCGCCCCGGCGCAGCCAGGCGGGCTGCAGGATCGGCCCGACCGCGGAGGTGGTCGAGAGGACGAGCGCGGCCTCGGCGACCGCGCGCTGGGCGTCGAGCGTGTACTCGATGCGCGGCGCCCGGCCGCCGGCGAAGGCGCGGATCTCGTCGGCGAGGGCCGCGAGGCGCTCCGCCGCGTCGGGCTTCGCGGGGTTGCCGACGAGCACGAGCCGCCGGACCATGCGCGCGAGGAAGAGGCTGCAGACGCGGCCGATGGAGCCATTCGCGCCGATGATGGCGCAGGTCTCGTCCCGCGGGTCGAGGCCCATGTCGGCGGCCCCGAGCAGCAGCGCCTCGTTCGCCGTGGCGACGGTGTACGCGTTGCCGCTCGTGATCGCGATGCCCTCGTCCTTGAGGCCGATGCCGCCGCCGGTGACGACGGCGGTGAACGCGCCGAGGCCGACGATGTCCGCGCCCTTGCGCTTCGCGAGCTCGACGCCGGCGCGGAGCCAGCGCAGGTGCTCGTGCGGCCGCAGCCCGACGAGGCCGCGGGGCGTGAAGGGCAGGCCGACGAACCAGCCCTCGGCGACGGCGCCGGTGGCCGAGCGGAGCCGCACGTGCGACAGCTCGACCGCCTCCACGAAGTCGCGCAGGATCCGGTCGAAGGCGGCCATCTCGCGCTCGCCCGCGGCCGCCATGCTGGGCTCCATCTCCCGGTAGTGGTCGAAGTCGAGCGCGTGCAGCAGGAAGACGAACCGGCCGGTCGGAGGCGTCGTCGCCGGGGCCGGGCGCCACGCCGGGCGCGGCGGCGGCGCCGGCGTCAGGGCCGGGCCCCGCGCGGCGGGCGCGGCGGCCACCGGCGCGCCGTCGAGCAGGTAGTGGGACAGGCGCCGCAGGTCGCCGGCGGCGAGGCGCGCGAAGGTGTCGTCGAGCGCGGCGGCGACGGTGGCGAGCGCGTCGTCGGGCGCGTCGAGCGGCGCGATGAGGCGCAGGGTCGTGCGGCGCGACAGCGGCGGCATCACCCGCACGCCGTGCTGCGCGAGGAGGTAGCCGCACAGGAGCGGCAGGAGCTTCCGCGCGCGGGCGAGGTCGCGCAGGATCGGCGAGGGCACGGCCGCGAGGTCGCCGAGCTCCAGGCCGACCATGAGCCCGCGGCCGCGGACCAGGGCGAGCGCGTCGGGGCAGCGGCGGGCGGTCTCGCGCAGCCGGGCGCGCAGCGCGTCGCCCTTCGCGCGCACCGCGGCGAGCAGCGCGCCGTCGTCGGCGGTGAGGCGCTCGAGCACGGCGAGGCCGACGGTGGCGCCGAGCGCCATGCCGGCGAAGGTGGACGAGTGGCGCATCGCCAGCGCCTCGCTCCACGCCCGGGCGGAGAGGAGGCAGGCGGCCGCGGGCACCAGCCCGCCGCCGAGCGCCTTCGACAGCGCGATGGCGTCGGGCGCGACTTCCTCGTCCTCGCAGGCGAAGAGCCGGCCGCAGCGCCCGAGCCCGGTCTGGACCTCGTCGACGAGGAGGAGCGCCCCGTGCGCGTCGCACAGCGCCCGCGCCGCGCGCAGGTACCCCGGCGGCGGCTCGATGATGCCGCCCTCGCCGAGGATGGGCTCGACGAGGAAGCCGGCGACCTCGCCGCGGTGCGCCGCGAGCGCGCGCTCGAGCGCGGCGGCGTCGCCGAACGGCACCGTGAGGCAGCCCGGCGCGGGCGCGAAGAAGGGCTCCTGGAACCAGCGGTTCCCGGTCGCCGACAGCGCCCCCAGGGTCTTGCCGTGAAACGAGCGCTCGGTCGTGATGACCAGCGGCCGCCGCGTCGCCGCGCGCGCCGCCTTGAGCGCGACCTCGACGGCCTCGGCCCCGCTCTGCGCGAAGACGACGTGCCGCAGCCCCGGCGGCGCATGCCGCACGAGCGCCGCCGCCAGCCGCCCGGCGTCGACGGACAGCGCCCCATGCACGAGCTGCGGCGCCGAGCGCGCCCGGAGCCGCCCGACCGCCTCCCACACCCACTCCGGGTTATGCCCGAACGGCAGCGCCCCGTACCCCGAAGCGAGGTCGAGCACCTCGCGCCCCTCGGTGTCCCACAGCCGGATCCCCTCGCCGCGCACGTACACGCGATCGAGGTGGAAGGTCGCGAGCAGCGTCGCCAGATCCGGGTTCACATGCCGCGCCCAGGCCCCCCCGGCCAGCAGCGCCGCCTCAGTCTCGAGGTCGAGGTCGAGGTCGAGGTCGCGGTCGCGGTCGAGGTCGCGGTCGGGCACGGGCACGGGCACGGGCACGTCATCACGGAACACCCGCCGACCCGGTGCGACGGCGCCCCCCAGGTGCGCCCGCTCCACCCGCAGCGCCGCCGCCACCAGCGGGCTCCGCGCCTTCACCAGCAGCCATGTGGGCACGAGCCGCGCCCCGAGCCGGGTCTTCGCCTCGACGGCGGTCTGCCCGAGGTCGAGGTGCTTCGCGCCGAGCCGCCCCGCGCGGTCGATGAGCGCGAGCAGCAGGTTGTGGTAGAGGTCGGCCTCGTCCCGCGCGCCATAGTCGAGGCCCACGTCGAGGCAGACGAGGCGTTCGCCCGCGTGCAGCACGGCGGCCCCGGCGAGCAGCCGCCCCCCGCGGCGCAAGCCGACCAGCCCGGCCTGGCCGGGGAGCTCCGCGGCCAGCCGACGGAAGAAGGCGGCGTTGAGCGTCTCGATGCGCTGCTCGGCCCGCCCGACGACCGCGAGGTACAGGGGCAGGAACGCCTCGGCCTCGGCGGCGAGGTCGAGCTCCGGGCACACCTCGACCCCGGCCGCGGCGAGGCGCGCGAGGTTCGCCCGCGCCTGCCGGCGGTAGCCCGCGCGCAGGAGCCCGAGGTACTCGTCCAGGGAGCCCCAGCGGACGTCGAACGTCGCGTACGGCAACGACGGCAGCAGGACGTAGCCCTCGGCGCGCAGGGACGCGAACGCGGGCAGCCGGTCGGGGTGCAGGTGGCCGAAGACGACGCCGTCGAGGTCGAGGCGGGCGGCGGTCTCCTCGGCGTGCGCGGCGATGGCCCGCACGACGTCGGGCGCGGGCGCGGTGGGGCCGGCGACGACGTCGTCGCGCCCCTGGGACGCGTTGAGGCCGCACATGAGCGCGCGGAAGCGCAGGAGGTCGGGCCGCCCGAGGTCGCGCGCCTGGCGGACGAGGTCGCCCATCCAGGCGAAGCGCTGCTGGTCGAGGCGCAGCTCCACGCGGTGCAGCGCGGCGCCGGCCGTGACGGCGTCCCCGCGCCGCACCATCAGGTAGCGCGTCGAGACGCCGGCCAGGCCGGCGGCCTCGAAGGCGCGCAGGAACGGCGGCGCCAGCGCGATCTGCTCGGGGCGCCGCAGCGCCTCCCACTCCGGCGGCAGATCGGCGGCCGCGCGCACCAGCGTGAGCTCCGGCGCGGGCGTGACCGGCAGCGGCCGCGGGGCGCTCATGCCGCCGCCCCCAGACGTCGTGCGGCCTGCCGCGCGGCCCGCTGCTCCGCCCGGCGGCGGCGCAGCGAGAGCAGGATCGGCAGCAGCAGCAGGTCGCCGAAGATCGCGATCGCGAGCGTCGCCGAGGCGATGACACCGGTGTCCGAGTTGTTCTTGAAGCGCGACAGGATCAGCGTGCCGAAGCCCAGGCTGAGCACGAGCGTCGAGAGGAGCATCGGGCGGCCGACGGCGAGCAGGGTCCGGCGCAGCGCCAGCGCCGGGCTCTCGGCCTCCTCGGTGCGGTAGCGCGCGATGAAGTGCACCGTGTCGTCGATGGCGATGCCGAGCCCGACGGCGGCGTTGATCGAGGTCACGTTGTTGAGGCTGATACCGGCCGCGGCCATGAGCGCGAGGCCGCCGAGGATCGGCAGCACGTTCGGGATGAGCGCGAGCGCCCCGAGCCCGATGGAGCGGAAGGCGATGGCGAGGATGACGACGAGGCCCAGGCAGTCGAGGCCGAAGGTCCAGATCTGCCCGTCGACGATCTCGTCGGCCGTGCCCATCATGAGCAGGTGCTGCCCGGTCGCGCGCACGGGCACGCCGAGGAGCTTCTGCGCGTCGGCCTGGGCCTGCTGCGCGAGCGCGGTGAAGGTGCGCGAGGGCAGCGACGCGGTGCGCACGCGCAGCCGCGCGCGCGCGCCGTCGCGCGTGAGGAGCTGCTCGAGCAGCGGCGCCTCCTCGCCCTCGAGCAGCAGCAGGAGCTGCGCCGCCTCCTCGCGCGAGGCGGGCATCGTGGCCGCGCCGGTGAGCGCGCGCTTGAGCTCCCCGAACGCGTCCGTCGGCGCGTGCACGACGGTGACCCGCGCGTCGGCGCGGAGCTGCTGCGCCAGGCGGTGCATGCCGGCGAGGACGCCGGGCGTGAGCGCGCCGTTCGGCGGTCCGCCCTCGACGATGAGGTCGAAGCCGACGCTGCCGCCCATGCGCTCGTCGAAGAACCGCCCGGCGCGCGCGACCGGGTCGTCGTCCTTGAAGTAGCGCACGAACTCGCTCTCGACCTTGAGCCGGCTGATGCCGAAGCCGACGAGCAGCATGACGGCGACGATGCCGATGGTGAGCGGGCGCGCGTGCGCCACGACCCAGTCGCCGAGCGCGACGAGCGCGCGGCCGAGCAGGCTGTCCTCGCGCCAGTCGCGCTCGAGCGGCGGCGGGGCCCAGAAGCACAGGATGGCCGGCACGAAGGCGATGACGACGACGAAGGTGACGAGGATGCCGATGGCCATGACCAGGCCCGCGCCCTGGATGATCGGCACCGGGTTGATCATGATCGACGCGAAGCCGTACGAGGTCGTGATGCTGTTGAGCAGGCACGGGCTGCCGAGCTGGCGGATGGTGCCGGCTACGGCCTCGCGGGGCGTGGGGCGGTGGGCGGCCTCGTCCTGGAAGTCGCTGAGGAGGTGGATCGCGTCGAGCACGCCGATGATGAGGATCAGCGACGGCACCATCCCGGTGTAGACGTCGATGTCCTTCCCGCACAGGGTCATGCCGCCCATGATCCAGACGGTCGCGATGGCCATCGTGAGCAGCGGGATCACGAGGCCCGCGAGGCACCGGAAGACCAGGAGGAGCAGCAGCGCGATCACGACGCCGCTCGCGACGGCGATGGTGCGCAGCTCGTGCTGGATGGTGGCGACGAGCTTGCCGCGCAGGTAGGCGAGGCCGCCGAAGTGCACCGGGGTGTCACGGCCGAAGCTCTCCTCGGCGAGGGCGGCGACGGCGGCGGTGACGCGCTGGGCGATGATCTCGTCGGGCTCCGCGGCCGCCGGGGCCGAGGCGGGCATGCTGGCCGGCGCGCCGAGGCCGGGGCGCGCCAGCTGCAGCTGGATGATGAGCGCCGTCGCGCGGCCGTCGGCCGAGACCACGTCGCGCAGGAGCGGGTCCCGGGCCGCCCGCTCCCGGGCCGCCGCGAGGGCGGCGGGGGTCGCGCCCGCCGCCGCCGGCACCGCCCGCTCGACGCTGATCGCGCCGTCGCCGCCGCGCACGGTGCGCGCCGAGACCAGGCCGCGCACCCCGGCGACCCCCGGCACGCGCTCGACGCCGTGGGTGAACCGCTCGAGGCGCGCCAGGAAATCCGGGGTGAAGACGTGCGGCCGCCCCTCGAGGCCGACGACCATCGGCTCCTCGATCTGGAACGAGCGCCGCGCCTGCTCGAGGTACTGCCGGTGCGGGTTGTCCTCGGAGACGGCGCGTTCGAGCGAGGAGTCGACCTTGGCGCGCAGGAGCGGCACCGCGAGCCCGGCGGTGATCACGCCGAGCACCGCGAGGACGAGCCCGGGCCGCGCCGTCACGACGCCGGCCCACCAGCCCATGAGCCGCGTCATCCGGCCCGGCCCGGCGGCCATCAGACCACCCCCGGGCAGATGCGGCGCCGCACGTAGCTGCGGTAGTGGAAGTTCACCCCGAGGAGGAAGAGGCGCAGGAACGCCGACTGGCTCATCGGGTTGCCGAAGACGCGGCGGAAGATGGCGCCGCGCTCGAACACCGCGTCGTAGAGGCGCCAGTAGCCCTGCTGCAGCTCGGCCGCGGTCATCCCCGCCGGCCGGAACACCACCTGGGCCGCGTTGTAGTGGCCGAAATCGTCGTCGACGATGCGGCCCTCGGCGGTGAACCGGTCGTGCAGCGGCGTACCGGGGATCGGCGTCAGGATGTAGAAGCGGGGCAGGGCGATGCGGTTGCGCAAGATGAAGTCGGCGGTGCGGTCGAAGGTGTCGGGGCCGTCGCCGTCGAGGCCGAGCACCATCTCCGTCGAGACGTCGATGCCGGCCGCGCGGATGACGGTGAGGGCGCGCTCGTAGTCGCTGACCGCCGCGAAGTGCTTGTTGGCCCGCTCGAGGCTCTCCTGGTTCACGCTCTCGAGCCCGAACGACAGGGTGGTGCAGCCGCTGCGCACCGCGGCCGCGAGGAGGTCGGGCATGTCGGCGATCGACACCGCGCACTGGCCCATCCACTCGACCCCGAGCTGCTCGACGGCGGCGAAGAGCTTCAGCGCGAAGGCCTTGTCCGACACGATGTTGTCGTCGAGCAGCAGGATGCGGCGGTAGCCGAGGGTCTTCGCGGCCTCGATGTCGCGCACGACCTCCGCGATCTCGCGCCGCTGGTAGCGGCCCTGGTGCGCGGCGGCGATGGAGCAGAAGTCGCAGCGGTAGGGGCAGCCGCGCCCCGCCTGCACCGGCAGGAAGAAGCCGATGGGCTTCGCCGCGATCAGATCGTAGCGCGGCACCGGCGAGCTCCACGTCGCGCTCGGCTCGGCGCGGTACACGCCGCCGAGGCGGCCGGCCTCGAAGTCGCGCAGGATCTTGACCCACACGCCCTCGGCCTCGCCGACGCAGACGGCGTCGGCGCGCTCGAGCACGCGCGCGGGCACCAGCGACGCCATCGGCCCGCCGACCACCACCTTCTTGCCGCGGCGGCGGAACTCGTCGGCGATCTGCAGCCCGCGCCACAGGCCCACGCCCATGGCCGAGATGGCGATGAGCTCGGCGTCGGTGTCGAAGGGCACGTCCTCGATGGTCTCGTAGACGATGCCGACGTCCCAGTCCTCGGGCGTCAGCGCCGCGAGCACCGCGACGTTGAGCGCGGGCAGCATGAGGCGCCGCTGCTTCAGGAGCGCGCCCGTGTTGCGGATGAGCGTCGGCGAGACGATGAGCACCTTGTGCCGCTTCGGCGCCCGCGCCCACGCCCCGTGGTAGCGGGCGAGGAACGCGCGCCGCCGCGCCGCGCCGCGCCGGCCGAGGCCGAGCAGGACCAGGGCGAGCGCGCCGACCGCGCCGGCGATGAGGGCGAGCGTCAGCACGCGCCCGGCCGCCTCACTCGCGCGCCGGCGGCGCCGGGTGGTCGAACACGGCGCGGACCGCCGTGAAGCCCAGCCCGACGGAGACGCCGGGCCCCGCGGGGAGGGTCACGTCGGGCGTGAGCAGCGACTGGGCCAGCGTGTTCTCCTGCACCTCGGCCGCGGAGATCACGCAGTCGCCGTCGCGGTCGAAGACGGTGCGGATGGTCTCGGCGCCGCTGTCGGCCGCGCAGCCGCAGTTGGGGGGATCGCCTCCGGTGGTGCGGGCGGTGCAGCTCTTCACCATCTCGCCGTCGAGCAGCGGTACGATCTGCTGCTGCACGTCGCTGAGCAGCACGGCGCCGCCCAGGCGGCCGCTCTCGAGGGTCTCGCCGCCCGCGCCGAGGTCGAGCTCGACGCGCGCCCGGTGCAGCGTGAGCGTGACCATCGTGGTGCTCGTGAGCGGGATGACGACCGTCGCGGTGGCCGCGTCGTCGCCGAAGCTGCCGCCGCCGCCGCGGATCGCGCCGCCCAGGTACAGGTCCTGGCCGGCGGTCGCGTCGAGCGTGAAGCTGTCGCCGGGCTGGGGGCCGACCGTGAGCGCCCGGGGCTCGCCGAGGAAGGTCCACAGGATCGCCGTCGGGGAGGCGGCGACGCCCTGGGCGTAGAGGCTGAAGAGCTGGATGATCCGCCCCTCGTTCATCACCTGGTCGACGACGCCCTGGGGATCCGTGAACATGCTGCGCACGCCGCTGAGCAGCTCGCCGAGCACGTTGTTCGGCTGCCCGTCGCCGTCGAGGTCGAAGCCGAAGTCCCGGGCCTGCGCCGCGGTGAACGGCAGCGTGAGCTCGTTGAGGACGTACTGCCGCTCGGGGTAGCTCCACGCGCCCGGGTCGATCGCCGGCCCGTTCGTGCTGCCCGAGCCGCAGCCGCCCCCGAGCGCCAGCACGCCGAGCATCGCCATCGCACATCCCGAACGCCGCATCACACCTCCTCGCTAGTTCGCGTGAGTGCTGGCGGGCTCTGCCTGCCAGCACTCTGCGCGGGGGGTCAAAGGGACCCTCTCAGGGTCCCTTTCTAGTAGAACGTAGGATTCCACCAACTTACGCGCGCGCCGTCAAGGCGGACGTGCGTGGTGGCCGCCGCAGCGGCACGAGATCGGTGATGAAGCCGCGCCGGGACATCGCTGCCTCGGTGCGCCAGCCGTTGTGAGCCGCGCTCGTTGAGAGTCGCATCCTGACGGGGTGTTGTGCAGGTGGCGCCCGTTCGGCTACCATCGGTCGGTCGAGGGGTGACTGCACGGAACCATGAGATACGTGATGCTCGCCGTGACGCTCCTGCTCGCCGGCTGCGGCGGCGACGCTGGCGGGAGGGCGCCCGATGCGGCGGTGCCGGCGGACGCGCCGGTCGTGCCCGATGCACCCGCGGTCCCGGACGCCGCCGTCGACGCCACGCCCGACGGCGCCGCGCCCGACGGCGCCCCGCCCGACGGCAGCACGCCCGACGGCCCGCCGGCCTACGTCCCGTCCTCCGTCGAGCTGATCCTCGCCGATAACGCGGCCGGCGTCATCGACGACGCGCTCGCCGCCTACTACGTCGTCCTCGCCCAGTTCTCGCCGGCGCGGCTCCCGCCCGCGTACTACGCGGCGGTGCCGTACTGGAGCCCCCCGTCCGTGACGTGGCTGCGCGCGGTGCGCGCTTCCTACGATCAGTACACGCCCCAGCAGCAGGCGGCGATCGACGCCATGCTGTCGCGCCCGGACCAGGACGGCTGGCTGGACTTCCCCGCCGCCATGCCGGTCCGGCCGCTCCTGCGCGACGGCACCGACGAGACCGGCTGCCGCAGCCGCTTCGCGCACCCGGCCGGGGGCACGCCCGAGCGTCACTTCTTCGGCGCCCCCGACGTGACGACGGCGCACTTCCACATCCGCGGCATCGTCCCCACGGCCGCCGACGCCGCGCAGCAGGACATCATCGCGCCGCGCCTCCAGGCGGCGCTCGCGAGCCCGGTCCCGGACGTCGGCGGCGGCCCCCCGGTCCCCTTCGCCGACTACCTCGACCACGTCTTCGAGCACTACGTCACGACGCTCGGCATGCGCGACCCGACCTTCGCGCTGAGCGCGCCCCTCGCCGACGGGGGGCGCATCCCGATCGACGTTGCCCTGTGCGACGGCCCGGTCAACGACATCTTCGCCGAGCCCAACGAGGGCTGGATCTTCGCCAGCCTGCAGGCCGGCTTCGAGGACCCGGACCTGCGCCGCGTCGTCATCCCGCACGAGCTCTTCCACCTCGTCCAGGCGATGTACGACATCCCGGGCGGCGCCGGCTCCGACTGGCCGTTCGAAGCGACCGCGGTCGCCGTCGAGGATCAGCTCGCGCCGGACGTGCGCCGCTGGACGGGCGCGTACGCCGGCCGCAACCTCTTCCCCTACGGTGTGGCCGACGCCTTCGACCGGCTGTTCCAGTGCCCGGAGGAGCCGATCCACTCGAGCGCCGAGGGCGGGCGCTGCATCCGCGCGCCCGCCAGGCAGCGCTACTCCGGGGCCTACTCGCGCTTCGCGCTCGTGAAGTTCCTCGAGCGCAACCACGGCTTCCAGATCCCCACCTTCTGGGACGACTACGAGGCCGCGGGCGGCTTCCCCGAGGGGCTGATCCCCGCCGCTCAGCTCGGCGAGCTCCAGGTGGCGCTCCTCGGCGACCCGGCCGCGGCGCTCTTCGATCCCGCCGACCGCGCCGCGTTCTTCGATCCCCTGCGCCCCTTCGCGAGCCCCGACCTCCCGGCGAGCGAGCCCGACCGCTACACCTTCCGCCTCGACCCGCTGCGCGCCGCCGCGAGCGTCGCCGACCGCGTGACGCCCACCGACGCCTTCTCGAGCGCGCGCACCCTCCCGAGCCTCGCGACCGGCCTCGCCCCGGTCGGCATGCCGCTCGTCGCGGGCGGCACGCACCGGCTGCTCCTCGAGGTCCCGGCCGCGCAGGCGGCGAAGGGCGAGCCCGGGGTGGACGTCGACGCCCTCACGCTGCACCTCGAGGTGACCGGGTGCACGAGCTGCACCCTCAACGTCGTCGCCGTCGACGAGACCGGCGGCGCCCCCGGGCACACCCTCGCGAGCGCGACGAGCTGCGGCGCCACCGCGGCGCCCGCGCGGGCGCTGCAGCGGGTCGCCTGCACCATCCCGGCCGGGACGCCCATCCCGCGCTACCTCGCGGTGCTCGTGTCGAACTTCGGCGCCGCGCCGGTCGCGTACCAGGCCGGCCTCACCCTCGGCCAGGCGTGTGTCCAGGACTGCATCGATCACTACGCGGCGGCGCTCGGCGCGGGCGCGTGCGGCGCCGCCGACCTGCGCGCGACGCTCGCGGGCGGGTACTGCCCGTACCTCTGCGACGGCACGCCGCAGAGTCTGGCGCAGCCCTACTGCGCCTCGGCGGACCCGTCGTGCCAGCGGCGCGAGAACCTCTACGGGGCGGCCGGCGTGAGCACGGACACCATCGCGAGCTTCGTCCCGGTCACGACCTGGCCCGCGGTCACCTGCAGCGACCTCGACTGCAGCTGCGCCCCGCGGCCGGTCTACGTGTCCGGTCGGATCATGGTCGACACGACGAACATGCACTACGGCGCGCTCTGGTTCCAGCCGGGCGGCGCGCGCGTGGAGCTGTTCCCGGATCCGGTCGGGCCGGAGTCGGCGACCACGGGCGTCGCCGGCCTGGGCGGCGACGTCATCGTCGTCGGCGGGGACGTCGACACGACCGGAGCGACGCCCGTACCGCGCGCGGTCTACTGGCTCAACGACCGGGCCCACGTGGTCGCGCTCGGGCCGGGCGGCGCGGGGGCCGTCGCGGTCGGCGGCGGCAAGGTGTACGTCGGCGTCACCGCACCGAACGGGCCGGTGAGCAGCGACGCCCAGTACTACGTGCTCGGCGAGCTCTCGCCGCACCCCCTCGCGACGAACGCCTATGTCAGCAGCATCACGGTCGTGGGCGGCGTCGTGTACGCCGCCGGGGGCTGCACCGGCTCTTCGGTGCCCTGCTACTGGAAGGACAGCGGCGGCGTCGTGACGGAGACCCTGCTCCCCAATCCCTCGGGGCTGGGCTCGACCCAGTCGATCTTCGTCACGCCCGCGGGGATCGTGTACGTGGCCGGGACCCAGGGCCCGACCGGCCCCGGGGGATACTGGGCGAGCGGCGGGTTCCACGGGCTGGCGACGCTCGAGGGGACGTCGGCCGGTATCACCGTGCTCGGCGGCGACGTGCTCGTGAGCGGCACCTGCGGCTCCGACCCGTACACGCAGCAGGTGTGCCTGTTCACGAACGGCGTGCGGCAGCTCCTGCCGCTGCCCGCCGGGACCACGCACTGCTGGGCCGCGCCGGGGCTCGCCGTCGACGGCAGCGACGTGTACGTCGCGGGCTTCTGCCTCGACGCCGCGAGCAATGGCCAGAGCTACGCCTGGCGCAACGGCGTCCCGCTGCTCCTCGGCGCGGGCCTCCCGACGGGCATCGGCACCGGCGCCCCCTGACGAACTGGCCCCTTTCGGCCGGTTGGCGCGGGATGAGTCCTCGCGCGGAGTGCGCCGGTGGGGCAATAGATCCGTGATGACGCCGCGCCGCACGGCCCGCGCGCTCGAGGCCGCGGCGGCCGCCGCGCGCGCGCGCCCGCCCGCGCCGGCGCCGCCCGCGGGCGAGGTCGCGGCCATGCTCGCCCGGCGCGGCCTGCGCGTCGCGCCCGGGCGGCCCGACCTGCCGTTTCCCCCGGACCTCGCCGGCGCCGCGGCCGCGGCGCTCGCGGCCGAGCTCCGGCACTACGGCTTCCGCCTCTTCCTGCGCGGCGCCATCCGCGACGGCGCCGGCTTCACGCCCGCGCAGACGACCCGCTATCTCACCCCGGCCCAGGCGCGCGCGTGCGCCGAGGCGCTGGTCGCGCTCGGGTTGGCGCGCCGGCTGCCGCGCGGGCGCTACGCCCTCAGCCACCCGGCGCGCACCTTCGGCGGCACGCTCGAGTGGTACGTCGCCTGGGAGCTGCGCGAGACGCTCGGCTTCGAGACCGCGCGCGGCCTCAAGCTCCGCGTCCCCGGCGTCGGCGGCGACCTCGACGTGGTCGCCGCGGCCGAGGGCAAGCTCGTCTACCTCGAGCTGAAGTCCGCGCCGCCCAAGGAGCTGTCGCGCGGCGAGGTGGCGGCGTTCCTGCAGCGCGTGCGCGCGCTCCGCCCGGAGGTGGCCATCCTCGCCATGGACACCGCGCTCCGGCTCGGCGACAAGGTGCTGCCGCTGCTCACGGCCGAGCTGCCCGGGGCGCCGCCCCGGCGCCTCGGCCGCGACCAGTGGGCGCTCACGCCCCACCTCTACGCCGTGAACGCCAAGCCCGACCTCATCGCGAACGTGAGCCGGGCCATCGCGGCGGGGTTCCTGGCGCGCGGGCCCGAGCTGCCGTGAGCCGCGGGGGTGACGTCCAGCCCTTGGCCCGACCACGCGCATGCGCTACTCTCCGAGTCCTGGCTGGGCGCGGAAGGTGTGAGGCGTGCGCAACTTGAGTCATGCCGGCGTGCGCAGCTTGAGCCTCGTGGTTCTCGTCGGCGCCCTCGGCCCCGCGTGCGGCGGGCGCGCCGGCCCCTTCTGGGCCGGCGACGACGGGGGCGTGACGCCTGACGGCAGGACGCCCGGTCCCGAGGCCGGTCCTGGCCCGGCCTCGGGGCTCGACGGCGGCGCCGCGCCACCGGACGGAGGCCCCGCGCCCCGCGATGGCGGCCCCCCGCGCCAGGACGGCGGGCCCCCGGGCCCCGACGGGGGGGGGCCCGACGGGGCGGTCACGACCGCCTGCGGGAGTGCCCCGAAGATGGTGCTCAACGGCACCACCTATCCGACGATGGTGGGGGGCAACGTCCAGTTCACCGACTGCGGCGCGGGCGTGGGGCAGCTCGTCTTCACGCCGGTCACGTCGGCGGGGTATGACGTCGCGCACCGCGTCGTCTTCACCTGGCAGGCGCCTCCCGCGGCGACCTATCCGTTGCACGTGGACCTCGCCGATCCGCCCCCCGACTTCCCGGTCAAGGTGGACACGGGCTGCGGCGACCCGATCGCGTGCTGCGCGAGCCCCACCGACACCATCTCCCAGAGCCTTCATGGCACCCTCGACGTGGGGAGTCAGGGACCGCTGGGGACCTTCTTCGGCGTCTCTCTCTGCCTCGACTTCGCGGAGTCGGCCCAGCACCCCCACCCGGTCATCCACACCCTCAGCCTCGGCGCCCGCGACCTCGTGCACACGCCCTGAGCCTGACGGGCAGCCGCACGCACCGGGGGTTCCGTTGCAGGGTTGATGGCGGCCGGCTGCGACCGCGAGGAAACCCTCGCCCTACTCGCGCGTGGATCGGGGCGATAGGCACAAGGCCCCGTTTGTACGCCCGACGGCCGCTGGGATCGTGTAACCTGGGCCGAGATGGTCGCGGCGGCGGGGGTAAGGATGGTGTCATGCTCCGTTGTCTCGCTCTCGTCGGCGTGGTGGTGCTGGGCCTCTGGGGCTGCGGTCGGACGCCGGACGGTCGGGACCCGGCGCAGGGCGCCCTAGCGGCGGCGCTCGGGGCGGGGCCGCTCGCCCCGGGCCGCGCGCGGGGCGGCGGGGCCTTTCTCCCGGAGGGCGGCGAGCTCGTCTACCGCTCCATCGGACGGTCCGCGCCGCGCGGGGCCGGACCGGGGATTGCGCCGGCGTCCGGCGCAGGGGCGACGGGGGCGCGATTCGAGGCCCGCGTCGAGCGCGGGCGCAGCCGCCTCAGCGTCGCGCGGGCGGGCGCCGCGGGGATCACCCTGACCCCGGCGGCGCTGCCGGCCCGCTTCGGCGCGGCCGAGATCCGCGGGGGCGCCGTCGTCTACCTCGCGGCCGGCGCCCAGGCGGCCCTCACCCTAACGCCCCGGCCCGACGGCGTGAAGGAGGACATCCTTCTCGCGCGCCCGCTCGCCGACGGGTTGGACCTCGAGTGGACGCTCGCGCTCGGCCCGGGGCTCGAGGCCCGCCTCACCGCGGCGGGCGACATCGACGTCGCTCGCCGCGCCGCGGGCGCCCGACCGGCGCCGCAGGTCCTGTACCGCCTGCCCGCGCCCGTCGTGCGGGACGCCACCGGCGGCGCGGTGGCGGGTGCAGCGCGGTTCGAGCTCGCGGGCGCCCGGGTCCGCCTCGTGGCGCGGGGCCTCGCCCGCCTCGCCTACCCCGTCAGCATCGACCCGACCGTGATCGTCACGACCACCGCCGACTTCGACGCCCGCGGCAACAACGAGGGCGGCGTCGACACCGCCGGGGACCAGCTCACGCGCGACACCGCCGTCGCCGGCGTGTGGCCCTGGGTCACGGGTACGACCACCGGCCCGGGCTACCGCACGAACCACGCGATCACGGCCGCCAACGGCTATCTCTACGTGAGCGGCGGCGACAGCGGCGCCGGCCTGCTCGCCGACAACTGGGTTGGGCGCCTGAACGCCGACGGGACCGTCGGGCCGTGGCACGGCCTGACGCCGCTGCCCACGGCGCGCTCGCGCCACACGCTCGTGGCGGTGAACAACTACCTCTTCGCGCTGGGCGGGTGGGACGGGGCGACGCGGCTCAACCAGGTGCTGCGGGCGCAGGTCTCGTCCGACGGCCAGATCGGCCCGTGGACGACCCTCACCGCCGCGTGGAGCCCCCGCATGGGCCACGCGAGCGTCGCCTTCAACAACTTCGTCTACGTCGCCGGCGGCGACGCGGGGAGCGTCGTGAACGAGGCGTGGGTCGGCACGGTCGACGCGAGCGGCGCGGTCGCCTGGGCGCCCTCCGCCGCGTTCACGACGGCGCGCAGCTTCGCGGCGCTCGCGCTCGCGAGCGGGCGCCTCTACCTCACGGGCGGGATCACGAGCTCCGGCGCGGCGAACGACTACGCGCAGCGGGCGACGATCAACGCGACCGACGGGTCGCTCTCCGGCTGGAGCTTCGAGACGAACCTGCCCGGCGTCCGCGGGCGGCACACGAGCGTGGCCGCGAACGGCACGCTCTACGTCCTCGGCGGCTGGAGCGGCACGAGCTACCTCGGCGACGTCATCAAGGTCCCGATCAACGCCGACGGATCCCTCGGCGCGAGCTGGACCGGGACGGCGGGGTTGACCGCGCCGCGCGCGGGCCACGCGAGCGTCGCCGCGGGCGGCTACCTCCAGACGGTCGGCGGCACCGACTCGGTCTACCCGCTGCGCGACGTGCAATCGGCGGCGGTCAACGCGGACGGAACGCTCGAGGTCTGGCAGGCGACGAGCTTCAGCGCGCGCACGAGCCACGCCACGGTCGTCTCCGGGAGCCACGTCTACGTCATCGGCGGCGGCCGCGGCGGCCTCGTGCTGGACGACGCGCTGGTCGCGCCGCTCAACGCCGACGGCACGGTCGGACGCTGGAGCACGACCTCGTCCATGCCGCGGGTCCGCCGCGAGCACACCGCCGTGGTCGCGAACGGCTACGTCTTCGCGATCGGCGGCTCCGACGGTTCGTTCCCGATAGGCTACATCGACGCGGCCCCCGTCAACGGCGACGGGACGCTCGGGCCCTGGCAGCAGACCCGCTTCCTCAACTACCCGGTGCGCGGCCACGGCAGCGTCGTCGTCGGCGGGCGGCTGTACGTCATCGGCGGGACCTCCGGGGCGGCGCTCAGCTCCATCATCTACGCGACCATCGGCGCCGGCGGCGCCCTCTCGCCGTGGAGCACCGCGACCCAGAGCCTGCCGGCCGCGCGCACCGGCCTGGCCGCGGTCGCGAACAACGGCTTCATCTACGTCCTCGGCGGCTACGTGGGCGCCAGTCCGACGAACGACGTGCTCTACGCGCCCGTGTTCGGCACGGGCAATCTCGGCAACTGGGACAACACCTCACCCCGGTTCACGACGGCGCGGAGCGCGACCGGGGCCTTCGCCGTGAACAACCGGCTCTACGTCCTCGGCGGGGCGGCGGCGGGCGCCGGCGCGTACCTCGCCGACGTGCAGCTCGCGAGCCTCGACCCGAGCGGGGCCGTGAACGCCGCCGGGTGGCAGGCGACGACGGCCCTCCCCGGCAACCGCGGCGCGCACACGGCCGCGGTCGCCAACGGCTTCGCCTACGTCCTCGGCGGCGCCAGCGGCGCGGCGGCCGGCAACCTGCTCGATGACGTGGCGGCGGCGCCCCTCCTCCCCGACGGCACGCTCGGGAGCTGGGACCGCAGCGCGCGCCAGCGCGGCGGCGCGGCCGTCTACCGGGGCAACGTCTACCTCGTCGGCGGCGAGACCATGGCCGCCGAGCAGCTCGCGGACGTCAGGGTGATGCGGATCACGTCCGTGGGCTGGCTGGGGGCGCCCGCCGCCACGACGCCGCTGCCCACCGCCCGCACCGCGGTCGCGAGCGTCGCCTACAACGGCTACCTCTACGCCATCGGCGGCCGCAGCGGGGCGACCGACCTCGCCGAGGTGCGCTACGCGAACATCAACGCCGATGGGACGCTCGGCGCGTGGGCGGCGACGAGCGCGCCGCTGCCCGCGCCGCGCTCCGGTCTCAGCGCCGTCGCCCACCGCGGCACGCTGTACGTCTTCGGCGCCGGCGGCACGAGCTGGTACTACGGCCGCCTCGGGGCGACCGGCGACGTCGCGGCCTGGACGGCCGGGCCGACCGCGACGCCGACGAACGGCGCCACCGCCGTCGCGTACGACGGCGCCGTGTACCTCATGGGCCCGACCATGTACTCGGCTCCGGTCAACCCGGACGGGTCGCTCGGCGCCTTCACGGCGCTCGGCGCGGCGCCGGGCGGCCGCACGCAGTACCCGGCGGCGGCCTTCAACGGGGCCATGTTCGTCTTCGGCGGCCAGACCGGGGCCGGAGCGGTGGCGACGGTCCTCTGGGCGCCGATCGTCGGGCCGGGCGCCCTCGGGCCATGGCAGATGACGGCCAGCCTCCCGGCGCCGCTGCGCAACGAGTCGCCCATCGTCTACCAGGGCTACGCCTACCTCGTGGGCGGCGACGACGGCGCGAGCCCCTTCGACCGCGTCTACACGGCCGCGCTGGTGCGCAGCCCGGTCGCGCCGGGCGCCCCGTCGACCTGGACCGCGGGCACCAACCTCGGCCCCAGCGGCACGATGATCGCCGATCACGCGGCCGTGGCGCTCAACGGCTACGTCTACGCGCTCGGGGGCATCGACATCATGGGTCCCACGGCGGTCGCGACCGTCTGGTACGCGAAGCTCAACCCGGCGGGGAACGTGGACGCGACCGGATGGCAGCCGACGACCCCGCTGCCGCAGACGCGCTACTACCACGGCGCCCTCGCCTACAACGGGCGGATCTACGTGGTCGGCGGCAGCGGCGCGCAATCCCAGCACACCTGGGTCGCCACGCCCGACCCGGCCACCGGCGCCATCGCGGCCTGGGACACGACCATGGTCGCGGACCTGCCGGTCCTGCGGACGTCGGCGAGCGCGGCGCTGTGGAACGGACGCATCTACGTCAGCGGCGGCTGGGTCGGCACGAGCGCGGCCAGGGACGTCCTCGTCGGCGCGATCGACGCCCAGGGCCGGATCGCCGGCTGGCAGTCCCAGAGCCCGGGCGGGGACCTGCCCTCCGGCCGCGCCCAGCACCAGTCGGTCGCCCACGACGGCTACCTCTATGTCCTCGGCGGCTGCGAGCTTTCGGCCTGCAACGGCGTCAGCCGTCCCTTCACCAACAAGGTCTCCTACGCGCCCATCTACGCCGACGGCACCCTCGGATCGTGGAGCGACACGTCCGCCTTCAACACTCCGCGGTGGCGTCACGGCGTCGGCGTGCGCCACGGGTACGTCTACCTCCAGGGCGGGTACACGCGGGACTGGAGCCCGTTCAACTGGCCCTACATGCTCCCGGACGCCTGGTACGCGCCGCTCCGGGCCGACGGCTCGGTCGGGGCCTGGAGCGCCTCGCCGAGTCTCCCCACGACCTGGTCCGGGCACGTCGCGGTCTTTGCCGACCAGCGACTCTACGTGGTCGGCGGCGAGCAGTATGGGGGGGCCAACCTGCAGTACGCCGGGGTGCAGACGCCCGTCGCGCGCGCGAGCTACTCCAAGCTCATCGACCTCGGCCCGAACATCACGCAGCTCGGCACCATCACCACGGACGGCGACGCCGCGAGGTGGGGCACGGTGGCCCTCGAGGTCGCCGTGGCGCCGGCCTCGGGCGTCTTCGGCCCGATCGTCGCGAAGGGCGTGGTGCCGCTCGGCGCGCCCGTCGCGCTCGGCGACGTCAACCCGCGCTACCTCTGGGTCCGCTACCTGCTCGACGACACCTTCGCCGTCGTGCCGGATCCAGCCGCGAGCAACGCGCGCGAGGTGCTGGACTTCGTCATCGACGACCGGGACCGGTGCACCGGCGTGGTCTGCACGGCGCAGGACCAGTGCCACAGCGCCGGCACCTGCGACCCGGCGACCGGCCTGTGCGCGAACCCCGTCCGCACCGGCGGCGCGTGTGACGACGGCAATCCGTGCACCTACAACGACGTGTGCGACGCGACCGGCGCCTGCGCCGGGACGGCCATCACCTGCACGGGCGACGCCTGTCACACGCGCGCGTGCAACGGCACCGCGAGCTGCAGCGTGACCATCAACACCGGCGCGAGCTGCGACGACGGCAACGCCTGCACCTACAGCGACGTGTGCGACGCGACCGGCGCCTGCGCCGGCACGATTATCACCTGCACGAGCGACGCCTGCCACACGCGCGCCTGCAACGGGACGGCGAGCTGCGGGGTGACCATCAACACCGGCGCGAGCTGCGACGACGGCAACGCCTGCACCTACAACGACG
>DASXVK010000628.1:0-5520 GCA_036504295.1 Polyangia bacterium
ACTGTCAGGAGCGCGACCCGGCACTTTCCGAGCTCTACATCGTCGAGGGCGATAGCGCAGGCGGATCGGCCAAGCAGGGTCGCAACCGCAAGGATCAGGCGATCCTGCCGCTCCGCGGCAAGATCCTGAACGTCGAGAAGGCGCGCCTCGAGAAGATGCTGGCGTCGCAGGAGATCGCGATCCTCATCACGGCGCTCGGCTGCGGCGTCGCCGACGACAAGGACACGAACAAGGCGCGCTACCACCGCATCATCATCATGACGGACGCCGACGTCGACGGGTCGCACATCCGCACCCTGCTCCTGACGTTCTTCTACCGGCAGTACCCCGAGCTGCTCGAGAAGGGCTACGTCTACATCGCTCAGCCGCCGCTCTACAAGGTGAAGAAGGGCAAGAAGGAGCTCTACCTCAAGAACGAGCACGCGATGGAGGAGTACCTCATCGACACGGCGACCGAGGAGCTGCGCCTGACGCCGCCCGGCGACGGCCAGTCGCTCGAGGGCGAGGCGCTCAAGGCGCTCGTGAAGAAGGCGCTGCGCTACAAGCAGGTGCTGCGCCAGATCGAGAAGAAGGCCGACGTCCGGGTCGTCGACGCCATCATCAACGCCTCGGACCTGAGCAAGACCACGCTGAAGGACGCGGCCGCCACGGCCAAGGCGCTCGCGCACATGCAGGCCTACCTCGACCACCACTACCCCGACCTCAGCGACGCGAAGTTCAAGCTCGAGCCCGACCCGGAGCACGGCGGCTACCGCATCGTGCTGCCGCAGCGCGCCGGCGGCGCGCGCCGCACGACCATCATCGACTTCACGTTCCTCGACTCGCCCGAGTACGTGGAGCTGGCGACGCTCGCGCAGGAGTTCCTGCGCCTCGGCACCCCGCCCTACGACCTCGCGAAGGACGGCGAGCACCTCGCGGTCGAGCGGCTCGACCAGCTCGTCGACAGCACCCTCGAGATCGGCCGCCGCGGCCTGCAGATCCAGCGCTACAAGGGCCTGGGCGAGATGAACCCGGAGCAGCTCTGGGAGACGACCATGGACCCGGCCCGGCGCACCCTGCTGCAGGTCCGCGCCGACGACCAGGGCGAGGCCGAGAAGATCTTCTCGGTGCTCATGGGCGACCTCGTCGAGCCGCGGCGCGACTTCATCGAGCAGAACGCGCTGAACGTGCGGAACCTGGACGTGTAGCGCGCGGGGGGGGTCAGGCGCGCACGGACGCGATCACCGTCTGCTGCGCGGTCTTGAGCATGTCCTCGAGCTGTCCGAGCTCGCGGCGCGTGGCGTCGTCCTCGGCGCTGTGGGCCTGCTGGGCGTCCTGCGCGCCCTGCTGGGCGATCTCGGCCTGCTTGTCGAGCGTGACCTTCGCCGCCTGGTCGAAGCCGCCGGCCGCGCTCCAGGCGTCGCCGGCCTTCGATGCGCCACCGACCATGGCGCCCGCCGCGTCCCACGCCTTGCTCCCGGCCACGGCGCCGGTGAGCTGACAGCCGCCCGCCAGCATCTGGAGCCCGCCCGAGAGGATCGCGCCGCCGAACGCCTTCACCGCCGCGCTCTTGAGCTTCTGGCGGCCCGCCTCGAGGCACTGCTGGCGCTCGAGGGAGTCGGACTTGCCGAGCTCCTTCTCGAGCCGCGCGTGCTCGCGGTGCTCGTGCACCGCCTCGACGCCGACCGCGAACGCGGCCGCCGCCAACGACTCGCCTGCACCTGCACTGATACCGTGGATCGCCATGGAGCGCTCCTCTCTAGGCCCGCAGTGATGCGGTCGCGATGTCAGACCGCAGCCGGTTGATGTCGTGCGCGTGGCCGGTCGCCCGCTCGTCGCGTTCGTAGACCTCGCGCAGGTCCTTCAGACCGTCCTTGCGCTCGCTCGTGTCGTTCTCGACCAGCTCCCGGGTGCGGAGCTGGTCCGCCTGGATGTGGAGCTCCTGGCCGGCGTAGTAGCCGACCCCGACCGTCGCGACGCCAGCGCCCACATGGGCGACGGCGGCGGTGCCGTTGGCGACCGCCTGCCACGACACCCCCGCCGGGAGCGTAACGCCATCGAGCGTCTGGACCGACTTGGTGGCGCTGTCGAGCGCGACCTGGCTCGTCTTCGCGGCTTGACCGGCGCCGGCGACCAGGTCGGCGGCCGCCCCGCCCACCATGAGACCCGCGGCGGCGAGCTGGAGGCCGAGCGCGATCTTCGGGTGCGACTTCTCGAGCGCCATGGACGCGAGGATGAGGGCACCGGCGATGGCGCCGAGCGCGCCGCCCGAGAGCAGGCCGGCGGCGGCCGAGACGATCTTGCAGACGGTGAGCAGCTTCTGCAGCCAGCCCTTGTGCGTCGCCGCCTGCATGGCGTCGCGCATCTGCTTGAGCTGGGTCGCGTGCTGCCGCTCGAGGTCCTTGCCGAGCGCGGTGATGGTCTTCTTGGCGCTGTCGCGCTCGAGGCGGGTGCTCTCCTTCTCGAGGGCGAGCAGCACGATCTCCGAGATCTGGCCGCCGAGCTTGTCGAGCGCGGCCGTGAGCACTCGGTCCGCGGCGGGCGCGGCCGCCAGGGCAATGGCGCCCGTGCTGGGAACCGTGACCGGCTGATGGTTCGTGCCGACTCTCATGGGGTCGCCTCCTGGTTCTGCTGCCGCCCGGCCGCGGTCATCAGGGCGAGCGTCTCGGGGGAGGGGTCGCTTCGCCCGCTCGTGAGGGTCGCGACGGCGTGGACGAGCGCGGCCGCGGGCATGAGGCCAAGCCGCTCGAGGGCGGTGCCGAGGGTGCGCCAGACCTCGGTCCGCAGGGGCGCCACCGCGGCGATGCTCCCGAGGACGAGGACGGCGTCATCGAGCCGGCCGGCCGCGAGGAGGCGCTCGGCGTGGGCGCACAGCGCCGCGAGCTCGGGCTCGGTGAGGCCGCGGGATGAGGACATATGGCGGGGCGCGGTCATGGCCTTAGGCGATGTTGCGCGCGAGCTCGCGCTGGAGGTCGCCCTTGCTCTTGATGAGCTGGCTGGTCTCGCTGACCGCGGTCTCGATGCTGCGGAAGTAGCTCTGCATCCGCAGGTTGTTGATCTCGCCGTCGGTGTTGAGCGAGTCGACGCGGCCGCGGAGCTTCTCGATCGCGGTCTTGATGGCGTTCGGCGAGACCTCAACGACGCTGCCATCGCCCGGCATTTCCTTGCCGACCGTCTCGGCACCCTTGTGAGCGGCGAGCGTCGGGTTGCCGTTGGCGTCCACCCCCTCGTCCCACGTCGTGACCATCTTTTCCTTGACAGCCACGTGGCCCGTCGCGTCGCCGCTCACCTTCTGGTTGCCGAGGTCGGTGAGCATGTCGTTGAGCTCGCCGATCTTCTCGTTGTAGAGCTTCTTGAGCTGGTTGCGTTGCTGCATCTCGGCGACCTGCATGCTCAGGTCCGACTGCATCATCTCGATGCGCCCGAGCAGGATGGCGATGAGCGCGCCGTCGAGGCCGAGATTGTTGACGATGCTGGTGGAGGCCGGGCCGTAGATGCGCGCGGGATCGGTCGCGGGCGCCGCGGCCGGCTGGTGGCCGGTCCCCGCCGGCTTGCTATCGCTCCTGGACGGGAGCTCGTCTGATCCCGAAGTCGCCGGAGTGGTCTCCGGGCCCGCAGCTTCACCACCTTTGCCTGATACGCGAGGAATCATGGGTCGTCTCCTTTCTTCTCTTCGTCACGCACGGAGGCCGCGGGGCAGCGGCGCCGAGCACTTCGCCAGTACCCGCCGGGACAGCGTGTCCGGCACCAGGCGCGACACCAGCCGCCGCACCTGCTGCACCTGCTTGCCGCGCACCGGGTGGCGCTCGAGCTGGGCGACCACGTCCGCCACCTGGTCCTTGCGCAGCCCCAGGCGGCGCAGCAATCTGCTGGACAGCTCGCCGAGCTGCGCTTGCATCTGCTCGGCCTGCTTCAGGATGGCGTCGTCGTCCGGGGCGGGGCGCTGCGGCCTGTTGTGGGCAACCATCGCTGACCTCCGGCACGCTTATCGGCCGGGGGTGCGGGCGGTTGCGGGAAATCTTGGGGGGCGGGGCGCGGGGGCGACCGGGCGGGGGGGCGGCTCGGCTAGGCGGTGAAGATCGTGTCCAGCTCCTTCTCGATCTTCTCCTCCTTGGTGCCCTTGGCGACGGCGAGCTCCTTGACGAGGAGGGAGCGGGCCGTGTCGAGCATCTTGCGCTCGCCGAAGGAGAGGTCCTTGTCGAACTTGAGGCGCAGGAGGTCGCGCAGGACCTCGGCGATCTCGAAGATGCTCCCGGTCTTGATCTTCTCCATGTACTCGCGGTAGCGGCGGTTCCAGGTCTGACCCTCGACGGAGATCTCGCGGCTGCGCAGGATCTCGTAGACCTCCTCCACCTCGTCCTCGCTGATGACCTCGCGCAGGCCTACCGTCCCGACGTTGCTCGTCGGGATCATGATCTTCATGCCGCTGTCCATCGCCTTGAGTATGTAGAAGGCCTGCTTGCGACCGGAGATCTCGCGGGACTCGACGCCCATGATCTCGGCGACGCCATGGCCGGGATACACAGCCTTGTCGCCGATCCGGAAGGAAAGATCCATCCTCGTGACCTCCGCGTGAAGCAGCAAAGACTCGGGTTTGCCAAGCGTAGCAAACTGCAGCCCTACTGTCAACGCCGAAGCGCCCCACCGAATTGCCAATTTCTCCTGAACTCACGCCGTCATGCGCGCTCCCGGCCGGGCCCGGCCGGCGGTCCTCGCACGGCGCTCACAGGGGTGTTTTGGCTGCTGGTCAGTACCGACGGTGTCGCCGTAAATTAAGCATACGATCGCATAATTGAGGTTAATTTTGCATATTTTGATTGACAGGCTGAGTGACACTGCACTATGTTGATGGTCAAGCTCCCACAAGGAGGGTTGAGGGATGCCTACCGCGAAGAAGCCCGTCAAGAAGCCGGCCACGAAGGTCACCAAGAAGCCACCGAAGAAGAAGCCCGTCAAGAAGGCGGCCGTCAAGAAGCCGGCGAAGAAGAAGGTCGTGAAGAAGAAGGTCGCCAAGCGCCTGGTCCGCCGCAAGACCGAGGCCTGCAAGCGCACCAGCAAGCCGCCGAAGAAGAAGGCGGTGAAGAAGGTCGCGAAGAAGCCGGCCAAGAAGTCCGCGGTCAAGAAGCCGCCGAAGAAGAAGCCGGTCAAGAAGGCGGTCAAGAAGCCCGCGAAGAAGAAGCCGGCCAAGAAGGCGGCGAAGAAGCCCGCGAAGGCCGCGAAGCCCGCGAAGAAGCCGGCGAAGAAGACGGCGAAGAAGCCGCAGGCGGCGACCCCGCCCCTGCCCACGCCGATCGCGTCGATCACGTTCTGAACGGCGCAGCAAGAGAGCGACTGAGGCGGCCACGAGCCGCCTCAGTCGTTTTCGGCGTGACGTGAGCTCGTACCGGGGCGGCGTGGTTGAGGCGCACCCCGCGCTCGCGTTGACAGCCTCGGATCCGGCGGCTAGGATTTTCGCATGTCGGCCGAGGCGCAGGACAAGCTCGCGGCCGTGGCGGCGCGGTTGGCCGCCACGCGGGAGTGTCTGCGTGCGATCGAACAGCG
>DASXVK010000629.1:0-3592 GCA_036504295.1 Polyangia bacterium
CGCGGCACCAGCGCGGCCGGCGCGAGCGCCGGGGCGAGGCGCGGCACGAGCTCGAGGACCAGCGAGCTGGCGCCTCGGGGCGTGCCCTCGACGTGGAGCAGCAGGTGCAGCGGCGAACCGGGCTTCCACACCATGCCGTCGAGGACGAGGCCGTTGCCCAGGCTCACGGCGAGCGGGCGCATGGTCGCGCGCGCCTCGCCCCGCGCCGTGCGCGCCTCCTCCGGCCGGCCGAGGGCCGCCATGGCCTGCGCGTACTGCACCAAGCCGTTGCGGTCCCCGGGACGCGGGCGCGGCGGCGGCGGCAGGTCCGCGCTCATGGGCAGCCCGTCGGCCAGGATCGCCCGCCACTCTTCGTCCGGATCGCGGACCACGCGCCAGTTGCGGCCGTGCGGGCCGCGCAGATAGCGGTTGAGCGAGCCGCGCAGGGGATCTCCCACCAGCCGATAGGCGCGGTAGGACGCCCCCTGGCGCCTGAAATCCACCATGACGAACGCGCCGTAACGCACGGCGGGATGGGCGCGCAGGAGCGCCGTCACCTGCGGTGACGCGGCGCCGGCGAAGAGCAGCACCCGCCCACGGCGCGGGTCGATCGGCTGCCGCCCCGGCGGGGGCGGCGGCAGGCGGTCGCTGAGCGAGCTCGTGCCCCGCACGTCCCGGTCGAGGTACCACTGGAACTCGTAGCGTTGCCGCAGCGACGGATGAATCAGCACCACGTCGTCGGGCTTCGTGGCCCGGTTCACCAATCGGCCGAACTCGAGGCGCTCGAGGTCCGGCGCGTAGCCCCGGTGACCGAGCGAGCCTGATTTCTCGCGGCTCTCGAGGAACACTGGCCAGCTCGCGCGCGCCTCCGCGGCCAGGAGGCCGGCCGCGAGGAGCACGGCGAGCGCGGCGGGCAGCGGCCGCCAGAGCCGCGCCCCGACCAGCTCCAGGCCCCGGAGCAGGAGGGCGAAGACGTCCGCCGCCGCCAGCGCATACGCGATGCTCATGTAATACGTGCGGTAGATGTGGACGAAGTTCCCCTGCTTGAACAGGAACACGTAGATGCCCTGCCCGAGGAGGAAGGCGAGAGGGACCACGTGCCAGAGGCGCAAGGCGCGCAGCGGTAGCCGCACGAGCACGGTGCCCAGCCAGATGACGGTCAGCCAGACGATCGGCTTCGTGAACAGGAGCGGCTGAAGCTCGGCCATGAGCCTGGCCATGCCGGCATTGTCCGGCCCCCCCGTGCGCTGGCTGAGCGAGGAGAGCATGTCGGACTGCAGCCCGAGGTGCCTGACCAGGAAGAGGTGGACGGACAGCGGCACGGCGAAAGCCAGGAGCAGCCCGAGCGCGCCGAGGAGCTCGCGCGGGCGCCGGCACCAGGCGGCATGGCCGAGCGCAAAGAGGCCGAGGAAGCTCGTGATGAGGTAGGGCGTCCAGTCGGTGAAGGCCGCGAGGGTGAAGACGGCGAGCGCGAGGGCGAGGTGCCGCCGGCGCCCGAGCTCGAGCCACCGCAGGTAGCCATAGAAGCCCAGGACGGTGTAGACCGAAGCGATCTGCTGGTGATCGGGCAGGATGTTGAAGGCGACCACCATCGGCAGCATGGCGAAGACCGCCGCCGCCATGATCCCCGCCCACGGACCGAAGGCGCGGCGCCCGACCCAGAACGCGAGCAGCACGAGGAGCAGCGTGAAACCCGCGGGGACCAGGCGCGGCGCCCACACGTTGTCCCCCAGCACCGCGATCGCGACGCCCAGGTACTGGTGCATCAGCACCGGGTGGTGCAGGTAGTAGACGCCGGGCGTGGCGTGGTAGCCCACGTCCCAGCCCTGGATCATTCGCCCCTCGCGGAGGAAGTGGCGCGCGTCGCTGCCGTGGATGCCGAGGTGGTAGCCGTGGTGGCCCCACGCGAGCGGCCCGGCGATGCCGTACAATGACGCGGCGACGGCGACGGTCACGACCACGGCGAGCGCCGCGGCGACGAGGCCGCGGTGGGGGGTGGCGGACGGCGACGGCGCGTCGGCCTCGAACGAGGGGTCGAGGTCGGGCATCGTCACCGCACGCGCCTCGCTCTCGCGTACAGGTTCAAGCCGCACGCGCGCCCGGCGGGTGACCGCTCGATCAGCCGGTCGAGCGCCCGGAGCGCCGTGAGCATGCTCGTGGTCGGCAGCACCCGGTGCAGGTTCAGCGCATCCAGGCCGGCGCCGACCAGGAGCGCCGTGAGGCCGCTGCACTCGAGGTGCTCCACCATGAAGGTGTGCGCGCCCGCGAGCAGATCGCGGTACTCGCGCACCCCGAAGGCACCGTGGGTCGGCGCGTAGTTGGCATCGTTGCGGCGCAGGACCTGCTTGACGCGCTCGACGGCCGCGACCTTCCGCGGATCCGCGGACACCAGCGCTCCTCCAGGACGGAGCACGCGCGCGAACTCCGCGACGGCGGCCGCGGGCCGCTCCACGTGATGGAGCATGTTCACGGCGAGGATGGTCCCGAAGGACGCGTCGGGGAACGGCAGCTCCTCCACGTTGCAGTGCACGCGGACCACGTAGCCTGGCCCGGCATGGCGCAGCAGGCAGCGCGACGCATCGATGCCGTACAGCCTGAGGTGGCCGTGGTGGCGCCCGACCAGCCCGATCCCGCAGCCGGGATCCAGGAACGGACCCTCCGCGTCGCCGAGGAGCGAGAGGACGTGGGTGACCACGTCCCGCTCGTACTGTGTCATGAAGAGCCGCTGATCGAGGTAGTTTGCCTCGGCCGCGGCCTGAGCGGCGAGCTCCACGCGCAGCGCGTCCGACACCGGGCCGAGCATCTCGATGATGCCATCGCGGATCGGGAAGCGCCGCCCGTCGCCGGCGACCAGATCGGAACCGTCCCGACGCAGCGCGCCCCGGCCCCCGGGCGCGGTGAGCAGGTCGAGCGGGTCGTACGCGCAGGCGGGCGCGGGCATGCGTTCGTCTTGCATCGCTGAGCGCCCTCTCCTGTACCCTACACCGTCTGGAAGCGCAAGCTGGACGCCGGCCGGGGCTGGTGCGGGGCCACCGTCGCTGGTAGATTCCCGCGTCATGAGACTCGCCGCGCTCGACTTCCTCGCCTGTCCCCGGTGCCACGGCGCGCTGCAGTTGACCGCGGGGGCGCCCGCGGGGGCCCACGTGCTCGAGGGCCAGCTCCGGTGCGGCGGCTGCGACGCGGCCTACCCGATCGTGCGCGGCGTGCCGCGCCTCGTCCTCGACGCCACCGCCACGGACGCCTCGACGCCCGCCCGCTTCGCCGAGGAGTGGCGCCGCTACTCCGAGCTGGCGCCCCACTACGAACAGCAGTTCCTCGACTGGCTCGCGCCGGTCGGGCGCAAGGACTTCGCCGGCCGCCTCGTCTTCGAGGGTGGGTGCGGCAAGGGGCGCCACACCGCCCTCGCGGCGTCGTTCGGCGCCCGGGCCGTCGTCGCCGTCGACCTCGGCGAGGCCGCGGAGGTCGCCTTCGCCAACACCCGCGACCTCGAGACCGTGCACATCGTCATCGGCGACCTGCGCCAGCCGCCGGTGCGCCCGGTCTTCGAGCTGTCCTTCTCCATCGGCGTGCTGCATCACCTGACGGAGCCGCGGGCCGGCTTCCAGGGGCTGCT
>DASXVK010000630.1:0-7419 GCA_036504295.1 Polyangia bacterium
GACGCGGTTCACCCCAGTCCCCGGGGCCCCGGACGCCGGTCCGGGTGCGCGCTCGGGTGCCCAGGCGTGGCCGCGACGGTACGCTCCGGCCCCTGGCGGCCCCGCCGGGGTGCGTCTATCGCAAGCGCCGATCCGTCCTGCCCGCCGACGACTGAGAGTTGACGCTTCGCTCCATATTTTCTATACTGACGGGCGGTGCGAATCCCGCCTGCGTGCAAGCGCGTCCTCCTCTTGCTCGTCGCCCTGCTGACGGGATGGCCGGCGGCTCACGCGGCGGCCAAGGGCAAGGCTGCGGGGAAGCACGGCAAGGTCGAGAAGTCCGCCACGGGCAAGGCGACGCGAGGCAAGGCGCGCCGGCCGGTGTTCAAGGGCCACGCGAACCTGGACCTGCGCAAGGAGCCGCTGCCCCGGCCTTCCGGCAACCTGCACCTCTACTCGGTGAACTACCGGGACGAGGTGAAGGTGAACATCTTCAAGCCGGACGGATCGTACGATGAAGACGCCATCACCAAGCTCAACCACTTCGTGCGCGCCCGGGGCGCCGACACCCAGCGCAACATCGAGCCGCGACTCTACGAGATCCTGTCCCACATCCAGGACCACTACGAGGGCAAGGTCCTGGAGTTCGTCTCCGGCTTCCGCGACCAGCCCCGCGGCACGTCGTACCACTACCTCGGCTCCGCCATGGACATGCGCGTCCGCGGCGTCTCCGTCCGCGAGCTGCGCGATTTCGTCCGGACCCTGGACACCGGCGGCATGGGCCTCGGGCTCTACCCGCGGGTGGGGTTCATCCACGTCGATGTGCGTCCCGAGCCGAGCTACTACTGGGTCGACTGGAGCGGTCACGCGAAGCCGAAGCGCTCGGCGCGCAAGGTCCCGCGCTCCTAGTCGCCCGCTCACCCGCTTACGATCCTGGCGGCCGTCGCCGGAGGCGCGTCCATGAACCTCCGCAAGACCTACTTCCTCCTCCCGAACCTCTTCACGCTCTCGAGCGTCTTCTGCGGCTTCTACGCGGTCACCCTCGCGGCGACCGGCGAGAGCCCCGAGCAGCTCTACCAGGCCGCCCTGGCCATCTGCTTCGGCTTCTTCTTCGACACGTTCGACGGCCGGGTCGCGCGCATGACGAAGACTCAGTCGCACCTCGGCATGGAGCTGGACTCGCTCTCCGACGTGATCACCTTCGGCGTCGCCCCCGCGATGCTGGTCTACAAGTGGGGGCTGTCGAAGTTCGGCATCTGGGGCGTCTTCATCTCGTTCCTCTTCGTCGCCGCGGGCGCGCTGCGGCTGGCGCGCTTCAACGTCCTCACCCAGCACGAGAGCCACCCGGGCAAGTTCATCATCGGCCTGCCGATCCCGGCGGCCGCGGCGGTCATCGTCTCGCTCGTGGTCGTCAACCACAAGGTCGGCGGCTCCTACATCGTCGCCAGCCAGGTCTCCCTGGCGGTGCTGGTGGTCGTGCTGTCGTACCTGATGATCAGCCGCGTCCGGTTCCGCAGCTTCAAGGACCTGACCGTCAACCGCCGCAGCGTCTCCGTGACCTGCCTGCTGGTCATCGCGGGCATCGCCATCGCCGTGAAGCTCAGGGCCTCGTTCATCTTCGTCTTCCTCATGAGCGCCTATATCCTGCTGGGCCTGGCCGAGGAGGTGATCTTCTTCCGCCGTCGCCGGTACGAGGAGCTGGCCGCCAAGGCCGCCGGGCGCGCGGGCGCCGTCGCGGTCCCGGCCCCGACCGCCGCGGCCGTGCTGGCCGAGGAGCAGGAGCACGACGAGGACGTGCTGCGCGAGCTGGGCGCCTACGACAGCGAGGCTGACGACGACGGGGCGGAGGACGAGGGCGAGGGCAAGGCCAGCGGCTAGCCCTCGCCGGCGGCGCCGGTCTTCTTCTTGTCGTCCTTCTTGCCGCCGTCGAACGCGTCGTCGAGCCCGACGAGCGCGCCCCACACCAGGCCGATGATCCCGCCCAGCACGAACGTGGCCGCCGACGCCTTGGCCGGCTGGCTCAGCCCGATCTCCTGGATCGCCGGCACCGTCACCGGGTCGCCGAGGGCCCGGGTCCACAGGGCGAAGAGCCCGATGCCCACGCCGAAGCCGAAGATCGCCTTGAGGACCGGCGTCCAGATGGTCGGCTGACGCCACACCGGCTTGCCGCAGAAGAAGCCGGCGGCCGCGCCGACGAAGCCGTACGCGACCCACCGCAGGAAGCCGCCGCCGCCCGCTCCCAGCTTGAAGAAACCGAACCCGACGATGGCGCCGATGATGGCGCCGAGGATCGGTCCTTTGAACAGGCCGCCGATGAGACGCATTCGACCTCCGAGCTAACCGTAGAGTATAGCCACGCGCGGAGGGGGCCGGTAGGTCTCTGGCGGGCGAAAGATGCGGGGCGCCGCGTGAGTGGTGGCGGGCTGTGCCTGCCACCACTCTGCGCGGGAGGTCAAAGGGACCCTCCCAGGGTCCCTTTCTCAACGGCCGCGCTCAGCGCATGTTCTTGAGCTGGGAGAACCCGATGCCGACGACGGCGCCCGGCAGCGCGAGGGCGAGCGGATTCCACAGGCCCATGGCGATGAGCACGATCTGGTTCACGACGACCATGGCGGTGTAGAGGAAGACCGCCCAGCGCTTCATCTTCCAGAGGCCCAGCATGCAGGCGAGCCCGATCCCCGCGGTGACGAGGAGGTAGGGCGGGTACCAGGTGCCGATCTTCCACGTGGTCGGCAGCAGGAGCAGGGGCACGGTGAACCCCGCGCCGATGAAGCCGAGGATGCAGATGACGGTGATGGCGGTCGGGCGAACCGGGCGCGCCGGCGGGGGATCGAGCTGGTCCATGGGGCCTCCCACCGGAGGATGGTAGCGGCTCCGGGGCGCTGAGGGAACCGCCGGCAAGGGAAGAGGCCGGGCAGGGGCACGGGCAGGGGCACGGGCAGGGGCACGGGCACGAGTGCCGACGCTAGGCAGGCTGGCCCCCGCCACGCGCAAGCGCGCTCGTGGCCGTGCCCGTGCCCCTGCCCGTGCCCGGATCTTGGCCGAGTGGTGACCGATCACCCCCCGGACCGCACCTCCTCAGTTGGTCGGGGCGGCGGCGTGCGCGGCGGGGGGCGGGGCGACGGGGGTCGCCGCGAGCTGGGCGCCCAGGGGGCCGGTGAGCTTCGCGAACTCGCCGTGGGACCGGGCCGGGAGCGGCGCCTCGCGCGGGACCTTCATCTTGATCGGGTCGACGAAGGCGCCGCCCTGCTTGACCGCGAAGTGCAGGTGCGGGCCGGTGGACAGCCCCGTCGAGCCGACGTAGCCGATGAGCTGCTTCTGCTTGACCTGCTGGCCCGGCGCGAGCCCCTTCGCGAGCTTCGACAGGTGGTAGTAGTGCGTCGTCATGCCGTTCGCATGGGCGAGGACGACCGTGTTGCCGGAGCCCGGGCGCTTGGCGGCGGTCACGACCTTGCCGGTGGCCGAGGCCCACACCGGGGTGCCGGTCGGGGCGCCGTAGTCGACGCCGTAGTGGCCGCGCTCGACGTGCAGCACGGGGTGCATGCGCTTGCGGTCGAAGCGCGAGGTGAGGCGCGCGAACTTGAGCGGCGTCTTCAGGAAGACCTTCGCGCAGTTCTGGCCGGCCTCGTTGTAGTAGCCGGCCACGCCCCCCTCGGGCTTGAAGTAGAACGCGCGGAAGGTGCCGGCCTTGCCGGCGTACTCCGCCGCCAGCACGCGGCCGTAGTGGATGAACTCGCCGTCCTTCGCGTGCTTCTCGACGAGCACGCGGAAGGTGTCGCCGGGGTGGGTGTCGAGGTAGAAGTTCAGGTCGTGGGCGAACAGGTCGGCGAGCGCGGCCACGAGCGCGGTCTGCTCGCCGGCGCTCTTGACCGCCTCGTACAGCGACGTGCCGATCGTCCCGCCGATCGCCACGGCGCGGCTCTCGAGCGCGCGCTCGGTGCGCTCCGCGCGCAGGCGGCCGTCGGCCTGGCGGCTGAGCCGGTAGGTGACGACCGGCGAGGCCTCGAGGTCCAGGCCACGCAGCTCCTGGCCCGCGAGGCGCAGCCGCAGCGTCTGGCCGGGCCGCACCTTCTGCAGGTCCGCCACCGTGCGCAGCGCGCCGACCGTCTCCTCGACCTGCTGGCGCGCGACGCCGAGGCGGAGCAGCTTCGTGCGCACCGTGTCCCCGGGCTCGAGGACCGCGCTCACCAGCCGCTCGTCCTCGACCGGGATGGTCGCGGGCGCCACGCCGACGCGGCTCGGCTGGACCGGCAGCTTGCCGCGGCCGCGCCCGGCGGTTCCGGCCTTGGCGAGGCTGGACAGGGCGGCGCCCTTCTGTGGCGGCAGGGCCGCCGTCTTGAGCACGTCGGTGAGCGAGGTCCCGCCGCGGATGAAGAAGACGTAGACGTTGACCGCGACGAGGACGCTGAGCAGTCCGAACAGCTTGAGGGAGCCGGAGAGTGGGGAGGTTCCCGCTACCCGGCGGCCCCGGGTGCGCCTGCGCGTGCGACCGATCATGGGAGTTCTCCCGTTGCTTAACACAGCCGCGCAACGGGCACCAAATTCCTGGCGCAAATAGGGGGTTGCGACCGGATCCTTCGCGTAAGGCCTCAGGACCCGCGGGCCGCCGCCGCGGCGCGCCGTTAGCCCTTCCGCGCCGCGCGCCGGCCGGGCGGACCCGCCTGGGCCGCCCGCAGCATCTCGACGGCGTGGGCGCGCGCGGTCGCGGGCTGGCCGCCGAGCATGCGGCCGAGCTCGGCGATGCGCTCGTCCCCCTCCAGCCGCCGGGCGCGGGTCTGGGTGCGGCCACGGCGAACCTGCTTCTCGACCAGCACCTGGCTGTCCGCGTGCGCGGCGATCTGAGCCAGGTGGGTGATGCAGAGCACCTGGCGGCGGCGGCCCACCTGCTGCAGCTTGCGGGCGACCACGTCCGCGGTCACGCCGCCGATCCCCGCGTCGACCTCGTCGAAGACGTAGGAGTCGACGGGATCGGCGGCCGCCAGCACCTGGCGCAGGCCGAGCATCGCGCGGCTCAGCTCGCCGCCCGACGCGATGCGGGCGAGCGGGCGCGGGTCCTCGCCGGGGTTCGGCGCGAGGAGCAGCTCGACCCGGTCCCAGCCGCTCGGCCCCAGGCGGCGGCCATCGAAGACGAGGGCGGGGGGATCGCCGGCCGTGGGCGCGCGCGGCTCGACCCGCACCGTCACCCGGACGTCGTGCATGGCGAGCTCGCGCAGCTCCTGCTCGGCGCGGCGGCCGAGGTCGCGGGCGGCCTCGGCGCGGGCGGCGGAGATCGCGGCCGCGAGCCGGGCGGCCTCGGCCCGCGCCGTGGTGAGGGCGCGCGTGGCGTCCTCGCGTCGCTCCTCGTGGGCCGCGAGGCGGGCGAGCTCGGTGGTCATGGCGGCCTGGCGCGCCACGGCCTCCTCGACGGTCGGCCCGTGCTTGCGCAGCAGCCGGCCGAGCGCGTCGAGCCGGTCCTCGACGGTCGCGAGGCGCTCCGGGTCCGCCTCGATGCGGCCGGCGTAGCGCCGCAGCGCGGTGGCCGCGTCCTCGCACGCGACCCGGGCGCGCTCGAGCTCGGCGTGGACCGGCTCGAGCGCCGGGTCGATGGGGACGAGCGGCGCGAGATCCCGGGTGAGCGCGGAGAGCTCGTCGCACACCGAGCCTTCGCGGGCGTAGAGGCGCTCCTCCCCCCGCAGCGCCACCTCTTGCAGGCGGCCCGCCGCGCGCAGCCGGTCCCGCTCCCGCCCGAGCTCCTCGACCTCGCCCGGCTTCAGGGCCGCGGCCTCGAGCTCGCCGAGCTGGTAGCGCAGGAAATCTTCACGCTCGAGGCGCGCGCGCTCGTCGCCCTGGGCGGCGTCGAGCTCGGCGGCGGCCGCCTTGACCGCGTCGTGCGCGGCGGTGATCGCCCGCGCCTGCGGCGCGAGGCCGGCGAAGGCGTCGAGGAGCCCGAGGTGGGTGCGCACGTCGCACAGCGTCTGGTGCTCGTGCTGGCCGGCGAGGTCGATGAGGCCGCCGACGATGTCCGCGAGCTGGGCGGCGGTGGCGAGGACGCCGTTGAGGTACACCCGGGCGCGGCCCCCGCGGGCGATGACGCGCCGTACGAGGAGGGCCTCCTGGACCGGGATGCCGGCGGCCGCCAGCCGCTCCCCCAGCGTCGGCACCATGTCGCCCTCGAAGACGGCCTCGACCTGCGCGTCGCCCTTGCCGGTGCGCACGACCTCGGCGCTCGCCCGGCCCCCGCGCAGGAGCGCCACGGCCTCCACGATCAGGCTCTTGCCGGCGCCGGTCTCGCCGGTGAGCACGGTGAGCCCGGGCCCCAGGGCGAGCTCGACGTCGTCGAGGATGGCGAAGTCGGTGATCCGGAGATGGGTCAGCACGTGGCGGCGCTCGTCCGAGGGTGGACGAGCAGAATAGCGCAAGCCGGCGGGGCCTCAAAGCGCGTGATGTCGCCGGTCCTCCTCGGACCCGTTCACAAATACACTTGACACCCGTGCGTATCTTGGGTAAGAGAGACCGCTCCGAGGAATTCTGCTATGGCGCCAACACGTAGAACGTTTGTCGTGAAGAAGGAGGAGGCCGATCGCCGCTGGCACGTCGTTGACGTCAGCGGAAAAACGCTCGGTCGGGCCGCGACGGCTATTGCCCACCTCCTACGCGGGAAGCACAAGCCTACCTTCACTCCGCACGTCGACAACGGCGATTTCGTCGTGGTCATCAACGCGCAGAAGGTGAAGCTCTCGGGTAAGAAGCTGACTGACAAGCTCTACTATGATCACACGCTCTTCCCCGGCGGCCTGAAGATCAAGTCCGCCGAGCAGATGCTGTCAAAGCATCCCGAGGCGTTGATCAAGCGGGCGGTCAAGGGCATGCTCCCCAAGGGCCCGCTTGGTCGCAAGCTCTACACCAAGCTGAAGGTGTACGCCGCGGCGGAGCACCCGCACGAGGCACAGCAACCCCAGGTGTTCCAGCTTCCCTAAGCCGGGACGGGCAGGACGACGAGCATGGCAGCAGCCGACAAGAGCCACGCCTTCTACGCCACGGGTCGCCGCAAGTGCGCCATCGCGCGCGTGCGCATGACCTCCGGTAGCGGGCAGATTCTCATCAACAAGCGCGGATACGAGGACTACTTCGGCCGCGCCACCTCGCGCATGGTCGTGCGCCAGCCGCTCGAGCTCACCGAGACGCTCGGCCGCTACGACGTCATCGCGACGGTGTGCGGCGGCGGTCTCGCCGGCCAGGCCGATGCCATCAAGCACGGCATCAGCCGCGCCCTGTGCCGCATCAACGAGACGTTCCGCCCGCCGCTCAAGAAGGCCGGGTACCTCACGCGCGACCCGCGGTGCAAGGAGCGCAAGAAGTACGGCCAGCCGGGCGCCCGCAAGCGGTTCCAGTACTCGAAGCGCTAGCCGCCCGCATCTGTTCGGCGGGGCGCGTCCGCGCCCCGCACCGCCCCCGCGACTG
>DASXVK010000631.1:0-8136 GCA_036504295.1 Polyangia bacterium
GCTCGTGCGCCGGCCCCCGCGCCGGCGGGAGCGGCGCCCCGCGAGCAGGCTGCGGGGAAATGCAACACGGAGACGCGGAGGCACGGAGGATGATTCTGATTGTTCAGGACCTTACTCCGTGCCGCCGTGCCTCCGTGTTGCATCCCGCACGCTCCTAGGTGTTCGGCAGCGCGGCCGGTGCGCGGCGCCGCGGCGGCGACGGTAGCGGCGGCAGGCCGGCCTCGCGGCGCAGGCGGTTCGCCTCGCGCAGCACCAGGAGCACGAAGGCCCCGACGCGCGGCTTCGCGTGCCAGTAGCCGGCCCGTTGCACCAGCCGCCCGGCCCAGGGCCCCGCGTTGTATCCGGCGAGCGCGCCGTCGCGGCCGTACTGGTCCCCGAGGTGCGCGAGCAGCTCCGCCGCGGCCGGGATGGCCGCGCGCGCGTCGAGCGCGTGGGCGCGCGTGAAGGTCTCCTTGACGCCGCGGGCGCGGCGAATGTTCGTGACCCCCCGGCGCCCGCCGGCGGTCATCTGCGCGATCCCGGTCGCGCCGGTGCGCGAGTTGACCCTGGTCGGATCGAGCCGCGACTCGACGTAGAGGAGCCCCTTGAGCAGGAACGGGTCGAGCCGCCAGTCGAGCGCGGCCGCGAGGATCAAGGCGTCGAGGGCGTCCTGCTGCGTGGCGCGGTACGCGCGCACCTCCAGCGGCTCCGCGGGCCGCGAGGCCGGGCCCGCCGGGTGCGTGCGCGCCACCGCCGGCTGCGTGCTCGGGACCCCCGACGCCACGACTGCAGCCGGGACCACTGGCGCTCCCGTTCCCACCTGCAACGAGAGGCCTGTCACGGCTGCGAGCGCGTAGGCGCACGCGGTCTTGAGCGCGGCGAACATAGGCAGCACGACCCCCGCGACTTTGATTCCCGACCCCCGGGTGCAGCCTCAATCCGAAAAAACACGCTTGATTTCGAGTGTTTGCTCGCAACGCGCTGCGTCTACTAAGACTGACCGACGTACAGGGGCGGCGCTCGGGCCCGCCCCGGCACGCGCGGGCGCGGTACAATCGCCGGCATGCGCCCGTGCCCTCGCGTCTCCGCCGCCTGCGCCGCGCTCGGCCTGGCCCTCGCCGCGGCCGCCTGCTCCTCGAGCGCCCCCTCGCCCCCGGCGCGCGTCACCGCCGGGGAGGCGACCCTCGACGTCGCGGCGGGCGCGCGCACCATCACGCTGTCCCGGGGCGGGACCACGCTGCTCACGTTGCCGGCGGACGCGTTCGTCGTCGGCACCGTCGACGCGCTCGCCGACGACCAGAGCTACGACCCGTACTGGCTCGAGCCGGAGGCGCCGATGCACCTCGCGCCGCCGGCCGGCCTGCGGTGGCGCGCGGCGACGAGCGCCACCGCGATCCCGTCGAACCCCGACGAGGTCACGGTGATGCTCGGCTTCGAGGGCGGCGTCACGGCGCGCCTCGTCCTCGCCGCCGCCGCGCCGGGCCGGTTCACGGCGCGGCTCACGCCCGACCGCGCCCCGGCCGGCATGGCCGTCGCGTTCCTGCGGCTGCGCGCCCGCGCGGGCGCGACCGAGGCCTTCTACGGCCTCGGCGACTGGGCCGACGACGTGAACCAGCGCGGCAAGCTCCGTCCGATGCAGATGGAGCTCGCCCCCGAGCTCGAGAGCGGGGACAACGAGGCGCACGTCCCGATCCCGCTCCTCATCGGCACCCGTGGCTGGGGCCTCTTCGTCGAGAGCACCCGCGTCGGCGTCTTCGACGTCGCCCGCGCGGAGCCGGACCTCGTGCAGGTGACCTACGGCACCGGCGCGGCCAGCGCCGACGGGCTCGCGTTCCACCTCTTCGCGGCCGCCCACCCGCTCGACGTGACGAAGCTCTACTACGACGTCACGGGCTACCCGGCGGTGCCGGCGCCGTGGGCGCTCGGCCCGTGGATCTGGCGCGACGAGAGCCGCGACCAGGCGCAGGTCGAGGACGACATCGCGAAGATCCGTGACCTCGACCTCGCGACCTCCGCCATCTGGATCGACCGTCCCTACGCCACCGCGGTCAACACCTTCGACTTCAACCCGGCCCAGTTCATGGACCCGGCGGCGATGATCGCGACCGCCCACGCGCAGGGGCTGCGGGTCGCGCTGTGGCACACACCCTACCTCGCCAGCGACGCGCAGCCGCTGCTCGCCGAGGCCGAGGCCGCGGGCTACTTCCCAACGACCGTCGGCCTCCTGCTCAACAAGTGGGGCAAGCCGCTCGATCTCACGAACCCGGCCGCGTACGCCTTCTGGCAGGCGCACATCCGCCAGTACACCGACATGGGCATCGAGGGCTTCAAGCTCGACTACGCCGAGGACGTCGTCCCCGGGCTCGCCGGCGCGCGCAACGCCTGGGAGTTCGCCGACGGCAGCGACGAGCGCACGATGCACCACGGCTACCAGCTCCTCTACCACCGCGTCTACGCCGAGACGCTCCCGGAGACGGGCGGCTTCCTGCTGTGCCGGGCGGCGCGCTGGGGCGACCAGCGCAGCGTCTCGGTCGTCTGGCCGGGCGACATGGACGCCACCTTCACCAGGCACGGCGAGGTCTTCACGGGCGGCGACGGCAACCCCGTCACGGGCGTCGGCGGCCTGCCCGCGACCGTCATCGTCGGCCTCAACCTGGGCCCGTCGGGGTTCCCGTTCTACGGCGCCGACACCGGCGGGTACCGGCACAGCCCGCCGGGGAAGGAGCTCTACGTCCGCTGGCTGCAGCAGACCGCGCTCTCGACGGTGATGCAGATCGGCGACAGCTCCAGCGAGCCGGTGTGGGAGTTCACCGCCGCGAACGGCCGCGATCAGGAGTCCGTCGACATCTACCGCGTCTACACGCGGCTGCACCTGCGGCTCTTCCCGTACGAGTGGACCTACGCGCAGCGCCTGGCGCAGGACGGCCGGCCGATCCAGCGCGCGCTCGGGCTCGCGTTCCCGGAGCTCGACGCGCACCCGTCCGACGAGTACCTCTTCGGCGACGACCTGCTGGTCGCGCCGGTGATGGCCGCCGGCGCCGTCGCGCGCACGGTGGTGCTGCCGCCGGGCGCCTGGATCGACTGGTGGGACGGCACGGTCTACCCGGGCGGCGCCACGGTCGAGGTGGCCGCGCCCCTCGCCACGCTCCCGCTGCTGCTGCGCGCCGGCGGCATCGTGCCGCTGCTCCGCCCCACCATCGACACGCTCGCGCCGGCGACCGCCGCCGGCATCGAGTCGTACGCGAACGACCCCGGCGCCCTCTGGGTGCGGATCGCCCGCGGCGCGGCGCCCACCGCGTTCGACCTCTTCGACGGCGGCCGCGTCGCGCAGGACGGCGCCACCGTGAGCGTCACCCCCGGCGCGACCTTCACCGCCGGCCCGATGCTCGAGCTCGTCGCCGAGACCGAGCCCGCGGGCGTCGACCTCGACGGCGCGGCCCTCGCGCGCGCGGCGACGCTGGCCGAGCTCGAGGCCGCCGCGTCGGGGTGGGCCTGGGACGCCGCGGCCACCGGCGGCACGGTGTGGGTGAAGGTCCCGGCGGGGGCGCACACGGCGACGTTGCGCTGAGGCGCTGCCGTCTCACAGCGGCCGCCGCGGGAGCCGCAGCACCCGCGCGAGGGACGCGGTCAGGGTCGCCGCGGTGGATCCGGTGCTCTTGGGGGCGGGGGGTGATGCCCAGGGCACAGGGCCGCGAGGCGCAGCGCCGCGCGCACGGCTGAACGGGCGCGCCGTTGCGCCGCCAAGGTCCGGCGCGTAACATCAAATTGACATGGGTTCGGCAGCACCAGTTCTCTTCACGCCCCAGGTCCTCACTGAGGTCGCGACGGCCCGGCAGATCGACAGTCTCCGTCCGCTTGCCGAGGAGCTGCGCGCGAGTTGCTTCGCGCCGCTCTGGTCCGCTGTGAGTGCGGCGGATCTCGAGCTGCGCGAAGAGAGCGCGGCCGCGACGTTCTGGCGGATCAGCGTTGAGGCATGCGCGCTGCTGCAAGTGGCCGGCGTGTCCTCCGGCGAGCTGTTCGAGCTGAGCCTGCAGTACACGCGCCGCGCGGTGCCGCAGTTGATGCGGCGGCTCGCACGCGACACCGACCTGTACTGTGCGCGGAGCTTCGAGCGTTGCTGGGGTATCGTGGTCGAGGTGATGGAGGGCGTCGCGCCACTCGCGGCGCAGATCGACGTCGCCACCCTCGTACGCGAGTTGCCGGAGCGAGTGTGGTTCGATCCGCTGTTTCGCGACGTCGTCGTGGGGCAGACGCACCTCGCCGGCGTGAGCGCGGCAGCAGAGGTGTCGTCGCCCTTGCCGGCAGTGACCCGGGAGATGTGTGCGCGCGCGCACCGCTATCTCACCTCCTACCTCGAGCTGGCGATGCTCGTCGATCCGCGGCTGACTGGGCTGCTGCGGCCGCGCCACCATCCGTTGCGGCATGCGGCGTTTCGGGCCAGCGAAGAAGAGGAGCTCGAGCAGCGCCTGCGCTGCGATCCGCAGCTCCGGGCGCGGCTGCAGGCGGCGCTCGCGTCGACGCCTGAGATCGTCGAGTAGCACCGGATGAGGGGCGTCGCCATCGTGCCGTTGGCGCGCGCCGTTCTCAACGAGCTTCGTCCCGAGGACCGCGAGAGCATCCTCGAGGACCTGCGCGAGCTCGAGCAGGCGGCGGGGCAGCCGGGATTCGTGCCGACGGACTGGGGCATTGTCGTGCGGGGGTTCAGCGAGGTGTACCGCAGTCCTGTGGGGCGGCGGGGCCGCTGGCGCGCCTACTGGCAGCTGCCGCCCGCCGATCCTCGCCCGTTGCATCATGTGATCGTCCTCGAGATCGAGACTGCGGCGCCCCCGCTGGTGCTGTAGGCCGCGAGCCGCTCCACGCCTTCGGGTCGGCCCGGTGCAGCTCGTGAGCGGTCGGCGGCAGCCTTACGGGCTCAGCGCGGCGTCGGCGCGGGCCGCGGCATCGCGGACAGGTGAGCGCAGCCGTGCCAGCGCGGTCATGCCGCCCGGTTCCGCAGGGCAGTGCCCTGGAAGCCGGCCGGGAGCAGGAGCCCCTCTCTCAGCGTGACCCGGAGGGTGGCGACCTCTGCGCAGGGGGCCGGCCAGGGCCAGCGGGTGAGGACGTTCACGATGTCGCCCCGAGGCCCGTGGGTCACGAGACCCGCCGCGAGCGCCGACTGGTCCGGCCTTGACTTCTGTTCGCCTTCGGCTGATCTTGCGCGCGGAGCTCAGGGGTGCTGGGCTGTGAAGTTGGAGGTCCCTATGAGGAGCTGTTGGCCTTGCTTGTTCGTCGTGGTGACGCTCGGCTGTGGTGGCGGCGGGAAGGCGACCCCCGACGGCGGCACCGGCGAGAGGTGACAGCGAGACACGATCAGAGTGCCCCCCGGGAAGCAGCTAGCCCATGAGCGTGGCCGGGAAGCTGCGAAGGGATACGGGTACGAGCACTCTCAGCTTCAAGACGCGGATCTCCATCGCACGCAGCACAAGTTCGACGACTACGGTCGTGCCAACGCCGAGCGACCGGTGGAAGGCGGGAAGTAGGCATGAGGCTCACACAGAAGCAGATTGAGTCGGTGGTGGCCTTACCGGCTCCAAAGCGGTACTCGCATTTCATCAAGATGGCTGCGGACCAGAATCGGGTATGGGGCTTGTTCTCCGACGGTTGGGCTCTCGCCGCGACATCCACCGGGCAGGATGTCTTTCCGCTTTGGCCCGCGGCCGAGTATGCCCAGCTTTGCGCCGCCGGCGATTGGGCGGGCTACTCGCCGAGGGAGATCCCTCTGGACGAGCTCTTCCAGCAGCTGATGCCGCGCTTAAGGGATACGAACACTCCACTCGCGGTGTTCTACACGCCGAGGGACCAAGGGGTGATCCCGAACCTTGAGGAGTTCGAGGCGGACCTCAAGACAGAGTTGGACCGGATTGAGTAGGCCACGTCCGTCACCGGTGGCAACGCCTGGCGTGCCGCGAACTGGACCGATAGAAGCGCAGGTGGATCATTGGTGAACCAAGCGGGAGTACAGAATCCGAAGATGATCGACCTCGTGACGTCCAAGTCGGACGGCACGAGCGTACTACTCATGATCGAGGAACGGCCGTGGGACGGCAGCGACGAGCGCCTTGACCAACTCCAGGCCAAGGTGAACTCGTATGTGTCATACGCTCTCGACGGGTACCTTGAGAACCAGTTCCCCGAGACCGCCGGAATGCCGTTTGAATTGCGCCTAGATTGCGCGTCGGAGCCCGATCAACGCTCGGAGGAGTTCATTCGGCGTCTGAATCAGGCGCTCGCGAAGTACGGCACCAGACTAGAGGTGGCCGTGCGGTAGGCCTAGCGCGGGCTGGCCGGGAACATCGGGGTGACCTCACATGACGCAAGACCTGCTCGCATACTTCAGCTCCGACTTCACGGAGGAGGACGTCGGAGCACTGGAGATGCTCGTCGATGGCCTCGCCCAGTCTGGTCGATGGAACCTTGGACCTCCGTTGTTCGTCAACGAGACCGACAGCAGCTCGTGCACTCGCCCCGAGGACGAACCGATCAGAACCGTCGGCGTTCTGTTGCGCGTGACGTCGCGCGGCGATGTTCCGGCAACACCAGTCAGCGAGGCGCAACGGCTCTTTGATGCCCTCGCCACGTTCTCTCGCGAGCGGCAGCTTGAGCTGGAAGTCCAATTGGACGAGACATACGTCGGAGAGATTCGCTCCGGGCAGATGGATAGGGTTCTCCGCGAAGGGCTCCTCGAGCGTTGGTGAGGACCGCCAAGCCCGTCCTGTGCGCGGGACACCTACCGGCCCCATAGAGGTACAGGTGGACCATTGGTCCGATCCGGGGAGATGGACAGGCTGCTCCGCGAGGGCCTCCTTGAGCGTTGGTGACCCGCTTGACACTACGCCTTGGTTCCCACGTTCATGGCATCGAGAACGTTCTGGCCCAATGGGGCGCCGGGAGTGTCGATCTCGACGGCGCGGCGCTCGCGCGCGCGCGCGGCGACGCTGGCCGAGCTCGAGACCGCCGAGTCGGGCTGGGCGTGGGACGGCGCGGCGACCGGCGGCACCGTGTGGGTGAAGGTCCCCGCGGGCGCGCACGCGGCGACGCTGCGCTGAGGCGCCGCCGGCTCACGGCGGCGGGCGGCGCCAGGGCTGCAGGCCGAGCAGGCGGCCGAGGGCCTCGAGCCGGCTCGTGACCCAGGGCGCGCTCGACGCGCGCTGCACCACCGCCGAGGGCGGCGAGATCGCCGTGCCGGAGCCGGCGCCGTTCCTGGCGGTGACGCTCACGCGCAGCGTGGCGCCGATGTCGGCCGCGGCGAAGAGGCCGTACTTGGCGCCGGTCGCGCCCGGGATCGGGGCGCACGCCGCGCCGGTCGCGTCGCAGCGCTGCCACTGGTAGGCGTACTCGCTCGGCCGGCCCGTCCACGTCCCCGGGTCGGCCCCGAGCGTCCGGTCCTGCACGGCGAGGCCGATCGCCTCCGGCGAGCGCACCGACGTGGGCGGGCTCGCCGCGACCATGGCCGTCGGGGCCGACGCGGCGGTCGCGGCGCCCGCCATGTTGGTCGCCGTCACGACCACCCGCAGCCGCGCCCCGATGTCCGCGTCCAGAACGAGGTAGGCCTGCACGTCGGCGCTGTCGATGTCCTGGCAGCTCGCGCCGGCGTCGTCGCACCGCTGCCAGTCGTACGTGAAGACCGGCGCCGGCTGCCCCGACCACGAGCCCGGCGACGCGGTGAGCGTCCGGCCTTGCTGCGCCGGCCCGTCGATGGTCGGCGGCGCGGTGCTCACCGGCGGCGCCGGCGGCACCACCGTCGCGGCCGCGCTCACGCTCGCGCTCGTGCCGTCCACCGCCGTCGCGGTCACGTCGAAGGTGTGCGTCCCCGGGGCGAGCCCGGTGGTGTCGAGCGTGCCGCCGGCGCCGCCGCCGTAGTCGTAGGGCGCCTGATGCTCGGTCCAGCGCGGTGCGCCGTCGATGGCGAAGACGACGTCGGTGATGTCGCTCGGGTCGATGCCGCCCGCCGTCGCCCCCCACGGCACCGGTCCGGCGATGGTCGCGCCGTCGGCGATCGTCTGCGCAACGGTCCAGCCCGCCTCGTGGATGACGCCGCTCGGCGGCGACGTGGCGGTCGCGCTGCCCGCGGCGTTGGCGGCCGTGACCGCGACGCGCAGCGTGGCGCCGACGTCGCCG
>DASXVK010000632.1:0-7437 GCA_036504295.1 Polyangia bacterium
CCGGCGCCAGCCGCCGGCGGCTCGACCTGGACGCAGCTCTCATCGCGCTCCCCGCTCGGCCTTCCCTGGAGGTGATCGACTGTACCACGCCGGCCGTCGTCCCGGGACGGCCGCGCCCTTGATCGGCCGCGCCCGCGATGCAAGAGTCCGCGCGAGATGACCTGGATCGCGACCCGGACCGAGCAGACCGTCATCATCGCCGCGCCGCCCGCGCGCGTCCTCGCCTTCCTCGACGACATCGAGGTCTGCGCGCGCCTCTTCCCCAACCTCGCGCGCGTCGAGCGGCAGAGCGAGACTGTGTACCGCTGGGTCATGGCCGAGCGCACCCACGGCCCGGTGAAGTTCACCGGCGACTACGTGCTCGCGTACGCCACCAACGGCCACGACGAGCTGACCTGGCGCGCGGTGTCCGGCAACGTGCGCTCGACCGGCTGGTGGCGGGTCGCCGCCGCGCCCGGCGGGGTGACCCGCGCCACGATGCACCTCGAGAACGAGGCCGACCTCCCGGTGCCCGGGCTGTTCAAGGCGGTCGCGCGCCCCTTCGCCCAGCGCGAGGTGGAGCAGCTCGTGCGCGGCTACGCCGAGAACATCAGGCGGGCGATCGAGGCCGCGGGGTAGCGCGCAGGGCGCCGGTGCCGTCCGGTGCCGGACTTGAGCGACGGCCCGGGTCGTGGTCACGACCCTCGGCGACGCCGGCCTCGGCGTCCGCGCCTTGACGGCCGTGCCGGGCGCCGTCATCCCCGGCGGCACCGCGACCGTCGTCGCGACCATCGACAACCCGGCGGGCCTGGCGCTCAGCTACGCCTGGACGACCTCCGACGCCGCCTGGAGCGTGACCGGCGCCGGCGCGACCGCCGTCGTCACCGCCCCGGCGGCGCGCTCGGCGGTGTGCGCCCTGACTCTCACCGTGACCGACGCCGCGGGGGCCACGGCGCAGGGGATGCTCGCGCTCGTCACCACCGACGCGGCGCGGCCGGTGGCCGTGATCGCGGGCCCGGCGCCGCTCACGGGCATCGTGAACATCCCCGTACCGCTCGACGGCAGCGGGTCGCAGTCGTCGCTGCCGACCGGCCTCGTCTACAACTGGAGCGTGACGAGCGCGCCGGCCGGCGCCACCGCGCGGTTCGTCGACGCGACGAACGCCGCCAACGCCCACGTCGCGCAGCCGAGCTTCGTCGCCGACCGCGCCGGCAGCTACGGCGTCCAGCTCCAGGTGATCGACACGCAGGACGCGTCCGCCAGCGCCTTCGCGATCACCTCCGTCGTGCTCGACGGGCCCACCAAGCTCGTCATCGTCAGCGGTGACGGGCAGTCCGGCCAGGTCGGCACCGACCTCGCCCAGCCGCTGGTCGTGCGCGCGACGACGGCGAGCGACGTCGCGGTCCCCAGCGTCGGCGTCGGCTGGGACCTCGTCGGCGGCAGCGCCTTCACCACCACGGTCACGACCAACGCGGCGGGCGAGGCGCTACTCGCGGTGCAGCTCGGGCGGCTCGCGGGCGACGGCTCGGCCAAGGCCGTCCTCAACGACGACCCGACCGTCACGCGGACCCTCGCCTTCCACGCGCTCGCCGGCCCCGCCGTGAACATCGCCGTCGCGGGCGACGTCGTGACGACCGACGGGACCATGAACGTCACGGTGCGCACCGTCGACCAGTTCGGCAACCCGGCGACCGACAACGCCGCCGCCAACACCGCGGCCTTCCACCTCGCGGTCGCGAGCCCGTCGGGCAACGCGCGCCTGGTGCCGGCCGGCGGCGGCCCCACCAACGGGCTCGACGCGGCGCTCGCCGGCGGCGCCTACACCATCACGGTCACGGACACCGCCGTCGAGCAGGTGAGCGTCACGCTCAGCCCGAGGACGACGAGCGGCATCGCGGTGCTGCCCTTCTCGGCCTGGACCGTCGAGGCCTACGACACCGCCGAGCTCGGCTTCGGGGCCAACTGGACGCGCACCGGCGCCCCGCCGTGGCACGTGGCCGCCGCGCCGGAGCCGGCCTTCGCCGGGGCCCAGGCGTTCGGCGTCGCGCTCGAGCCCTCCGAGGCGGTCGCGAACGTGACGACCACGCTGCGGCGCACGGCGGCCCTGGTGAACCCCCTCGCCGTCGTGCGCGCGGACTTCCGCTCGCACGTCCAGGTGGCGTCCCGCTACGACCAGACCGCGGGCTGTACCGCGCAGCCGGTGCTGCTCGTCGGGCGCTCGAACGGCGCCACCTTCACCGCCAAGACCCCCGTCGGCGGCTACCCGGTGCGCGACGCGTGCGCGGCGAGCGGCCGCCAGCCGAGCCTCGCGACGAGCGACTGGGTCGCGCAGCGCGTCGACCTCACCGACGACCTCACGGGCGCGCCCGGCAACCAGTACCTCGCCTTCACGGTGCAGAACCCGACGCCGGCGCGAAACCTGGCCGAGGCGGCCTCGTGGTACGTCGACGACGTCCGGCTGAGCCGGTTCGCCCCCGCGGCCGCCTTCGGCAACGCCACCGCGAACGGCCTCTTCCTCCCGGGCGCCGCCACCCAGGTGAAGTTCACCGCCGCGGACTTCTCGAGCGCCCTGCCGGCCTACGGCTCGTGCCTGGGCGGCCTCAACACGGTCGCCGTCAGCGCCGTCATCGTCGACGCCCACGGCAACACCACGCAGGACAGCCAGATGATCTACCGGATCACCTGGGACGGCAGCGCGCTGCTCCAGGCGCCGCTGGTCGGCACGCTGGAGGGCATCGGCCCGCACCAGCTCGAGCTGCAGTTCGTCGCCGGCCAGGCGCAGGTCGTCTTCAGCGACACCACCGCCGAGACGCTGCACTTCGCGCTGCAGAACACGCACGCGTACCCGGGCATCGACAGCTCGAGCACAGCGGTCGGCACGGTCGTCAACTGGGTTTGCCACCACGCCTGGGGCGGCGGCGCGGCCTGGTCGGACGGCACCGCGCTCGCCACCTTCGACGCGACCGAGGCCGATCGCGCGTGCGAGGAGTTCGCCCGAACCCAGGGCTACGCCGGGTACAGCTGCGGCGCGAACGTCGACTACCCGAACGCGTCGTTCCTGACCGCGGGCACCAACTACCTGTTCGCCTACGGCAGCGGCACGGTCGGAGTGATGCAAGGCTTCTGCCGCACCGTGTACGACGCCGGGTGCATGACCAGCACCCAGTGCCCGACCTACATCGCCGGGCAGTCGCTGCGCGCCAACTGGAACGCGAACTGCCTCTCATGGCGGCTCTGCGGCGGTTTCAACGTCTGCACGAGCTACAGTTTCTGGCCCACCTCCAGCAGCACCTGGCAGTAGCTGGAGCGTACTACCTCCGGCGGCCGCCGCCGCGAGGTACCGATGCGCCCCTGGCGCGCCGATCCTGCCGTGTCACGGCGGCCCTGACACGTTCGCCGCGTTGACCCTCTGTTGACAGCCCCCGGCCGAAACGGTACTGCGGGCCATGCGCCACAGCCTCATCGTCCTGCTCTGCGGCCTCGCCGCCGGTTGCGGCAGCGAGAACGCGACGAGCGCCAACGCCGAGTGCGCCCTCGACACCGACTGCGCGGCCGGCATGTGCCTCGGGGGCCGCTGCGTCGCGGTCGTGTCCGACTGCGCCGCTTGCCCGGGCGGCAGCTGCAGCCCGGTGTGCCTCGCCGGGGTGCCCGGGCCCGCGGGCGCGACCGGCGCGACCGGACCGGCCGGCGCCACCGGCCCGACCGGCGCGACGGGCGACCCGGGCGAGACGGGTCCGGCCGGCGCCACCGGAGCCATCGGCGACACGGGACCCGCCGGGCCGACCGGTGTCGCCGGCCCGACCGGGCCGACCGGCGCCATCGGCCCGATCGGGCTGCCGGGCAGCCCCGGCCCGACCGGCGCGACCGGCCTCGCCGGACCGGCCGGCCCCACGGGCCCCACGGGGGCGGCCGGCGCGACCGGCGCCACCGGCCCGACCGGCACGGCCGGCGCTGCGGGCGCGACCGGTGCCACCGGCCCGACCGGCCCGGCCGGCACGGCCGGCGCCGCGGGCGCGACCGGCGCCACCGGCCCCACGGGCCCGACCGGCCCGGCCGGCGCCGCAGGCGCGACCGGCGCCACCGGCCCGACCGGTCTCCAGGGCGTCGCGGGGGTCACCGGACCCGCCGGCCCGACCGGCGACATCGGCCCGGCCGGCCCGACCGGCCCGGCCGGCCCGAAGGGCGACCCCGGGCCGCAGGGCGCGCCGGGCGTGCCCGGGACCGGCGGCGGGCTGTACGGCGAGGAGGCCGCCACCTTCGTCGGCTTCACGACGACGCCGGTCACCGGCGACCGCGGTGGCCGCGAGACCATGCACGCCCTCTGCGCCGCCGCCTTCGCCGGCAGCCACCTCTGCCACGTGAGCGAGCACGGGCTCGCGAGCTCCGCGACGCCCCCGCCCGCCGGCGGCGCCTGGATCGACTACTCGACGTCGGTGAACTCGCAGGCGACGGTGTACGCCGTGAGCGACATCGCCGCGCGCGGGTCGGGCCGCTACATCGGCCCGATCGACAGCAACTGCCGCAACTGGACCATCACCTCGTACGTCGAGTACGGCTCGACCTACTACACGTCCGCCCCGGTCCTCAAGGCCGACGGCGTCTCGGGCACGGACCGCTGCTCCAACGCCCACGTGCTCGCCTGCTGCTCCTCGCCCTTCGTCGAGCGCTTCGCCGGGTTCACGACCTCGATGACCGGCACCGCGGGCGGCCGCGCCCTGATGAACTTCGCCTGCGCGACGCAGTTCTCCGGCAGCCATCTCTGCCACTCCGCCGAGTACGCCCGCAGTCACCCGACCACGAGCCCGCCCGCGGGGGGCGCCTGGATCGACTGGTCCGCGACCACGAACTCGCAGGCCACCGTCTACGCCTCCGACGAGACCGCCGCCGTCGACGCGGGCCGGTACGTGGGCGCGATCGACAGCAACTGCCGCAACTGGACGATCGCCTCGTACGTCGAGTTCGGCTCGACCTACTACACCCACGCCCCGCTCGTCACGCCGACCGGCGGCACGACCGCCCTCTGCAGCACGTCCCACCCGGCGGCCTGCTGCTACTGACGGTCGCCCGGCGCTGTCTCACCCCGGGCACGTGCGCGGGCGCCCTGAGCCGGATGCGATTTGCCCCGTAGGGCGGACTTAGTTAAACTTAGTTCATGCTCTTCGCGAACACCCACGAGGCCAAGACCCGGCTCTCCGAGCTGCTGAAGAAGGTCGAGGAGAAGGGCGAGCGGATCCTCATCTGTCGCGACGGCAAGCCCGTCGCCGAGCTGGTCCCGCTCGCACCGGCGACGGACCCGCTCCGCACCGATCCGGAGCTGGCGCGGGTCGAGTTCCTGGCGGACCCGACCGCCCCGCTCGATCCCGAGGACTGGCCCGAGGCCTGAGCCGTGGGCCTGCTCGACACCTGCACCCTCCTGTGGCTCGTGGCCGACCAGGCCGCGCTCTCCCCGGCCGCTCGCACGTGGCTCGGGGCACACGCCGGGCGTCTCTTCGTCTCCGCCATCACGGCCTTCGAGCTCGCGATCAAGCAGCGCAAGGGCTCGCTCAAGCTGCCCCTACCGACGTCGACCTGGTACGCCCGCGCGCTCGAGTTCCACGGCCTGCGCGAGCTGCCGGTCGACGGGCCGATCGCGATCGCGGCGGCCGAGCTGCCGCCGCTCCACCGGGATCCCTGTGATCGCATCATCGTCGCGACCGGGCTCGCTCACGGCCTCGCCGTCGTCACCCCGGACCCGGCCATCGCTGCGTACCCCGGCACGCGCATCGTCTGGTGATGGTGGAACCGTCGCGCGAGCTGCGGCGTACTACCTCCAGCGGGTAGCTGCCGCGAGGTGCCATGCGTCCCTCCCCCCTTTCACCACTGGTCTTCGCGCTGATCCTGGCCTCCGCCGGCGTCTCTTCGGCTGACGCGGCCAAGCCCGAGGAGCTCCTCCGCCTCTACACGTCCCTCGGGCTGCCCCTGCCGCCGTCGGGCGCGCGCCCGGTGCTCCTCGACTCGCAGTGGCGGACTGCCGACGCCGCGGGCAAGGCGATCCAGCTCGTGCACGTGGCGCTCCGGCCCGCGAGCGCGGCCGGCCCCCGCGCGCCGGTCCTCCTCGGCACCACCTGGCACACGCCGGCGGACCAGGAGCCGCGGGCGATCCTCCCGGAGCCCTCGCAGGTGCCGTGGAGCCGGCTGCGCGCGTGCCACGGCCCGCGCTTCTTCGACACGAACGCCGCGCTGGCGACCGCCATCCAGTGCCAGGCGCTGGGCCTGCGCGCGCTGGCGGCGACGCTGCTCGCCGAGGCCCTGCGGCAACCCTGCGGCCACCACTTCTCCGGCTTCTTCGCGCCCGCCAACCTCGACGGGCGGGAGGCGGTGCTCCGGCTGGCCTGGGCGCACTGGGGCAACGAGCTGACGCGCCCCGGCTCCGACCGGGCCGTCATCGCGACGCGGATGCGGGCGCTGCTCGAGCGACTGAAGGCCCTCGACACCACCGCGAACCGGGCGCTGCTGCGGAGTCTCGAGCTCACCGTCGCTCCCGGACCGCGAGCGGCGGGGCCGGTCGACGCGCTGATCGAGGACCTCGTCGAGGTCGCCAACCCCGCGCCCGACGCGCCCCGCGCCGGGCGCGACGAGCCGCAGCCGCCCCAGCGCGCCCGGGTCCTGGCCCTCGGCTTCGCGGCCGTGCCCGCCCTCATCCGCCACCTGGACGACGAGCGGCTGACGCGCTTCGTCCTGGTGGGGTTCAACAACTTCCCGCCCTGGATCCTGCGCGTGCAGCACGTGGCCGGGGACCTCCTCAAGGAGCTCAGCGGCGAGGAGCTCGGCACCGACTGGCTGCGCCGCCTCCAGGGGTGGCCGGCGAGCAGGGAGGCGGCCGCGGCCTGGTGGAAGCGCGCCCGGGCGACGGGTGAGGAGGCATGGCTGCGGGCGCACGTGCTGCCGGCGGATCCCAAGGACGCCTGGCCCCGCCGCGCCATGCTCGAGCTGCTCGCCGCGAAGTACCCCCAGCGCCTGCCCGAGGTGTACCGCACCGTCCTCACGGCTCGGCCGCAGCTGCAGAGCTGGCCGATCGTGGCGGCGATCGTCGGGAGCCGCTTGCCCCCGCACACGAAGACCGAGCTGCTGCTCCTGGGCGCCCGGCACGCCGACCTCGAGCACCGGCGGGCGGCGCTCTGGGAGCTCAGGGAGCGGGCCCCCGCGCAGTTCCGGCAGATCCTGCTCGCGACCTTGCGGCTCACCCCCGTGACGCCCACGACGCCGTACTGGTCGTGCCGGGAGGCCGCCTTCGCCCACCTCGTGATCGAGACCGACGACGACGAGGCGTGGCGCGTGCTGCTGGCGACGCCCGGCGCGTGGACGTGGGGCTGCGGCTGGAGCTGATGAATCCGATGGCCTACGGCCAGAAGCCGCACCGCGCGCGCCGGATCCGGTTCCTGGCCGCGTTGCTGGACGACCCCACGGTCCGCGACGCCG
>DASXVK010000633.1:0-2808 GCA_036504295.1 Polyangia bacterium
GAACGACGGCCGCGGTCCCGGCCGGGGCCGCGCGCCGCTGGCGGCGGGGACGCCGATCGACGGCCGGGGCCACGACGGCGTTGGCCGCGGGCGGAGCCGGCGCGGGCGCGGGCGCCCCCTGCCCGACCGTGGCGTCCACCCAGGCCGGGGCGGCCGGCCCGGGGTGCGGCGCGGGCGCCCCGGACGGCGCCCCGCTACCGGTGGTGGCGTCGAACCAGGCCGGCGCGGCCGGGCCCGGCGGCGGCGCGGCCCCGGTGGTGGCGTCGAACCAGGCCGGGGCGGCCGGGCCGGGCGGCGCGGCCGCGAGGCCGCTGGCGGCCGGCGCTTCGTCGCCCAGGCCGAAGCCGGCCGGCGCGAGCACGGTCGCCTCGAGCGGGCGCGCCAGCACGGCGCCGCAGCCGGTGCACAGGGGCAGCGCCACCGGAAACGCGCCCCCACAGCGCGGGCAGGTGTGATCGGGCTCAATCTGCGCCACGGCGAGTCCATCGTAGCACGCGTGCGGTCTGCGCTACACTCATGACTCATGAAGCCCGCGAAGCTCGCCGCCGCCCGGCGCGCCCTGCTCGCGCTGCGGGCCGAGGCGCTCGGCGCCGGCCCGGCCCGCATCGAGCCGAACCGCCCCGACCCCGTCGCCGCGACCGATGAGGACGCGCAGGCGTTGTCGGAGATGATGCAGACCCTGTCCTCGGAGCGGAACAAGACCCAGGCCAAGGTGCTCGGCGAGGTCGCGCGCGCGCTGCGCAAGCTCGACGAGGCCCCCGACGACTACGGCCGGTGCGAGGAGTGCGAGGAGGAGATCGCGCCGCGCCGGCTCGAGGTGGTGCCGCACGCGCGCCTCTGCGCCGAGTGCCAGGCGAAGCACGATCCGCCGCGGGGCCAGACGCGGAGGTCCATCACCGACTATCGCTAGGTCGGGGGCTCACCCCCGGCAGGTCGAGCTGGTCGCCCCGCCGCGGCCGGCGCGGGCGCGGCTCCGGGGCGGGCCGCGACGGCCCGCGCCCCGGTCGCGACGTCGGCGGCCGCGCGGGGCCCATCACCGTCATGCCGCCGTACTCGTGGGACCGCCGGCGCTCGTCCGCCGTGAAGGCGCCGGGCCTGGCGCCGCGCCGGGTTCATGCCCTGCTGCACCACGGCCCAGCTCCCGTCGTCGGCGACGATGAAGCCGTGCAGGTACAGCTCGAAGCCGTCCTGGACGGCCGCGCTGTCCACCTTGGCGACGAGGCGGCTGTGCTCGCCCAGGCGCGCCCCGTCGAGCCCGACCCGCTCGCCGACGGCGAGCAGCTCGGCCGGGGTCCGCCGCGAGTGGCGGCCGCGCCCGCCGCAGACGTGAATGCCGAGCTCCCACTCGGCGTCGGCGAGCCCCCGGCGCAGCGCCCCGATGACGCTCGTCGTGATCCCCGACGAGTGCCAGTCCATGCCCATCACCGCGCCGAGAGACTGGAACGAGAACGGGTGCGCGAGCCGTCGCAGCAGCTCCGGCCGGCCGTAGTGGAGCATGATCGCCTCGACGATGACGCGGCCGAGGCGGGCCATGCGCCCGGCGAGCCACTCGGGCACGCGGCCGCCGTGGAGCGGGAGGTCGGCGCTGCCGGTTCGCTGACCCATACGGATGTTCAGTATAAGGCCGGCGGGCGCCGGCCGCAATCAGGCCGCGCGACGCACCGCCGCAGGGAGTAGGATCGGCCCATGGCCGCCCCGCTCCGGATCGGCCGCTACGAGGTCGTCCGGCATCTCGCGACCGGCGGCATGGCCGAGGTGTACCTCGCCCGCGCGCAGGGGCCGGGCGACTTCGAGAAGCTCGTCGTCATCAAGCGCATCCTGCCCGCGCTCGCCGAGGACCCGCGCATCGTCCAGATGTTCCTCGACGAGGCCCGCACCGCGGCCACGCTGCGCCACTCGAACGTCGCCCAGGTCTTCGACTTCGGGGCGGCCGACGGGGCGCACTTCCTGGTGATGGAGTTCCTCAACGCCGAGAGCGTCAGCGCGCTCATGCGCCGGACGATCGCGGCCAGGCGCGAGCTGCCGCTCGAGCACGCGATCCTCATCGCCAGGGACGTCTGCGCCGGCCTGCACTACGCGCACGAGAAGCAGGGCGGCGACGGGCAGCCGCTCGGGATCGTGCACCGCGACCTCTCGCCGCAGAACGTGCTCGTCACGTTTCACGGCGAGGTCAAGCTCGTCGACTTCGGCATCGCGAAGGCGGCCCACAACCTGGCGCGGACGCACACGGGCACGCTCAAGGGGAAGATCCCGTACATGTCCCCGGAGCAGTCGCGGGCGCAGCCGGTGGACCGGCGCTCGGACCTGTTCAGCCTGTCGGTGGTGCTGTGGGAGCTCACGGTCGGGCAGCGGCTCCTGCGCGGCACGAACGACTACGAGATGCTGCGCGCCATCGCCACCGAGGACGCGCCGGCACCGTCGGTGTTCCGGCCCGACTACCCGCCGGCGCTCGAGCGCATCGTGGCGAAGGGGCTCGCGCGCGATCCCGCCGCGCGCTGGCAGACCGCGCAGGAGCTGCAGCTCGCCCTCGAGCGCTTCGCGCACGAGCAGCGGCTGCTGCTCTCGAACGTGGAGCTCGCGCGGCACCTGGGGCAGGTCTTCGGCGCGCGCCCCACCATCGCGGCAGAGCGGCCCGCGCCGGCGGTCGCGCCGACCGCGCCGGGCACGGGCGTGACCGGGACGGCGGCCGCGCCGGCCGGCCAGCCGACGACGGCGCTGCGCCGCCCCGCGGACGCGACGATGCCGGCGCCGGCCGGCCAGCCGACGACGGCGCTGCGCCGCCCCGCGGACGCGACGATGCCGGCGCCG
>DASXVK010000634.1:0-15001 GCA_036504295.1 Polyangia bacterium
CGGGACGGAGCTCTTGGGGCACGGCTTCGGCGCCGGGCGGGCGGTCGCCGGGGAGGTGGTCTTCAACACCGGCATGACCGGCTACGTCGAGGCGCTCACCGATCCGTCGTACCGCGGCCAGATCCTCGTGCTCACCTACCCGCTCGTCGGCAACTACGGCGTGCCCGCGCCCCGGGCCGCGGGCACCCTCGACGGGCCGTACGAGTCGGACCGCATCCAGGTCCAGGGCCTGGTCGTCCAGACCTACGTCGCGGGCTACAGCCACCACGCCGCGGTCCGCTCGCTGGGCGCGTGGCTCGCGGCCGAGGGCGTGCCGGCGATCACGGGCGTCGACACCCGGACGCTGACGCGGCGGCTGCGCGAGCACGGCACCATGCGCGGCTGGATCGTCCCCGCCGGCAGCGATCTCGAGCGCGCCCGCCGCGGCGCGGACAGCGTCGACATGAAGGACGTCTTCCGCGTGGTCGCGCCGCCCGCGCCGGTGCGCTACCCGGGCGGGCCCCTGCGGATCCTGCTCGTCGACGCCGGCGCGAAGGACCACATGGCCCGCTCGCTGCTCGCGCGCGGGGCCACCGTCGTGCGCGCGCCGTTCCACGCCGACCTCGCCGCCCTCGCCCGCGAGGCCGACGGCGTGGTCATCGGCAACGGCCCCGGCGACCCCAAGGACTGCAAGGCCCTCATCGAGCAGACCCGCGTGCTCCTCGCCACCTACCAGAAGCCCATCTTCGGCATCTGCCTCGGCAACCAGATCCTCGCGCTCGCCGCCGGCGGCGACACCCACAAGCTGCCCTACGGCCACCGCGGCGTGAACCAGCCGGTGCAGGACCTGCTCACGCGGCGCTGCTACATCACCTCGCAGAACCACGGCTACGTCGTCGACGAGCAGGCGCTGCCGCCCGAGTGGGAGCCCTGGTTCGTCAACGTCAACGACGGCTCGAACGAGGGCATCCGCTCGCGCCTCAAGCCCTTCTTCAGCGTGCAGTTCCACCCCGAGGCCCACCCCGGCCCCGAGGACGCGCGCTACCTCTTCGACGACTTCATGCGGCTCGTGGGCGCCATGGCGAGGAGCTCGTGATGCACGGCGCGTACCTGCCCCGCAAGCCCCGCCGCGTCCTCGTCCTCGGCTCCGGCGCGCTGCAGATCGGCCAGGGCGGCGAGTTCGACTACTCGGGCTCGCAGGCGATCAAGGCGCTCAAGGAGTCGGGCGTCGCGTCGGTGCTCATCAACCCGAACATCGCCACGATCCAGACGAGCGAGGGGCTGGCCGACACCATCCACCTCGCGGCCGTCACCCCGGACGTCGTCGAGCGGGTCATCACGAAGGAGGAGGTCGACGCCATCCTCCTCTCGTGCGGCGGCCAGACGGCGCTCAACTGCGGGCTCGCCCTGGCCGACGCCGGCGTCCTCGACCGCTACGGCGTGCGCGTGCTCGGCACGCCGATCGCCGCGATCCGCGACACCGAGGACCGGCGGCTCTTCAACGAGCGCCTGGCCGAGATCGGGGTCAAGACCGCCCGCGCCGTGGCCTGCGCCACCGCCGCCGAGGCGCGCGCGGCCGCGCACGCGCTCGGCTTCCCGGTGATGCTGCGGGGCGGCTACGCGCTCGGCGGCAAGGGCTCGGGGATCGTCGACAGCCCCGCGGACCTCGACGCGGCCCTGCGCCGCGCCTTCGACGGCGGCGCGCCCCAGGTGCTGGTCGAGGAGTGCCTGCGCGGGTGGAAGGAGATCGAGTACGAGGTCGTGCGCGACGGGCGCGACAACTGCATCACCGTCTGCAACATGGAGAACCTCGACCCGATGGGCATCCACACGGGCGAGTCCATCGTCGTCGCGCCGTCGCAGACGCTCAACGACGAGGAGTACCAGCTCCTGCGGTCGGTGGCGCTCAAGACCATCCGTCACCTCGGCATCATCGGCGAGTGCAACATCCAGTACGCGCTCGATCCGCAGGCGCTCGACTACCGCGTCATCGAGGTGAACGCCCGCCTGTCGCGCTCGTCGGCGCTCGCGAGCAAGGCCACCGGCTACCCGCTCGCCTTCATCGCGACCAAGATCGCGCTCGGCTACACGCTCCCCGAGATCGCGAACACCATCACCCGGCGCACGACCGCGTTCTTCGAGCCCGCGCTCGACTACCTCGTCTGCAAGGTGCCGCGCTGGGACCTCGCCAAGTTCCGCGGCGCCTCGACGCGCATCGGCAGCGAGATGAAGAGCATCGGCGAGGTGATGGCCATCGGCCGCACCTTCCCCGAGGTGATCCAGAAGGCGCTGCGCATGCTCGACATCGGCGTGCGCGGCCTCGACCCCGAGGCGTTCCAGTTCGACGACCTGCCGACCGAGCTGCGCCACGCCACCCCGCTGCGCATCTTCGCCGTCGCGCAGGCGCTCATGCGCGGCCTCCCGGTCGAGGAGATCCACGGGCTCACCGGCATCGACCCGTGGTTCCTGCGCGGCCTCGAGCCCATCGTGCGGATGCACCGGGAGCTCGCCGGGCGGCGCTTCCCCCTCGACGAGGAGACGCTGCGGCGGGCGAAGGGCCTCGGCTTCTCGGACCGGATGATCGGCAAGCTCACCGACGCGCCGCGCGGCACGCCGCGGGCCGAGCGCAAGCGGCTCGGCATCACCTCCCACCTCGCGCAGATCGACACGCTCGCGGCGGAGTTCCCGGCCGAGACCAACTACCTCTACTCGACCTACCACGCCAGCGGCAGCGACGTCGGGCCGTCGTGGCGCAAGAAGATCATGGTCCTCGGCTCGGGCGCCTACCGCATCGGCTCGAGCGTCGAGTTCGACTGGTGCTGCGTGAACGCGGCGCAGGCCGCCGGCGAGCTCGGGTACGAGACCATCATGGTCAACTACAACCCCGAGACGGTCTCGACCGACTACGACGTGTGCGACCGCCTCGTCTTCGACGAGGTGAGCTACGAGGCGATCCTCGACCTCTACCAGCGCGAGCAGCCCTACGGCGTGTGCGTGAGCATGGGCGGCCAGCTCCCGAACAACCTCGCCATCAAGCTGCACCGCGCCGGCGTGCAGATCCTCGGCACCAGCCCCGAGAGCATCGACGCCGCCGAGGACCGCCGCAAGTTCGGCGCGCTGCTCGACCGCCTCGGCATCGACCAGCCGCGCTGGTGTCACGTCACCGACGTCGCGGACGCGCCGCGCATCGCCGAGGAGCTCGGCGGCTACCCGGTGCTGGTGCGGCCGAGCTACGTGCTGTCGGGCGCGGCCATGAGCGTCGCCCGCGAGCCGAACGAGCTCGCCCGCATCCTCGCCCGCGCGCGGGCGGTGTCGCCGGAGCACCCGGTCGTGGTCTCGAAGTTCGAGGTGCACGCGCGGGAGCTCGAGATCGACGCCGTCGCCGACCGCGGCGAGATCGTCCTGTGGGCCATGTGCGAGCACATCGAGGACGCCGGCGTGCACTCGGGCGACGCGACGCTCGTGCTGCCGCCGCAGCGCCTCTACCTGGCGACCATCCGCCAGTGCAAGAAGATCGCCGCCGCGCTCGCCCGCGCGCTCGCCATCACCGGGCCCTTCAACCTGCAGTTCCTCGCCAAGCACAACGCAGTGAAGGTCATCGAGTGCAACCTGCGCGCCTCGCGCAGCCTGCCGTTCGTGTCGAAGGTGACCGGCATCAACTACGTCGCCGAGGCGATGCGCCGCATGCTCGGCGTCGCGCGGCCGCTCGAGAACCGCGCCATCGACCTCGACTACGTGGCGGTGAAGGCGCCGATGTTCAGCTTCTCGCGCCTGACCGGCGCCGACCCGATGCTCGGCGTCGAGATGGCCTCGACGGGCGAGGTGGGCTGCTTCGGCGACGACCTGCACGAGGCGCTGCTCAACGCGCTGCTCGCGACCGGCTTCCGCATCCCGCACAAGGGCGTCCTGCTCTCGCTCGGGCCGCTCACCGACAAGTACTGGTTCGCCGAGGAGGCGCAGACGATCGCGCGCGACCTCAAGCTGCCGATCTTCGCCACCGCCGGCACGAGCGAGGCCCTGCGCAGCCTCGGCATCGAGCACACGCGCCTCGCCAAGCGCCCCGACGAGGGCGGCATGACCGGCATGGAGGCCATCGACGGCGGGCTCGTCGACCTCGTCATCAACATCCCCATCGAGTACGACGAGCTCGGCCGGCCCGACGGCTACCTCATCCGCCGCCGCGCGGTCGAGGCCGGGGTCCCGCTCGTCACCGACCTCAAGCTCGCCCGCGCCGTCATCGAGGCGCTCCGGACCAAGCAGCCCGAGGCGCTCTCGGTCCTGTCGTGGGCCGAGTACCAGGCCCGCCGCCCGGTCGCGCTGAAGTAGACCCGCCTCTCGATGGATCGTAGACCGCTCGGGCTCGTGTGCGCCCGCGGGCTCGCGCTCGCGCTCGCGCCGGCGATAATCCCGCAGTCTCGGCGTATACTGATCTGGTGCCGCCGTGGCGCGACTGATGGCCCGCGATCTGCAGGTGGGGAACTCTGGACCGCGCCGAGCGTCTACTGACAAAGGGACCCTGAAAGGGTCCCTTTGACCCCCCCGCGCAGAGTGCCGGCGGGCAGAGCCCGCCAGCACTCACGCGAGCTACCAGTCGCGGCTTCGGAGGCATGACGGTGCGACGATCGATCCTGCTCGCGGCGGCCGGCTCCCTGACGCTCTTCGGCGCGTGGCTGGTCTGGCCGCGGCCGGCGCCGGTCGTCGTGGCGCGGCCCGCCGTGGCGCGCCACGCGGCGCCACGGCCGTCGGCGGCGACGGCGGAGGCCGCGCTCGCGCCGCGTGATCTCCTGCAGCGCACCACCGGGCGGGGGCTGTGCGGCACCGAGATCCCGCCGCTGCCGCCCGGGGCCGAGGCGCCGGCCGGGCTGCCGCCGGGGCTGCACGCGCTCGCGGTGAAGCCGACGGCGAAGCAGCTCTCGGAGGCGATGGCCGAGTGGGGGATCACGCTCGAGCTCGGCGACTTCGATCTCGCGGCCACGGCGGCGATGCTCGAGGAGCGGCGGCGCCCGCGTACGGCGGACGACGACGAGCCCGAGTCGGACGAGGCCGACGAGGGCCCCTGGCGGCCGGAGCAGCTCCGCGAGCAGGGCAAGCTGCGCGAGGCGCTCGACGCCGCGCGCCGCGCGTACGGCCGCGCGCCGGGGCCGGACACCGGGCTCACCCTCGCCCAGTCGCTCGACGACGTCGGCGACACCGCCGAGGCGAAGCGCCTGCTCGAGCTGGAGCGCAGCCGCGCCGAGACCGAGCACGACCGCGTGTGGCTCGACGCGCAGCTCGGCTTCATGTGCTCGACCCGCGGCGACGCGGCCTGCTCGGCCCGCGCCCTCGCGGCGCTCGAGCGGCAGACCGCGGAGCCGTCGCTGACGCCGTTCACCCGCGCGCTGCACCTGACCTTCCTCGGCCGCCTCGACGAGGCGCGGCAGGCCTACGAGGAGGCGATGAGCCACGGCCGGGACTTCGCCACCCTCAACAACCTCGGCGAGGTCGAGGCCTGCGCCGGCCGGCTCGCCGAGGCGCGGCAGCTCTACGTCGACGCCCTCGACATGCGCCGCGGCCCGGACGGCGCGGCGAGCACGCTGTCGGGCCTCGCCTACACCTACCTGCGTGACGGCGACGTGGCCCCCGCGTGGCTGCTCGCGGCGACCGCGCTCAGCGGCGCCGGGGAGGGCGCGCACCAGAGCGAGCCGCGCGCCATGCTCTCGCTGGTCGCGCTCACCGCCGGCGACCTCGCCGAGGCTCGCGCGCAGGCGCGCCTCGCCCGGGAGGTGAACCCCTACGACGACCTCGTCCGCCGCCGCACCTTCGGCCACCCGTCGGAGGCGGCGGCCCTCAAGGCCGTCGGCGCCGAGGCCCGCGGCGACCAGCGCGCCGCCCAGGCCGCCTGGCTCGAGGTCGCCCGCGGCGGCCACGGCGCCCTCAGCGCCGTCGCCCGCCGGGCGCTGCGCGACCTCTGCCCGTAGGGGACACGCAGCCCCCATTCAACCGCCCGTGTCGACTTGACTTTTCAGGCACAACGCGCATTTCGTCGAAACGCCCTGTCCGCCCGAAAAGCTGTGCGATTCCATCCGCTTGAACGAATTGCGCGCTGTGCCGAAAAAGCCGCAGGATTACCCTGGCTTAGCAGGGGGCTGCGTGTCCCCTACGTCTTCGGCGCGCGCGGGGCGGGGGGCGGGACGCGGGGCTCGACGGCGGGCCCCGGGGGCTCGACGATGATCGTGCCGACGTCGGTGTGGGCGCGCTCGCGGACGCGCACAGTGGTCGTGCTGGGGACGAAGCCGGGGACGGTGATGGCGAGGGTGTAGGTCAGCGGCGCGAGGCCCTCGAGGTGGAAGCTGCCGTCGGTGGTCGTGAAGGGGCGCGGCGCCAGGCCGTTGACGAGCGCGACGCCGAAGGTCGTCGCGTAGCGGCCGTCGGGCAGCTTCACGCGGCCGCCGAGGGTGCCGTCGGCCGGGATCACGATGACCACGTTCTGGTCGCCGAGCTGCGCCTGGGCGCCGGCCCCGCGCAGGCCCGGGTGGATGTTCCAGTTCGAGCCGGGGCGCTGGGCGTTGATCTGGTAGGCGGCACCGGGCGCGAGGCCGCGGCAGGTGAACCGCCCCGCCGCGTCGGTGGTCTCGGGCAGGGTCGGCCGCACGCCCACGGCCTCGCCCCGCACCGTCAGGCACACGACCTCCGCGTCGGGGATGGGCTGCTCGTCGCTGCCGACGACGCGCCCCGCGATGGTGCCCTCGTACACGAGCGGGATCACGACCTCGTCGTGGTGCGCCTTGGCCGCGAGGTCGAAACGGTGGCGGTCGCTCGAGGCGCCGTCCGCCATCGCGACGAGCTCCATCTCGGTCGCGGGCAGCCCGCCCAGGTCGAAGCGGCCGTACTCGTCGCACTGGATCTCGCGGCTCGACCCGCCGCCGACCTGCATGTTGCTCGGGCCCACGCGCACGGTGGCGCGCGGCACCGGGAGCTTCTTCGCGGAGACCACCCGGCCGGTGATCGAGGTGCCCCGCATCACGCGCACGATCACGCCGGTGACCGCGGTCGTGCCGTCGACCGGGAAGGCGTCGGACCAGCCCAGGGTGAAGCCGGGGTGGTCGGCCATGAGCTGGAACCGGCCGGCGTCGAGGGCCGAGAGCACGAACTTGCCCTCGGCGTCGCTGCGGGGGCTGAAGCCGAAGGTCGGCGGCCGCGCGAGGATGACGCCGTAGGTGCGCCGCGCCGCCGCGGCCATGATGGCCGCGCCGGCCACGGGACGGCCCTGATCGTCGAGCACCTTGCCGTGCACCTCGCTGCCGCGCGTGAGCGCGACCGTCGCCTCCCAGCGCAGCCCCGCCGGCGGCTCGAGCATGCGCACCGAGTACTTGAAGCCGCGCGCCCACGCGGCGAGGAAGTAGCCGCCCGGGAGCACGCCCTTGAGCACGACCCGCCCCGCGTCGTCGGTCTTGGCCTGCCGCACCGTCGTCTGGTTGCGCATCATGCCGAGGACGCGCAGCTCGACGGTGGCGCCGGGGATGGGCCGCTTCTCCTGGTCGACGACGTCGACGGTGAGGCGCGCGGCGGCATAGAGCCGGATGACCACCGGCCCGGTGCCGCGGTCGAGGTGCACGCGCACGGGGCCGCCGGCGGCGTCCTCGTGGTGCGCGTCGACGACGTAGGCGTCCGCGTAGAGCCGGTCGAAGCGGAACGCGCCGCGCTCGTCGGTGCGGGCCTCGCGCAGGACCGGCCCGGAGAGCAGGACCCGGGCGTCCGGCGCGGGCACGCCGGTGTCGGCGTCGATCACGGTGCCGGTCAGCTCGAGCCGCTCGCTGCCGGGCGGCTCGTAGGCGGAGGGGTTGCTCGCCGGCATGGCCGCCGCCCGCCCGCCGCCGCCGTGCGGCCGCGCCCCGGCGTCGGCGGCCGGGGGCGCGGTGGGCCCGCCCGCGTAGGGCCGGCGCTCCTTCCAGAGCACGAGGCCGACCAGCACGATGATCGCCACGACGAGCAGGCCCAGGGCGAGCGAGGCGAAGCGGCGCTTGGTGGGACCGGCCATGGTCAGGAGCCTACCACGACGGGGGTGGGGCTCCGGCGGCGGCCGGAGCCAGCGGGCGCGTCAGCACCAGAAGCAGAGCGCGTCGAAGATGCTCTTGAAGAAGTTGACGATGGCCTCGAGCAGCGACACCGCGGCCTGGACCACCCACGAGCCCGCGGCCAGGAGGAAGCTGGCGTAGCAGGCCGGATCGAGCAGGTCGTTGTTGTGGTTGCAGACGCAGATGTCGTGCGCCATGCACGCGTCGGTGTAGTAGTGCGTGCCGAGGATGCCGTCGCAGTTGACGCCGCACATGCCCATGCAGTGGGCCGCGTCGCAGGTGGTGCCGCCGCTGGTGTTGCCGAGGTCGCCCTGCTTGCCGCCGCCGGACTGGAAGCGGACCCAGCCGTTGTCGGAGACCGGCGCGTACTGGCTGTAGGTGCAGGCGTTGAACTCGTTGCGCAGCTCCCACCACTGGTTGCCGCCGCTCGTGACCTGCGCCAGGTACCAGCAGGTGAGCAGCTTCGCATTGAGGCCGCCCTCGGACTGGTAGTCGAGCGCGTAGCCGACCTGCTGGTCCGGATAGCCGTAGTAGGCGAACCCGTTGCACCAGTAGTCGCGCGAGATGTACTCGTCGGACTTCCAGTACCAGGTGCCGTCCTGGTTCTGGACCTGGACCCACCGGGTGCACATGTACAGCGGGTGCGAGGGCCACGGCGTGCCCACCCGCCAGTCGTAGCTGTTGCGGTAGACCTGGAACGCCGATACGAGGCCGTAGTTGGCCTTCGAGTCGCACCAGCTCGGCGCGATGTCGCCGGTGTTGTAGTTGTAGTGGAGGTAGACGCGCTCGAGCTCGGGCGCCGCCTGCTGCGGCCACGCGGCGCAGTCGCCGGTGACCGTGTAGTTGTAGCTCGCCGACGCGCTGCCGTACGACGACGCGCAGATGTACGCCGGACCGTCGTAGGCGGCGGTGCAGGTGCACTGCGAGCCGAGGCCGCCGTAGTCGTCATTGGTGCAGTTGCAGGCGCCGTAGACGACGACGTAGGTGTCGCCCGAGTAGCTCGCGGTCGTCGAGATGGTGTAGGTGTAGCCCGCCTTCGCCATGAAGTTGAAGGTGTCGAAGCAGGTCGCGCCGCTGCCGCCGCCGGAGCCGCTGCCGGGGAACGGGCCGGGGCACGTCGGCACGTACGTCATGACGGCGGCATTGATGTAGGCGTACCGGTACCCGCTGTCGGCGTAATAGACCTGGGCCGCGGCCGGCGCCGCGAGGGTCAGGGTGAGGAGGCAGGCGAGGATGGTTGCGCGCATGGCCGTCTCCTTCCTCACCACGACCCGTGGGAGCCGTGGGAACCGTGGGACCCGTGCGACCCGTGCGAGCCGTGCGAGCCGTGCGAGCCGTGCGAGCCGTGCGAGCAGTGCTGCGCGATGCGCATCGGCGCCGCGCCCGAGGGGGCCGCCATGGCCGGGGAGCCGGCCTGGCCGGGCGCCTGCGTGACGCGGTCCGGGCCGCCCGGGGTGGTGGCTGCCTGGGCGACCGGGGCGACGACGAGGCCTGCCCCGATCGCGAGCACGGTGCCGGCGCGCAGGAGCGTGCGCCGGTCGAGGCGCTTGTCTTCCTCCGGATGAAGGAAGAGGCGCGGGTCGCGAGGTGGAGCCGGGTTTCGTCGTTTCATGGTGGTTCCCCTTCCCTGAAAGTGCAGACTGACGGATAGCAACGATCGTACCACCACGTAACATGCCGAAATGACGCAATCCAGCTCCCGGGGCTGTTCAATCCTTGAGCAAATCGAGACGCCGGCCGGCGCGCGAATGCAGGGGTAAGTAACGATCATTACCCAACTAACCGCGCATTCGCGGGGCTCGTGTTCAAGCTTTGGACGGGTTCGTTTGGAGCTAACGACGCGACAACACAGAAGATTAGTGGTGAAACGGTGCAACTCCTGTACGGCGATCAGCGATCGGGCGCGGCGGTCGGATCGGCCAGGAGCGCGCCCGTGAAGCGCGCGCGCAGGTAGAAGCCGCGCGGGACCGTGGCGAGCCACTCGCCATCCGGGCCGGGCGCGAAGGCGCGGCAGCGGCTGGTCGCGGCCTTCGGGCGCACCTGGAGCCAGCGGCCGGCGTGGGCGCTCAGGTCCTCGATGCCGCCGACGCCGATCAGGCCCATGAGGTCGTCGTAGTCGTCGTGCAGGACGCGCTCCTGCGCCGTGGTCGGCCGCCAGAAGAACGGGGCGCCGACGCGGCGGGACGCCGGGGCGCCGTGGGCCGGCGCCGCGAGCGGCACGAAGAGGACGTGGGCGAGCTTGGCGCGGACCCACGACGCGCTCCAGCCGACGTCGCCGGCCTCGAGCAGCGGGATGAGGCAGACGAAGGTGCTCTCCCGCGGCCGGCCGCGTTCGTCGAGGGGGATCGTCTTGAGCTCGACGCCGAGGTGGGGGAAGTCGTGCCGCGCGCCGGGGCCGGGCGCGGCGCCGAGGGCGCGCTCGACGAGCTCGCCGCCGTGGCCCTTGGCGTGGACGGGGTCGGCGCCGAGCCGGGCCCCCAGCGCCTGCGCGAGATCGCCGAGGCAGCAGCCGGTGAGCGCGGCCGCACGGGCGGCGAGCGCGGCGAGGTCCGCGGGCGGCGGGACGGCGAGGCAGCGGTTCATGGCCGGGGCCCTACGGTACCACGCCCGGGCTGGCGGCCACGAAAACGCCACGCGATCTCCGCGGCGGCGCCGCGCCCGGGCCGCGGGCGCGCCGTCGGGCCGCGGCATGCTCGGGTCAGCGCCGCGGCGATGCGGCGCGCGGAGGGACCGATGCGAGGGACGCTGCGACGAGGGCTGCTCTGGTTCGCGATCCTGTTCGGCGGCATGTTCGCGCTGCGGCTCGGGTACGGCTACGCGGTCACGCGCGGCGGCGGCGACGACGGGCTGCCGCACTTCGGCGGCGCGTGGGAGAGCCGCAAGAACTACGCCTCGCTCAAGGGCGGCGCCGCCGGCGCGCCGGCCGCTGGCGGCCAGAAGTACGAGAAGATCGCGACGCTGCGCAGCCACAGCCGTGACTTCGGCCGCGACGAGCAGGCGCTGCGCGCGGCGGTGCCCGCGCACCACGGCCTGATCCAGTTCGAGCAGAGCGCCGGCCTGCCGGGGCGGCGCGCCCTCTCGCTCGCCATCGGGGTGCCGCCGGAGCAGTTCGACCCGCTGCTCGCGCGCGTCCGTCAGATCGGCCACCTCGCGGCCATCGAGATCCACAAGGCCGACAAGACGAACGAGTACAAGGGCCTCGCCGCCCAGCGGGCCTCGCTCGAGAAGGCGCGCGCCGCGCTCGTCGGGCTCAAGGCCCGCGGCGGCAAGCTCGACGAGCTGATGGGGCTGGAGGACAAGATCCTCGACGTGGAGGGCAAGATCCAGCAGCTCGGCGTGAAGCTCGGCGAGTACGACGTCGAGAACGAGCTGATCACCGTCCGCGTGAGCCTCGAGGAGCAGCGCGCCCACACGGTGCCGCTGCTCGGCCGGGTGCGGACCGCGGCGATCTGGACCGTGACCTACGGCGGCCTGCTCGTCGCGCTGGGCCTCGCGACCGTGCTCACGACCCTGCTCGGCCTGGCGGTGATGGAGCGGCTGCGCCGGCTGCCGGTGTTCGCGCGGCGCGACTGACGGCGGCTACCGCGCCTGCGGTCCGCGCAGCGCCGCGGCCACCTGCGCGCGCCTACCCGGGCGGCTCCTCCCACCCGGCGAGCTGGAGCACCGCGTAGGCCTCGGGCGCGGTCTTCGCCATCTCGCCGTCGATGAGGTACAGGCCCGCCTCGTCGACCTCGACGGGGAGGATGCCGGTGTCGTACACGGGGCGGTCGCCGGCCACGCGCAGCGTGCGCAGCCCGTCGGGCGCGGGCGCGTGCGGGCCGAGCCAGCCGACGAGCTCGCGCAGGCTCGTGCGGTGCGGGGTGTGGCCGGCGGCCTGCAGCAGGCCGCGCGGGAGGTCGCGCGGGTCGTAGCGCCGCGGGCGCGCGGGGCTCAGCTCCCACGCGAGGTCCGCGTCGGGGCGCAGGCGGCGGTCGGGGTTCACCGGCCGGTGCGCGAGCAGGCCGCCGGCCTCCTCGCCGGGCCCGCCCGCCACGACGAGCGGCTCCAGGCTGAGCGGCACGCGCTCCCCGGCGCGCCACGCCGCCGCGACGGCGCCGACGGCCTCGGCGAGGAAGCGGTTGAGGCGGGCGGCGATGGCGCGCGGGTGGCGCTCCGCCTCGATGCCGAGCAGGCGTAGCTCGCGGGTCGTGACGGCGGCGTGGGTGCAGAGCAGCTCGCGGCCGCCGGGCAGCCAGCCCGAGCGCGCGAGCGCGACGCGGCCGCCGAGCAGCAGCGCGAGGAGCAGCTCGCGCTGGGCGACGGTGTACGAGTTGTAGTCGCGGGCGACGAGCTGCGGCGTCGCGATCGCGGGGTAGCGGCGGGCGAAGTCGGCGCGGAGCCGCTCGGCCTCGTCGGCGGCGCCGTCGGTCTCGCGCTGCGCGACCGCGCGGGCGAGGTCGCGCGCGCCGGCGAACGCGGCGTCGTCGAGCCCGACGAGCTCCATCACGCGCGCGACATCGTGGTTGCCGAGGATCATCGTGGTCTGCGTCGGCGCGTGCGCCGCGAGCCAGCGCAGCACGAGCAGCCCGTCCCGGCTCGCCGCCGGCGGCTCGCCGCCCTTGTAGTCGAAGTGGTCGCCGATCGAGAGCAGCGACACGTCGGGCGCGAGGAAGCCGTCGTCGCCGAGGAGGTCGCGGGCGGCGAGGACGCGGAAGACGGTGTCCGCGGGCGCCTGCGGATCGCCGAGCGCGACGAAGCGGCGCAGCGGCGCGTGCGGCCGCTCGTCGCCCTCGCGCCAGGGGCGCAGGGCGAGCTCCTCGGCGCGGCCGCGGGCGGTCGCGGCGCGCAGGGCGTCGGTCGCGCGCGCTCCCAAGCGGCTTGGATGCCGAGCGGGCCGTGACGCAGAGCGGCGCCGCGACGGCCACGGGGACCGGAAATCGCCCGTGCACGGGCACGGGCAGGGGCACGGCCACGGGGACCGGAAACTGCCGGGCAGGGGCACGGGCAGGGGCACGGCCACGACTGCCGACCCCGGATCGGGTGGTTCGGCTCCGGGCGTGCACCCTCGTGCCCGTGCCCGTGCCCCTGCCCGTGCCCGGTTGTTCGTCCGTTCGTCGCGCGTCCCGCGCCGATCGCCGGCGACTCGTGTCAGGGGCGGGTGTTACACTGGCCGGCGTCGGATGTTCGAGATCGTCACCTCCAACGCGACCGAGGAGCTCCTCGCGGCGCTCGGCCGCGACCTCGCGGCGAGCCGCCGCGCGGCGCCGGCGGCCCTCAGCTTCCTCGACGAGGCGGTCGTGCTGGTGCCGGACCGCCACGTCGCGACCTATCTCAAGCTGGGGCTGGCCCGCGAGACCGGCCTGTGCGCGAACGTCCGCTTCGAGTACCTCAAGAGCTTCTTCGCCGACCTCATCGGCCGCGCCGCGCCCCGGGGCGCCGCGCCGCCGCGCGTGGCCGACGGCGACGGCCTGACCGGGCTCGTGCTGCGCGTGCTCCTCGACGAGGCGCGCCTCGCGCACGCCGAGCTCGGGCCCGCGCGCGAGTACGTGCACGCCGGCGCCGACGAGCCCGGCCGGGACCTGCGCCGCTACCAGCTGGCGGTGCAGCTCGCGCGGTTGTACGAGGAGTATTCCTACTCCCGGCCGGAGCTGCTCGCCGCCTGGCGGCGCGGCCGCTCCGGCGGGCGCGACCCGCACGGCGCCGAGCGGTGGCAGCGGCGCGTGTGGCTCGAGATCTTCGGCCAGGGCGGCGTGCTCACCGGCCGCGACGCGCCCGCGGGCGGCTGGATCACGCTCGACGAGCTGGTGGCCCCGGGCGGCCGGGTGCGGCTCGACGAGCTGCCCGCGCCGCCCCGCGTGTGGGCCTTCGGCTTCTCGTACCTCGCCCGCCTCGTCCTCGATCTGCTCGCCGCCCTGGGCCGGCGGGCCGAGGTGCGGCTCTATGCGCTGAGCGCGTGCGTCGAGGACGAGGCCGCCTTCGCCACCGCCGCCGCGCGCCTCGCGGCCGGCCCGCCCGACGATCCCTTCGGGCTCGCCGCCGCGGCGCCCGCGACGCTGCGCTGGGCGCGGCCGGCGCGCGAGGGCCTCCGGCTGGCCGCCGCCGCGGGCGCGCGGGTGACGCCGCGCCCCCGCGACCCGCTCGCGGCGGCGGCCGACGCCGCGCCCCCGCCGCCGACGCTGCTGCGGACGCTCCAGCACGAGCTCCTCACCGGCAACAACGAGGCTCGCCTCCGGCTCGCCTCAGGCGCCCCGGGGCCGGTGCCGCCCGCGCTCGGCGGGGGCGACGGCAGCCTCCGGATCCTGCGGTGCCCGAGCGTGCGGCGCGAGGCGGAGGTCGTCGCGAACGAGATCTGGAGCCTGGTCGAGCGCGATCCCGCGCTGCGGTTCCACGAGATCGCCGTCATCGTCGGCGGCCGCGACCGCGCGGCGTACCTCACGCACCTCGCGGCCGCGCTGCGCGAGTGCCACGGCATCCCGCACAGCCTGGCCGACCTCAGCCTCGCGGGCGAGAGCCGCGTCGTCGAGGCCGTGGACCTGCTGCTCGGCCTGCCGCTCGCGGGCACGACGCGGCAGGAGGTCCTGCGCGTCGCCACCCACCCGGCCGTCCTGCGCGCGCGCTTCCCCGAGGCGAGCGCCGACGACTGGGCGCGCTGGTGCGACCGGCTCGGCATCGTGCACGGCGCCGACCACGCCGACCACGCCGCGACCTACATCGAGCCCGACGTCTTCAACTGGGACCAGGGGCTGCGCCGCCTGGCGCTCGGCGCGTTCATGGCCGGCGCCCGCAGCGGCGAGGCGCGCGGGGTCGCGCTCGGCGAGGAGGAGTATGTCGTCGAGGAGACCGGCGCCCCGGCGAGCGCGGCGCAGCTCGGGCTGCTGGTGCGCTCGCTCATGGCCGACGCGGCGGGCGCCCGGGCGGCGCGGCTGACGCTGCCCGCGTGGGCGGACGTGCTCGCCGCGCTCGTCCACACCTACGTCGGCGCCGACGGC